>CADEGN010000009.1:0-20711 GCA_902826865.1 uncultured Myxococcales bacterium
CACGGGCACGGGCACGGAGGAGCGAGACCCCTTACGGGGTCACGCTCCTAGCGCACGCCGCGGCCGACGCTGCGCGCGATCGCACGGTGGGTGCATCCGAAGCAACTGTTGGCGAAGAATTTCGCTGATGCGGTGCCTGAGCAGTCTCGCTGACGCGGGAAGCTCAGCCCTCGGGGACGTACTCGTCGCAGGCGGTGTCGATCAGCGCCACCGCCTGCTCGAAGAACGGCCCGTAGTCGCTGGCGCATACGCTGCCCCACAACCCGCGGCTGCCCCACGACTCGACGAACTCGATCAGCCGCGGCGAATATTCGCCGCCGTTCGCGCCTGGCACGCTATCGGGCGGACAAACCGCACCGGGCAGCGAGGTATCGCCGAGCAAGCCGAGTACGACCACCGCGGTTTCGTTGCCGCCTTTGCGCGCGAGCAGCTCGGCATGCCAGCTGGCCGGATCGCCGGGTGAGTCGCCGGCGTCTTCTTCGTCGCTGATGAACGTCACGACCAGGACGGCGTCGTCGCGCAGGAATCCCTCGTTGCACCCGCCCGGGCCCACGAGCTCGTCGGAGACAGCCGCTAGCATGCCGGCCATGGTGAGCTCAGGGCTGTTGCCCTCGTAGAGGTTGGCGGCGCACTCGAACGCGGCATCGGCATCGGGTTGGCTGGCGTCGAACCACCGCTTGCCGCCCGCCAGCCCGCAGGTGGCGCGATTGACCGTGTCATCGTGGTCATTGCCCGATCCGAGCACAGGATCGCACGCGTCGATATCCGGGATCGATCCGCATGTCCACATGTCCTGGGGCGGGATCACGCCGCAGTTGTCGGTCGGCTCCTCGCCTTCGCAATCGGGACCGTGGCACTCGGCCAACTTCTCGTCCCACTTGTCCTGCGGATCGGTATCGATCACCAGCACGCGCCAGTTCTCGACGACCTCGCTTTGGATGGTGTCGATGAACTTGGGGAAACTGTTGGCGAGGTTGCTCTGCTCATCGCCCATCGACAGCGAGTTGTCGACGATGAAGAGGAAGTCGACCTTGTCGCAGCCTTGCCCCGGACCGGCGTCGCCGGCCCCGGTCGCGCCATCGGGCGTATCGAACTTCGGGCCGGTGCCGTCGGCCGGCGCTCCGCTTCCGTCGTCGGCAGTTCCGTTCGAGAGACCGCTGTCGTCGAGCGACTCGGACGTCGCCGCTGCGCCCGTCAACCCCGAGCCGGTACCGAACAGGCCATCGTCGTTGCCGCGCGGCCCACATGCGGCGGTGATGAGCGGGAGGAGCGTGAGGAACCTGCGCATGCCGTGGCATTGGCCGCCGCGCGGCGCAATCGTTGCGACGTGGGCCCGTAGGGAGGCCCAGGCGCCCGAACCGTTAGCTGCCCCCGCGTTTGGTCGTGCGCAGGCCGAACTTGTCGAGCAGGCGCAAGAGGTAGACGCGGTCGATCTCCGCCGCGCGCGCCGCCTGGGTGATATTCCCCGCGTGGCGCTGCATCAGCGCCTCGACGTAGGCGCGCTCGAACCGGTCGATGAGCAGGCCCTTGCCGGTCTTGAACGGAACGGATGGATCGGCCAGCACCATGGTCATTTCCGCGTCGCTACTGCTCGCGGTGGTTTCGGCGGCCTCGGGGAGCAACGCCGCTGCGCCGGTGTCGATCTCGCCCAGCGCGGCCGCGCGCTCGAGGGTGTTACGAAGCTCGCGGACATTGCCTGGCCACGGGCGACTGGCAAGCTCCGCCATCGCTGCCGCGTCGATCGCGAACGGCCTTCCCGCACCGGCCTGCTCGGCGAGAAAGGCCTCGACGTAGAGCGCGACGTCTTCGGGACGCTCTCGTAAAGGCGGCATCTCGACCGATACCACCGCGATCCGAAAATATAGATCCGCGCGAAAGCTGCCGCGGTTCACCTCGCGCCGCAGGTCGCGATTCGTCGCGGCGACGATGCGCACGTCGATGGCGCGCGTTCGGTTGCTTCCCAGGGGCTGGACAATCCGGCGCTCGAGTACGCCAAGCAATCGGGTTTGCAGATCGAGGGGCAACTCGCCGATCTCGTCGAGAAACAAGGTGCCGCCGCTGGCCGATTCAAATGCGCCGACGCGGGCACGGTCGGCCCCGGTGAACGCGCCACGCTCGTGGCCGTACAGTTCGCTCTCGATCAGGGTGGGCGGCAACGCGGCGCAATCGACGACGACGAAAGGAGCGTCGGCGCGGTGGCTGTGTTCGTGGATCGCCCGGGCCGCGACCTCTTTGCCGCACCCGGATTCGCCGGTGAGCAAAACGGTGGCATCCGTCGGCGCGACCTTGCCGATCACGGCAAAGACACGCCGCATTTTCGCGCTGCGGCCCAGCAGTGGTCCCATTCGCGTGGCCGGCGACAACGCCAGTTCGACTGTCTCGCTCAGCGGGGTGGCCTTGATCTGAGTCTCGCCGATGCGTAGTGCGGCGGCGCCCTCGACGACCACGTCGTGGACGCGCAAGCCGTCCATGAAGGTGCCGTTTTTCGAGTCGAGGTCGCGGATGCGATAGCCGTCGGGGACCAGGACGATCTCCACGTGTTGACGAGATACCGTCGAGTCGGACAGCACGAGGTCGCAGCCCTCGTGGGTGCCGATCACCACGCGATCGCCGTCGAAGTCGCCCCGGGCCTTCTTGTCCGGCCCGCGCACCACCTCGATCCGCAGTCGGCGCCGCCGCAGCGCCGTGACGTCGGCGCCGTTGTGGATCTGGATGGTGTGCTGGACCGCCACGCTCCGATGATACCCCGGCCTACCGCGATCGCCGCCGATCGTCGCGCCGAGCGTCGTCGCGCCTGTGATTGGTCGTGAACCAAGGCGCCGCTCGTGCAACGCGGGCTGGCGTGACGACGCCCGAAGCTTTTTTGACGCATGGGACGAAAAGCCTCAGGCATCTGCAGATCGTCGCGCGCAATGACGCGCATCGACGCTGCGCGCGGCGCATCGATCGCCGACGCGCACGATCTCCGAGGCCATGTCCCCAGCGACGTGCCAACGCTTGGTCAGCGCGCCCACGCGGACTTCGGTCGCTGAGAATTTCTCCACGCGCGCGTCGTGGTTTCGGGTAGAAGCCGGTCCGTGCCCACGGAAGGTGGGCGAGAAACCGGTGTCCATCACCGGGCAGAGGGACAGATGACGAATGCCGACGAGGTCCAGCTTCGCGCCGAAAACTCGGGACTGTGGTTCTCTCCACAGGCCCCCGAGCCGAGGGTGCTCGGGCAGCGAGGACTCGATTCCGTCTTGTTTGACGTGCGCGCGCTTGATCCCGTGATCGCCCGTGAGATCAGGCGGCGCTCGGGATCGCATCGCGCCGTGACGGGCTCGGGGATCATCGATATCAAGGGCCTCGTATCGGCGACGGAAACCGCAGGGCCGCAGCCCGCCCTGGCCGTCCCGCGCCGAGCAACCCTGCTCTCCGATGTCGCTGCGATGCCCCTCAATATCCCCATGCGCGCGCCCGAGCCGACCCCGGCGGTGGCGAAGTCGCGGTGGACGGGGCCCGTGCTCGGCGTGCTCAGCGTGCTCGCCGTCGCGCTCGCGGTTCTCGCACTGCTTTGAACCGCGGCGTTCGCCTACCACTCGATCACCGAGGTCTCCCCGCCGGCGACGATGCGGATCGTCTTTGTCCGGTGGAGCGGGACGTCGGGATTGTCCAGCTGGATGGTGTGGGTGCCAGCGGGGAGCCACTGGGTCTGGGGCGTTCGGCCCACTGCGCGACCATCGATTCGAACCTCCGCGTACGGCAGTACGTTGATCCGGAGCTTGCCGCGCGCCTGCCGGCGAGGCGGCGTCTTGCCCGACGTCATGGTGCTTTCGTCGATCGCCACGCCACGGTCTGCCGGCGCCGTGGTTGGCGTAGGCGGCGGACGCGGTGCGGCTGGCAGACCGATGCCGACGGGGGGCGGTTGTGCCGGGAGCTCGAGCGATGGAGTCGTGAAGATCCGCGCGACGGTTTCCGGTGGCGCCTGGGATGCGATGGGCCCAGACCAGGCGACGGCGATCGCTACCGCGGCGACGACAAGACCGCCGGTGGCGATCCACGACCAACGCATCGCCTTGCGCGTGGGGGTCGCGAGTTGCCGCGTCCCCGCTGCGCCTACGGCCCCGAGATCCAGCGAACGCGCTTCGCGGACCGGCCGGCCGAGCCGGAGTCGGACCAACTCGCCGAGCTCGCGGGCACCACCGCTGCGGTGACCCTTGGCGCGCCACGCCTGGAGTCGTTCAACGAATGCGTCGGCGGAGGCAATGCGATCGCGGACCGCGGGTTCGGTCGCGTGCTGCACGAGCGCGTGGAGCTCGGCGTCCACCCCATCGAGTGGGCCATCGCCGACGAGCATTCGCCGCAACACCAGACCGAGCGCGAAGATGTCGGCCCGCGCGTCGACAGGACGACCCGCGGCCTGCTCCGGTGCCAGGTATTGCGGTGTTCCTTTGATGAACCCGGGGAGCGTGTCGTTGCCGAGCGTGCCGGTGTGGGCGATCCCAAAGTCGGTCAGCTTGACCAGCCCTTCACGCGAGCACAGCACGTTCTTTGGGGTGACGTCCCGGTGCACCAAGCCGAGCGGCCGGCCGTCATCGGCGATGAGCCCGTGGACGTACGCGAGCGCGAGCGCGATCTGCTCGGCCACGTAAACCGCGATCACGGCGGGGAGCGCGTGGCAGCTCCCGCGGCCGTCGTACACGAGCTCGTGCAGGGGAACACCGTCGACGTGCTCGAGCACGAGGTAGGGCAGCCCATCGTCGTCGCCGGCGTCGAGCGCAGCCACAACGTTGCCGTGGTGGAGACGTTGGGCGATGGACGCTTCGCGCGCGAACGCCCGCTTGAGCTCGGCGTTGTCGCGTAGCTCATACTTGACGCGCTTGACCACCACGGTCCGGCGCACACCCGCACCCGGATTCGTGGCGACGAAAACCTCCGCGACTCCGCCTTCGCCGATGCGATCACCGATCTCGTACACACCGAGCCGCCGCGGGCTGGCCACCAAGGCAACTATACCCGCGGCGGCGACCGGTCCGGTTCAGGTGCCCGCAGCTTCACGCGGGCCATCGTCTCCGCCCGATCGCCCACCGCGACGTAGGGCAGCCAAGTGGTGTGGACGACGACGCGTCGGGCTCACGCTGCGGGTCGTGGCTCGCTTGCCGCGGAGAGGATCGCCCGCGCGTTTCCGATCCCGACCGCAACTAGGACGCACCGCCGTGTGCGAGCAAGAAGAACCGCCGGGCTGCCGACGCCTATGGTTCGCAAGAGAAAACGCTGGCCGCACGGTCCCCGACCAATCCGAGGAGAAGAAAATCTCGGCTGTTCTTCAGCGGAAGCGGTTTCACGGCGGTGCCACCGAGTGTGGTCGTTGGGTGCCAACAGCCCTCCTCCTCCGAGTAGAGCGAGACAGTGGCATCCGGTTGCAGGTAGGGGGCCTGCGTTACGATCACGTCCCCGGCGTCGTTGCGGGCAAGATACACCCAGCCTTCCGAGCTCGAAATCAGCCACGGAAGCTCGATGGGACTGGTCCATCCGCCGTCCTGATGAACCGCCGCATGAGCTCCGACCGCGGGCGTGACCCAGACAGCGTAGGCGTGACCGCCCCCGGCAAGTAGGCGGACCCGGTACCACGTATCAGTGAGGTCGAGGCCGAGGTCGAGCGTGTCGACCTCGTCGGTTTGCAGGTCCAGGGTGTACGTACGATGGCTGAGCGTTTCACCGTCGAACTGCACGGAGTAGAGCACCCCGTCGACGTAGTCGTCGGGGAAGGGGACGCCGACCAGATGGTTCACACCGTCTTCTTCGCTGAACGTGTACAGCGACGGCGCGCCAGGGCTAGCCAACGCCTCAAAGCTACGCGAATAGAGGAACTCTCCCGGCTCGATCTCTCGCAACGTCGGCCTCGACTCGTAAGTATTGAAACCGGACGGTCCCCGGTCAACCATCGTCCAAGTGCCGGTGGCGCTGTCGCGATGGTGCAGACTTCTGTCGGATTCGCCGTTGTCCACGCCCACCAACGCGTCGCCGTCGTCGGACGCAAACGCAAGATATGCCCCGAACAATAAGTCGAATGGGTCGGAGAATACCGTCTCCGCCTCCCACGCTCGGGTCTCCGGATCGAACCGTGCAAGCAGCAGGGTCTGGTCGATGTCTGACGCAACGTACGAGACGAGCGCCGCTTTGCTTCCGTCGGGGGCTTCCTGGAGGTCCCAAATGAAGAAAGGACTCGGCAGGACGAGCGGCATGTCATTCCATGTCCCGTCGAACAGGTGGGCATGAAGGTCGTTGTAGCCGCCCTCGACGACCACCGGGCCGGCCGGGCTGTCGTACGCCTTCATCCATCCCGTGCTGGACCCCGCGTGGCGCAAGAGCGAAGCGTCATCCCAGTCATCGGACGCCGGATCGTAGAAGCGAGCGCTCACTCGGCCATCTTCGTACTCATACCACGCGACCAAGACGCGACCGTCGGCGAGCTGCGTGGCCGAGACGAACGTGTCGCCCCCTGGAGGTTCTTGCGGATCGAGCGGGCGCCCCTCGCTCGCCGAGCACGGACCGCACGTCGGCGCCGGGTTGCCCAGATCAGGCGGTGGCTCGAAAATGGTATCGGAGGAGCCGCGCTCGTCTGCTTCACCCGTGGAGGTGGTGCTTCCCGCGCTCGTGTCGATCGCGACGGTCGTGGCCTCGGAGGCGCCGGACGACGACTCTACCGATCCCGAGGACGTCTCCGCCTCAGATGAGGCCGCGCCGCACGCCACCACCGCCGCCACCCAGCACGACGCGACGAAGCGCCGATGGTTTGCTCGATCCCGCATGGGTGTCCAAGACGACAAAGCGGTCCGGTCGATCACCGGTTATCGCGGGCGGGGGCCGAACAAACAGGAGTTTGTGACGAGGAACACGTCGCCGATCGCAGAGCACGCAGGCGCGCCCGCAGTCGAGTTCGGCATCGCGCAACTGGTGCTCGCATCCGATCCCGACCGCAACTAGGACGCACCGCCGTGTGCGAGCAAGAAGAACCGCCGGGCTGCCGACGCCTATGGTTCGCAAGAGAAAACGCTGGCCGCACGGTCCCCGACCAATCCGAGGAGAAGAAAATCTCGGCTGTTCTTCAGCGGAAGCGGTTTCACGGCGGTGCCACCGAGTGTGGTCGTTGGGTGCCAACAGCCCTCCTCCTCCGAGTAGAGCGAGACAGTGGCATCCGGCTGCAGGTACGGCGCGGCCGCGAAGATCACGTCCCCCGCGTCGTTGCGGGCAAGATACTCCCGGGTAACTGAGTCCGGAGCCGGCCACGGAAGCTCGATGGGACTGGTCCATCCGCCCTCCTGATGAACCGCCGCGTGAGCTCCGAGCGCGGGCGCGACCCAGACAACGAAGGCGCGACCGCCTTCGGCAAGTAGGTGGCCGCGATACGACGCACCAGTGAGGTCGAGGTCGAGCGTATCGACTTCGTCGGTTTGCAGGTCCATGGTGTACGTGCGATGGCTGAGCGTCTCACCGTCGAACTGCACGGAGTAGAGCACCCCGTCGCCGTAGTCGTCGGGGAAGGGGACGCCGACCAGCTCGTTCACACCGTCTTCTTCGGTGAACGCATACAGCGACGGCGCGCCAGGGCTAGCCAGCGCCTCAAAGCTACGCGAGTAGAGGAACTCGCCCGGCTCGATCTCTCGCAACCTCGGTCCCGAGTTGCCACTGTTGAAACCGGGCGGTCCCCGGTCAACCATCGTCCAAGTGCCGGTGGCGCTGTCGCGATGGTGCAGCATCGTGTCTGAAGGGCCGTTCTTCGCAGCCACCAACGCGTCGCCGTCGTCGGACGCAAACGCCAGATATGTCCCGTCGTAATAGCTGAATGGGTGGGTGGATACCGTCTCCGCCTCCCACGCTCGGGCCTGCGGATCGAACCATGCAAGCAGCAGGGTCTGGTCCGTGTCTGACGCATAGTACGAGACGAGCGCCGCTTTGCTTCCGTCGGGCGCTTCCTGGAGGTCCCTAGTGGAGAAAGGACTCGGCAGGACGAGCGGCATGTCATTCCATGTCCCGTCGAACAGGTGAGCATGAAGCTCGTTGTCCCCGCCCTCGACGACCACCGGGCCGGCCGGGCTGTCGTACGCCATGATCCAGCCCGCGCTGAACCCCGCGTGGCGCAATAGCGAAGCGTCATCCCAGTCGTCGGACGCCGGATCGTAGAAGCGAGCGCTCACTCGGCCATCTTCGTGCTCATACCACGCGACCAAGACGCGACCGTCGCCGAGCTGCGTGGCCGAGAGGAACGTCTCGTCCCCTGGAGGTTCTTGCGGATCAAGCGGGCGCCGCTCGCTCGCCGAGCACGGACCGCACGTCGGCGCCGGGTTGCCCAGATCAAGCGGTGGCTCGAATATGGTATCGGATGAGCCGCGCTCGTCTGCTTCACCCGTGGAGGTGGTGCTTCCCGCGCTCGTGTCGCTGGCGACTTTCGTGGCCTCGGACGCGCCGGACGACGACTCCGCCGATCCCGCGGACGTCTCAGGCTCCGCTAAGGCGGGGCCGCACGCCGCCACCACCACGCAGCACGACGCGACGAAGCGCCGATGGTTCGCTCGAGCCCGCATGGGTGTGCAAGACGACGAACCGGTCCGGTCGATCACCGGTTATCGCGCGCGCAGACCGAACAAGCAGGAGTTGTAACGAGGGACACATCACCGATCGCAAGCGTGTTCCAGATGGAACTGTACGAGGAGGAGTCGAAGGCCGACGTGGTCGCCTGTGACAAGCGAGGGGAGCATCGACATCGTCGGCATTCTTGTTCGACGCGTGGCGAGGATCGGACGCCAACATCATCGAGCGGGGAAGTCTACGTGATACCCTTGCCCGCGTTCATGCTCTTGCGCAGCGTCGCACTCGCGCTCGCGCTGGCGGGATCTGCGGCCGAACGCCCTCGTCTGCAGCTCTGGCCGCTCGCACCGCTCGATGACGAAGCGGGCATTGCCTCCGTCGATCCTCGCTTCGAACTGCGTCCGCGCGCCGAGCTCGAGGCGCGGCTCAGTGCCGTGCGCGCGCCGTTCGCGAGAGACGAGTACGCCCGTCTCGCGGCGGTGGACACCGCCCTCGATCGCATCCGCGAGGCCTATCTCGAGCAGCGCTGGGACGACATGGAACGCGAGGCCCTGGCGCTCGAAGCGGCGGAACTTCCGCTCATCGCCGATCCGCGGCGGTGCGCAAGCCTGTGGGAGCTCGAGCTTCGGCTCGTGCTCGTCTACCTGTCGCGCAATCTCCCCGGCGACCAGGAGCGGGCGACGGAGCGGATTGCATTCGCGTTGGCGCTCGACCCGGATCGGCGACCGGCGCGCGATGTCTACGGACCCGATGTCGTGGGCGCGTTTGTCAGCGTCAGCGAGCGGGTTTCGGCCCGGGCGATCCGGAACGTCTCGATCGCACGGATGCCCGAGGATGCGCGCGTGGCGGTCGATTGCCGCGACTTGCCCGACGGTGGCGTTGCCGATCTGCGTCCGGGCCTGCACGTGATCCACGGGCGCGCCGCCGGCCATTTGCCCGCGGCCAAGATCGTCCGGATCGCCGACGACCCGCGGCCGGAGATCACCCTCGCCGAAGGGCAGGGCGATGCGATCGAGCGTCTCGCCCGCTCGCTCGACGCCGACGAGATCGATCCACGCCGCGGCGCCGATCGCCGGGCCCTCACCGCCGCTGCTGTGGCCGACGGCAGTGCAGGGATGGTGATCGTGTGGCCGAGCGGCGAGCGGTTTTCGGCCCGTATCGTGCTCGGAGCTCGCTCGGGGCCGACCGTCGTCGCCGCCGATGTCGAGGCGGCGATCCGCCTGGCCCTGGCGCAACTCGACGCAAAGGGCCGGTTCGTCGCGCCGTCGATCACGGCGGCCCCGCGTGCGCCCGCGGACACGGGCAAGCCGAAGGCGGGCATCGTACGCAAGTGGTGGTTTTGGACCGTGCTCGGCGTGGTCGTCGTCGGCAGCGTGGCCACGGGCCTCGCGCTTGGGTTGCGCGAGCACCCCGATCAGAGGCTGCAGATCTACGCTCGCTGAGCTTGCGTGGTGGCTGCGCCACCGCTACAGCAGGTCGAGGAATGCGCGCAGTGCCGCGCGTTCGTCGGCGGAGAGCGGCGCGGTGCCACTCGGTGCCGCGCCATCGTGGACGAAGGCATCGTCGCCGGCGCCGACCCGGGCACGCTCGAGAACGTCGTCGAGGCTCTTCGCCGAGCCGTTGGTGAAATACGGTCGCTTGAGCCACGCACGCCGTAGCGACGGAGGCCTCGCCCCCTCGTCGTGGACGTAGGGCTCGATGCCGGTGCGTACACGGGCCTCGCTCGCCCAGACCAGCGGGCCGGCGTCCGAGAAGATCTGCGCCTCCCATCCGCTCGGCTCGACCCGCGAGCTCGGTTCATCGGCGACGCGTCGCGCTTGATGACAGCGCTCGCAGTGAACCCGAAACAACTCGGCGCCGCGCCGCTCGCGTTCATCGAAACCTGTGCGGTGCCGAACGGCGGGATTGGTGTCGTGGGTGAAGCGGGCGAAAAACCGCATCATCGCCTTGCGGAGTTCGATCGGCCCAAGCGCAGTTGTGAGGCCGAGCTCGCGCACCCAAGGCGTTTCGTCCGGTGAGACCGCGAAGTCTGGTCCGGCCGGGTCACCGCGATTCGCCACGGCGAACTCGTTGTCGACCATCACCGCCATCGTTCGGTCGAGCGCGCGTGTGAAGTGCGGACGGTTGCCAAACAGGCCAAGTAGCGGCTTGGTGGTGGCATGCACGGTGCCGCGGCCGGTGTAGTGGACACGCCCATCGCCGGTGCCCTCAAAGTGGCACGTTTCGCAGGTGAAGCGACTGCGGGGCCCGTCCGAGCTCGCATGCGGTGCCAGAAGCTCGGTGAAGACCAGCGCCTCGCCGACGCGTTCGTCGATGCTGCGCGGATCAGGTCCCGGATCGGCAACCACGGTGCTCCAGCCCGTGTTGTCGATCGCAACCCAGCGATCGAGCAGTGGATTTGCCGCGAGGCGACCCGAGCCGACGGTTGCGACCGCTTGCAGCCCCGGTGGGACCCGCGTCGTTTCGCGCTGCGGTGGCGCGGTTTGGGCGCCCCAGGTCAGTCGCGCCAGCGTCTGCCCCCCGTAGCCAGAAACGTCGACGACGGTGCGATCGCCCGCGCTCGCGATCGCGATCCACTTTGGCGTGACTACGCCGATCTCACCGACGTCGCTGGCGGCGAGCGCTTCGGTGCACAGTCCCGCTTCGCATCCGCGAACCCGGTCGAGGTAGACAAAGGAGTCGACGTAACCAAAACCGTCGGTGCGATCGAGACGATGGTCCTCCACACCGCCGGTGGCGACCCGCCACTCGTCTCCCACGCGGGCGACGGCGACGCTCCAGCTCGGGCCGTCGCGAACGATCCGTGTTTCGCTGACGATCGTGCGGGCATCGTCGCCGAGCTCGCCGATCCAGGTGGAGTGCTCGAGGAGGCACGGGGCCACGAGGAGCCCCCCGGCGCTGGCGAGTCCAATCGCCCCGGGGCAGCGCGCGAGCTCGCGCGGCGGCGTGGTTGGGGCGGTTGCCGTGAGCGGCCAGTCGATGGCGAGGATTCGGCCGCCGTGGCGATCGGCCACGAACACGGTCTCGCCGTGCCAGGCCACGCCGCGAAGCGACACGACGCCGGGTAGCACGATGGGCTCCAACGCGAGCGTGTCGCCGTCCACGCGAACACGGACGATCGTCGTGCCGACGCCGCGACTGTCCACGGCGTCTAGGCCTTCGCCGATCACCAGGAACGTGTCGGTCGAGATCTCGGAGATCGCCACGGGTGCCCAGCGGCGTGCGCCGCTTGGTGTGACGCGGGAGGTTTCGCGCCCGTCGTCGCCGAGCAGAACGATCGCGTCGCGACCGCGCAACACGCCGACTGCACGTCCACGCGACGCGGGTACCACGGCAAACGGATCGGCGCCCGAGCGAGCGACCCAAGGTCCCGGCGGATCGCTCGGTGCGCTGCGCCACAGCTCGTCTTCATAGGCGGCCAGGGCATCGGCGACGCCGCGGCGCGAATCATCCACAGGTGCGCTGCCGGGCTCGACGCCCGAGCCCGGCACGCATGCGACAAGGGCCGCGGCGACTAGCAGCCGGCGGCGCAAGGGTTCACCAGCCGCCTTCCTTCTTGGCTTCTTCTCCGCCCTCGCCCTCGGCCGGAGCTTCGCCGCCACCCTCCGCGGCCGCCCCGTCGTCGGCGGCGCCACCATCAGCCGGCGCAGCGGTGTCGTCGGGCGGCGTCGTCTCTCCCTCCTTCTTGCAAGCAAAGCCGGCGAGACTGACAAACGCGATGAAGGCGAGCCGTGATGTGGTCCGTTGCATGGGCGAGATGCTCACCGACATGCACGCCGCGCGTCAATGTCCAGGCGCGGGTTCCACCCCGACGCGTCGATCCTGGGGCCACCAGCTCCGCGTCTTAGGCGGGCACGGCGATCATCGCCGGCACGAACGGGCGCTCGTCGTCGTCGTCCATCAGGCGGCTGAGGAAGAGTGTCTCTGGCACCTCGGCGTTCGCCTTCTTCGGGTTGAGTCCCATCGAACAGGTGCCCGAGAGCGTCGCGCCTTCCTCGATCGCCACCGCGCGGGCCGTCACGTTGCCCCGCACGCAGCCGCTCGGGCCAATGGCGAGCCGCCCAAGCACCACGATGTCGCCCTCGACGGCGCCGTCGATTCGCGCGTCACGGGCCGAGATATCTCCATGGACGGTGCCAGTGGCCTCAATGATCAGGTGGGCGCCGCAGTCGACGTTTCCGTCGACGACACCGCCGACCGCAAGATCGCTGGCCGAAGCGATCGAACCACCGATCGTTGTCCCCTGCAGGATCGTGTTGACACATCGCGGTGGCGCCGGCGATCCCGGCGGGGCCGTGACCGCGGGTGGCCGGGCGGCCGGCGCCGCGGCTGGGGCCACCGGAGCCTCGGGCAGTGCATTCGTCTCGACCTCGAATTGCTTGCGCCGCTTACCGAACATGGTCGTTTATCACTACCATTCAACAAGGTATCACGCAATACGAAAAATACCCAAGCTATTCGAGAGGGTTGCGCAGGTCGCGTCCGAATGGACGTGCCGAGAGATCTCCCCGGCGCGCCCTACTCGCAGGTGACGGCCTGGAGAAAGCGGATGCCGCGCGGGCCAACGACCTCGACTTCGTCGTCCCCGTAATCCCACGCGAGCAGCCGACCTTGCCCGAACGAGAGTTGCACGTGGCCAGCCTCGGGGCATGCGCGAGGACAGCGTCGCAGTCCTGCGACCTCGGTGACCATCGTGCCGATCTGCCGACGCCGACGCGTGTCCTGCTCGTCGATACGCTCGAGGCGCGCGAAGAGATCCATGTCGACGCAACCGGCAGCGTCGAACGACCAGCGCGCGCGCGACTGCATCGTGAAGCTCCCAAGGCGGTTGCTCACGGTGAAATCCTCGGTCGTCGTCCAGCCCATGGGCGCGGCTCGGTCGACGGGCGCGCGCACTTGCAAGGGACCGCTGAGCTCGGGGCGGCCTTCCCATCGCGGCCCAAACGCAAGGTCGAAGTCGTCGGTGCTCCACACTGCCGCCGTGACACACTCGCCCGTGTCGCAGGGGGCCGTCTCGAACGAGAGCTCCATCCGCAGATCCCCGTCGAGGCGCACGAAGCGGACGTTGCAGCCGTCGAAGACCGCGCGCAAATAGCTGCGGTCGTCGGTCTCGAGGGTTGGCACGCAACCCTGTGCGACGAGGGGTTGGAGACTTCGTCGGAGTTCTTCGATAAGCAGGGGCGCGATGGTGACGGCGTCGAGTCCCTCGAGCCCACGGGCCACGTCGAACACTTGACCGACCAGGGCGAGCTTGGTCTTGGCCGCCACGGCGTCGGCGGTTCGCTCTGCGACGGCGAGCGCGATCTCGTCGGGCTCCTCGCCCGCGCCGTCGCAGCCCGACGCGAGCGCGACCGCCACCGCGAAGACGCCGAGACCATATCGCCGAGCCCTGCCCATTCGCCCCGAGGGGATAGCTGTGCATACCCCGTACCGCGCCGATGTGCCCGAAACCCCGGGGCTCGCAGGGGGCCCCTCGACCGTTGTCCATGGCGCGAGGACCAGGGGCAGGCGCGACTGCGAGCGCGTCACTTGCATAGCGGAACCTCCGCGGAAGCGCAGGGCCCACAGCGCATCACCACGCCGAGCCGGCCGTCATCCGCCTCGGCGATCTCGTTGGCGCCGCAGGCCGTGGGCGCTCCGTTGAGCCCGAGGGCGGACCAACAACCGTCGGTGTGGGCCGTGACCTGGACGATCGAGGCGTCCGCGCGATCGATGTCGACCAGTGGTTGATTCGCGGCCTCGAGCGCGGCTGCGATCCCCGCGACGTCCTGCACCGGTGCCGGGAGGTCGACGTCGAACACACAGCGCCGGGCCAGGGCGCAGCGATCACCGGCAGCGTCGGTGCCGTACACCTCCACCGAGAGCACGCGGACCGTCGCCCAGTCGTCGGCGTCGCAGTCGTCGGCAGTGAGATCGAGATCGAGCGATACCGTCGCAGGGTCGCATCCGAACCCGAGCGCCAACGCAGCGAGCAGCATGCGCACGGTCTGCAGCATAGGCGTTGTCGCCCAAGCGTGCCAAGGTGGGGGTGGCCATGGCGCGGCGGTACGATTGCATTCATCGATCCCTGAGGCGTTCACGCCTCGCGCTTGGTCCTGTGCTTTGTGCCTGCGCCGGCCCGGCGCCAGATGACCCTCAGGGAGCCACCACTACCACCACTGGGGCTGCCAGCTCGAGCGCCATGGGCGGAGCGAGCGATGAGGGGGCGCCGACTGGCCCGATCGATCTCGTGGCGCCCGAGCTTTGGATGCGGGCGCCGCAGGATGATCCGATGCCCGAGCACCGACCCGATGATGCAGCGTGCGAGTTTGGCTTCGGCGACGAGCTTGGCGTGTTCGAAGTCGACACCGGTCTGTGCAACTACGGGGTGTTCGCGCAACCGAGCCTGGCGCCCGCTCCGGGCGGCCGTCCTGTGACGGTCGTGTTCACGCACGACGATCTCGTGGCCGAGTCGTCGGCGTCTGGTCACGTGCTCCTGGCGATCGGGGATGCGGTGATCGTCGACGAAGAGGTGCCGATCCCCAAGCCGTACGGCTTGCTGCAATACGAGTTCACGCCCGCAGCCGAGATCCCAGCGGGCACGATCGTGACCTTGCATCTGCACAACCACGGGTACAACAACTGGCGCGTGGTTGCGGTGCGTAGCAAGTGAAGATGGCGGGGCGGCCCCGTTGATCGCGGGCTCGCCACGGTATCGGTCGACATCACCGCACTCACTCGATCAGCTTCGCGTGCCCCCCCACTGAAGCCGCCTCAGCTCGGCGGAGCGGGCACGGGGGCTCTCGCCTCCGCGCTGCTTGGCTGGGGGGTGTCGAGCTCGTCGAGCTTCTTGAGCTTGACGCAACGACCCCTTACCTCAGCCGTCTTGATCGTGATGTTGAACAGAATTAGCGGGATGATGACGCGTTTGACGCTCGCCCTCGGAGTCTGCAACGTATCGCAATTGGGCGTGTCGTTCATCGCGTTGTAGTACGCGGTCTCGACGACTTCCTCTTTGGTCTTGTGATTGCCGAAGGGGAACGTGAGAAAAAAGAGACTGGCGGTCCTGGCCTTGCCTTGGGCGACTGCGTGGACGTCGTACTCGTGACGCTGCAACGTCGCCAGATCGCGTGTGGAGTTGATGCTGACGGAGCTGCTCACGTTGGTGTTGCTGCCGCCGTTGCCCCTCTGGAAGAGGGCGCATCCCCCGGCTGACAATGCGCAGAGGAAGATCGTGCTGAGGTGGATGAGGCGTGTGTTTGGCATGACGCTCGAGCGGATCAGTCCCGCCAAACTATCGACGCGGCGATCGTCTGACTGTCGCAGGTCGCCCACCCGCATGCGACGGCGTCGGTGACCACAACCAGCCGCGCCCGAGCGAGTTCCGCAGACCATACCGGTCGCGCTTGTTCGACTGGTGCGTCACCGGGGGAGTCGCTCGCGCCCGCATCGGGTCGAGGACGTTGCTCTTTCCTGCGCGGCTGCGCGCGACCAGGTTGTTGACGGGCGCTCCAACACAGGTCCACCGACACACCGTTCGCACCATTCGCAGGCACTGCGCTCGGTACAGCGCTGCCGCACTGTTGCGTGTGTAGTTTGCAAGACGAGAAGATCTGCCGAGACACGATCAAACGTGGACACCGCGAGATCGAGTGGGGAAACTGGTGACCGATGGGAGGCTCTTGATGCGAACACGGAACGCGTGGTTCGGCGGGCTCGTGGCGATCGCCACGCTGAGCAGCTGCTACAGCGGCTTGGAGGCGGGCGGGAAGGGCGGCGCAGACGCAGCCGGGGCCGACGGCGCCGGCTCCGGTTCCAGCACCGCAGGAGCGGACGAAACCGGCGGCCCTCCCCCGGCGGATGCCACGACGGTGCCGACCAGCGGCGTGCGTCGGCTAACGAGCAATGAGTACGACAACACGTTGCGCGACTTGCTATTCGACGACACGAGGAGCAGCGACCTGCGCCTCCCGAAGGATGCGCGCACGCCTTTCGACAACGATGTGGCGGCGCAGATCCCCTCGCAGACATTGATCGAGGGTGCTCACTTCTTGGCAGCGGATGCGGTGGACCGCCTGATGGCCGACCCGGCCAAACGCGACACAGTCGTCGGTTGCGTGCCCAGCGGTCCGGCGGATGCCGCCTGCTTTACGCAGTTCGTCGACGCGTTTGGTCGTCGTGCGCTACGCCGACCCCTGACACAAAGCGAACGCGACGAGTACCTGCCGCTGCTCGACTACGCGACCGAGACCGGCGACTTCTACACCGCGGTCGACTCGGTCGTCCGCGCGGTACTGCAAGATCCTGAGTTTCTCTACCGAGTCGAGGTCGGCGAACCGGTCGACGGCGAGCCGGGTGTGTTCCGGCTCAACGACTATGAAATGGGCACTCGCCTTTCCTACTTCCTCCTCGGAACCACGCCTCCGGACTGGCTGCTCGATCGCGCGGATGAGGGGGCCCTGAGCGACGAGGGCGGGATTCGCGAGGCGGCCGCAACCCTTTTGGCCGACGAACGTGCAAAAGCGCGGATCAGCCGGTTTCACGCCATGTGGATGGGCTACGAGGGTCTTCCCCACGAGCTCGAGCTGAGCGTGGCGATGCAGAACGAGTCGTCGAAGCTGATCGAGAAAGTAGTCTTTGGCGGGGCTCCCTACGAGGAGCTGTTCACGTCGACGCAAACGTGGCTCGACGACATCTTGGCACAGCACTACGGCATGCCAGCGCCCGGCGCGGCGAAGTGGGTGAACTACGACAGCAGCGGGAGGGCGGGCATCTTGTCGCACGGCAGCTTTCTCTCGGTCGGCGGGAAGTTCGGCGACACGAGTCCCACGCAGCGCGGCATCCTGATTCGCGAGCGCCTGTTCTGCCAAGTGATCCCACCGCCTCCGCCGGGTGTGGCCACCGACGATCCGATCCCGACGACCGACGACGCATTCTGCAAAGCGGATCGGAATGCGGCGCACTTGGAGGAAAACGGATGCGCCGTATGCCATCTGCAGATGGACCCGGTCGGCTTCGGCCTCGAAAACTACGACCAGGCCGGGCGGTATCGCACCCACGAACAGGACAATCCGGAAACGCCGCAGGACGAATCCACGTGCGAGATTGCCGGTACGGGACAGGTCCTGCTGCAAGATGGTACGGAGGCACCCTTCGGCGGACCTGGCGAGCTCGGCGCGTTGATGGTGGATCAAGGAGTCGTGGCGCAATGCGCCACGCAACAACTCTATCGCTTCGCGATGGGGCGGTTCCAGCTCGACGAATACGACCATGCCTTCATTTCGCTGCTGCAGGAGCGCGTTGCGGTTCCGGGGTTCAAGTTCGCCGACTTGCTCAGCGAATTCGTGTCCAACGATTCCTTCCGTTTCCGTCGAGAGGAGGTCTAAGCAAATGCGACCCATTCAACTGGACCGCCGAACGTTTCTTCGAGGTGCTGCCGGGATCGCCGTGGGCCTGCCCATGCTCGAGGCCATGCTGCCGCGAACGGCCAAAGCAGGTGGAGCGACGCAAGCCAAGCGCTTCGTCATCAGCTGGGGTGGGATCTCGCTTGCTGGCTACGGCGTGGGCGGGAGAGTCGTCCCTGCCGAGACCGGGCCAAACTACACGGTCACGCGAGGTCTGCAGCCCCTGGAAGACCTGGGCATCACCGACAAGGTGAGCATCGTGTCGGGACTACTCTTGCCGTGGGCCGAGGGAGCGTCGATGCCCCCGGCGGGGCGGTCGATCGAGTTTCATTACAACACGATCGCTCCGCAGATCTCCGGTACGGTCTCAGGCGAGCAGCAGGGCAGCAGCTGGGTACGAACGGGCAATGGTGCGGTCCCGAAGGGACCCACCGCCGACCACCTCGTCGCGAACTCGATCTCGACGCCGGATCAGGTGTTCTCGGTATTGGCCTACCGCGTACAGCCGGCTTCGTATTTGGGAACCAACCAGATCAACGGCAACGTCGGTCGGATGTCGTGGCGCGACAACGGGGGCGAGCTGCAGGCGGTCGATCCGATCGTGAATCCGTTGTCGGCCTATCAGTCGCTCTTCACCGGTTTCACGCCGCCCGACCCTGTAGAGGCCGCCGCCGCGGAGCTCCTGCTGCGTCGCAATCAGAGCGTCCTCGATATCGTCGAACGGCGCGCCGACGGACTCGTCGGTCGACTCGGCGCAGCCGATCGGCAGCGCATCGAACAGCATCTGTACGAGATTCGCGAGCTCGAGAAGCGGTTGAAGGCCCTGCAACCCGATATCGTCGGATGCGAGCTCCTCCCCGAGCCCGAGGAATTCCCGATCGGCGATGCGATCATCGAATACAACGGAAATGGGATGCCGTACTCCACGTCGGCCGGATACAGCAACGAGGTCGGGCGGTCCGACGTGTTGGCGGATCTCATCCGCATGGCCTTCATTTGCGATCGCTCGCGCGTGGCTTCGCTGATGATGACCGAGTGGAAGTGCTACATGAACATGTTCAACTTCGGCGGTTGGCAGTCGGACATGCACGAGCTCACCCATGGCGCCGGCCCTGAGGACTCCGTGGCCGACGCGGTTGGGTTCCATCTGCGGCTGTTTGGTGGGTTGGTGGCAAAACTGCGCGACACGCCCGAGCTCGAGGGCTCGATGCTCGACAACACCGCGCTTGTGCTCGTGCTCGAGGGCGGTTGGGGCTACGACCCGGAAACCGGGAGCTCGGGCAGTACGCATTCCACCGAGAACATGGCCTGCTTCATCGCCGGCGGTGCCGGCGGCCTTCGCCAGGGAGAACACATCCGTGCGGTGAACAAGCACCCCGGCCAGGTCGTGCTCACGGCGATGCGCGCGGTCGGACACCAGGGCGACCT
Source organism: uncultured Myxococcales bacterium (assembly GCA_902826865.1). GTDB lineage: Bacteria > Myxococcota_A > Polyangia > Nannocystales > Nannocystaceae > Xiheibacterium. The sequence goes on from CADEGN010000009.1 coordinate 19,380, forward strand.
CGGCGATCTAAGTGAGGACCTCGACGAGCTGCGCGTTTAGGCTCGGGCGACGCGATCGGATCCCAACGCGCGGTCGCGCGGCGCCCTAGCATCGGCCGCTCGCCGCGACCGACGTCGGATCGCGCGAGTGCGCCCGCCGAGCTATGATCGCTCCATGAGCCTCCGGCCGTGGTCGATCGCGATCGCGACGTGTGCCGCATGCGGTGGTTCGACCGGCGACGCCGCGACCCAGGATTCGGGCGCGACGATGACGATGTCGACGAGCGACGGATCGAGCTTCACCGGGCCGAGCAGCGGCACGACGGCCGACGACAACGCACTCACGAGCGCCGAGCTCGACACCACGATGGACACCGGCATGAGCGACGGGCTTACCGGCACGAGCGACGACACTGGTGTCGCGCCGCCCTCGGGCGCGATCCGTTTCGCACAGAACGGGCCTGACGAGCACGACTATGGCCAGGATCTGGTGCTGCCTCCGACGTTCGGCGCCGCGGAATTCACGCTCGAGGTGTGGATCGTGCCCGACGCGTCGTTTCCGGTCGGACCGACCAATGGCGGCGATGCGCAACTGCTCAACTGGTCCGATCTCGACCTCGAGCCCTACTCGAGCAACGACTGGTGGTACACCGGCAACTTTCTGCTCGATGGTCACAACAATGGCTCGTTCTCAGCCGGTACCTTCAGCTTGCAGTTCTACGGTGGCGGCCGGGTGCGCTGGTTGTTTGGCGACGGCGCCTCCGACGTTGGCGGGCAGGTCTGGTCGATCGGCGCGTACCCGGCGTCCGAAGCTTCATCATTGCTCGACGACGCGCCGCATCTGGTGACGTGCGTGCGCCGAGCCAACGGGAGTGGCGCGGCGCTCGAGCTGTGGATCGACGGTGAGCTCATCGACGAGCAGAGCACGCCGGTGCTGGCGGACCTGCAGGCGATGTGGTGGTCCGATTGGAGCGACTTCCCGCCCGGCCAGGAGGGTTGGTTCTGGGGCGCCGAGAAACAGGCCGCGATCGGCGCCCTGTCGCAGTACGAGGACTACAAGGGCCTGCTCGCGGAGCTGCGCTTTTGGGACATTGCGCGGGCGCCGGCCGACATCGCCGCGAGTTCCAACGAAACGCTGGGCGGCGACGAGCGTGGTCTCGTCGGCTTGGTGCACTTCGACGAAGGCGAGGGGACGCGCGCCTGCGATGCGCTGAACCCCGCACGGTGCATGGAGCTCTATCGCATGCAGCGTTCGGCATGGGTCGAGTAGGCGCCACGGACGCGTTTTCGGTCCCAAGGACGAGGCCACCCCCTCCCACGGACGGGTTTTGGGTCCCAAGGACGGGGCCACCC
>CADEGN010000009.1:20811-57372 GCA_902826865.1 uncultured Myxococcales bacterium
CCTCCCACGGACGGGTTTTCGGTCCCAAGGACGAGGTCACCCCCTCCCACGGACGGGTTTTCGGTCCCAAGGACGAGGTCACCCCCTCCCACGGACGCCTTTTCCCCTCCCATGGACGGGCTTCGGACGTCCATGGACGGCCAAGCTCCCTGCCCGTTGAACACGCCGTCGCGATCGATCGATCACCAAACGGGCGTCCGATCGTCACCTTCCGATCACGGGAGGCCGAGTTCACCTGGCAGCGCACGTCGCAGGCGCTCAGCATTCTTCTGCTTGTCGAGGGGGAGCAAGGTGGCCAGACGTGTCAGTTCCCACGAACATGATCCTCCCGCGAGAGGGAATTCTCGCGCACATGATCCAGCCCTCGGCCAGGGAATTCTCGCGAACATGATCCACCCTCGGGTGGGGAATTCTCGCGAACATGATCCAGCCCTGACCGGGAATTCCCAGAAACATGGCCCAGCGCCTGCGATCGAGCGGGGGATGAGCCAGCCCGGAGCCGTGTCCAGCATCGTCGCGACCGAAGGAGGTCGCGGAGATGGCGTACCAGGAGCACGGCATGCAGGAGATCCTCGAAGTTTTGCGGCGGGCCCACCTCGGTCACGCGAAGGCGACGATCGCTCGCGTCACCGGACGCGGTCGGCGGACGGTGCGGCGCTGGCTCGAAGTCGCTGCTGAACTCGGATGGACGGCGAGCACCGAGCCTGACGAAGCGCTGGCGGTCGCGGTGCTCGAGCGTTGTCGGCCCGGGCGCCCGAGCGAAGCCGGTGAGACCGCAGAGTTGCTCGCGCGCCATCGCGACAAGCTACTCGTGTGGCTGCGCCCAACCGAGGAGTACCACCGCCGCGTGCACGGCGAGACCGGTGCGACACCGAACGGGGCGGGTATCGCAGCTCGTAGCCCAGGCGATGGATCGAGCTGGCGTAAAGCTCCAGCAGGTTGCATCGCATGCGTTTCGGCATGGCTTCGCCACGCGGCTCGTCCGCAACGGCGTGGCGCTCGACACCATCGCGGACTGCCTCGGCCACGCCAGCAGTGCCACGACCTTCATCTACACAAAGCTGGCGCTCGAGGACCTGTGGTCGGTGGCGCTCGACGATCTCGCCCGGCCTCTTGACCTCAGCCTCGGAATCCAGTCATCGCAAGCACGAGGTTTGCTCTGTATTTCTTGTCCTTTTCTGCGAAGCCGGCGCAGCCCTTTGGGACGTTCAGGTGGAGGAACCACTCTGCATAGTCGCCTTCCTCTTCCGAGCCCGCGAACAGCTTGAATCGGATCTCTTCCTCTCGCAGCTTTCGAGGATCGCCGTGGGTGGCGAAGCTCGTGAAGGGCACCTGCTCCGCCATCACGAGTCCTGCCTTTTTCATGCCCCAGCTTGCGGCTACGCAACCTAGCCAGTGATCAGTTGGAGCCCCATCGGAGAGAAGCAGGACCCCACCTTCTTGGAAGGCGGTGTTGTCCGGCCTCTCGTTCACGAACCCTGGGCGTAGTCCGGGCGCGAGCATGATCTTGAAACTGATCTCTTTGCCCTGATGTGTTCCCGACGCGAAGAGGCCAAGCCATCCGCGATCGGTAGGTACCAACTTCTCAAGTGGGACGATGAAATCGACCAGGCCGTCTTGCCCGCCTGTAACGACAATTGGAGTGGAACCCGCCATCGTGATCTCCTGGGCTGCGCGACCTCGCGCCGTCGGTGCCCGGTCAGTGCCTCGATTTATGCCGAGTCCGCTCGAATATCTTGCACAAATTTCAACTGCTTGGAAGGGCCACTCGGCATTACGTCCTACTCTGGATTTCGCGCGGCAGACCCCGCTTTTGAGAGGCCTGGGACAGGCCGTGGACCAGGGCCTCGGTGTCTTCTTGCAGATACCACTGCAGGTGGCAGCACAGCCGCGAGTAGTCGTCGAGGATCCCGCACAGCTGCGGCACGCACAGTTCCCCGGATGCGGTCGTCACTTTGCGCCGGCACGCATGAAAATCGAAGTGCCACAGCGCGTCGGCATGACTGACCTCGTATGAGCGCCGCTCGCGGGCCACGAAGCCCGGCTCGCGCTCGTGTCGCTTCACGCGATGGCGCAAGAGTCCCTCGCGCTTCATGAAGCGGCACACCGTCGAGTACGTCGGCAGCACCCCCAGCGCCGGGTTCTGCCGGCCGAGTACGACCAAGTTGTCGTACACCAGCCGAAACGTCCAGCGCGGGTGCTGGCGCCGGAGTAGCCGCAATTGCTCGGCCACAGCTTCGCTCACGCTCGGGTGGGTGCCCGCGTGTTTGGGCACCTTGCGCGCGAGCGCATCGAATGGATTTTGCTCGTTGCGCGCAAGGTAAAACCATCGCTCGATGGTCTTGCTCGAGAACCGGATCGACTCGCCCGTGGTCGGGTGTGGCCACGTCCGTGCGGCGAGCTGGTCGATCGCCTGCTTCAACTCCCCCGAGCTGGGTGGCGCGCCCAACAGCGGGCCGACGATCGCCAGGCGCAATCGTGCCCAGCGCACGCGCATCGGCGTGCTCGATGGTTCCGACATCGATGGACCTCGGCGACGGCCTTCACACGGTGCGGGAGGATCCCGCCCTCGGCCATCACTGGTCTCCAAGCTGACGGAGGTCGCGAATTCGGCAATGCGCCATCTTTTGCGTGCGTCAGCCCTCCCTCGAAAAACACGCGGCGGCGAACGCGGCCGGCGTCGTCAGCGGGGCCAGGCACAGACTGCAGGCGTGCAGTGCCGGCTCCGCCTCGGCCGCGGCCGTCGATGCTCTCACCGCCGGCAACCACCGCGATACGAGGCTCAGCGGCAGCGCGCGATCGTCAGGAGGCGGTGGAACGAGTCTCGCCCGCTGCGTTCGCCATCCTGCCGTCTGCGGCACGTCGCCCCTCCACCATGCCCGCCAACGACGTAGCGTCCGGGTTGCGATCCCGCATGCTCGGCTCGCTGCTGCGAGCGTGCCGTGCAGCTGCGCGACCACGCTCGCCCACACCACCACCGCCTCGAGGTAGACCTTCCGGCCCAGGAATCGCAACGACGGCGGCAGCGTCCGTTTGCGGCAACCCGCTCGGCTGCAGCACAGGCTGAAGCGGCGCCTCAGAGCCTCGCCCGCCGCCCCGATCTCCCCACCTCGCGGCTTGCGGAGGTAGTCACCGCGGTGCAGCCGACCCCCGCAGTGCCGGCATCCGAGCTCCGCGATCGCTCGCGCCGCTCGCTCGTCCAGCTCGCTCAGTTTCGCGAAAAATTCTGCACTCAGCCCTCCCTCGGGCACCATCGTCGTCCTCCGATCCGCTTCCGGAGCACGAGCCCTCTCCGGCGACTTTTCGCAAGTTTCTGGAGGGGGCGTCGTGTTTCACCCTCACAAAACTTGCGCCGATCCGCAGCCGCGACCCTCAACCTTCTCGCTGCTGCTCAAGCGGGCAAAACGCTCGTTGGGGTGGACAGAGGAACACTCGCCACCGCGGACTTCACGGCTCCTCCCGCGCTCGCCACGGACGAACGCGTCGTGCTCGGGAACGCGGCAGTCGTCCACCGCGTTCACTGTCGGTGAAGGGATCCGAACGTCATCGCCCGCGACTACCCAGCGCGAATGCACTCGAACCTCATCGACACCGTCGCCGCTCGCACGCTCGCTGTACTGTTGCAGGTGCCGACCTCGACGACGGCGTCTCCAGACGATCGGCTCGTCTCGAACTCTTCGTCAGCGTCCGAGAACGTCGAGGACCACGCCGGAGGTGAACCGCCTCCGACGAGCGACGCTCGACCACCGGCGCCGGCGAATGCTGATACGGCGGCGGGCAATGCCGCTTCGTCGCGACCGAGCGCGTCGGTTGCACCGACCGCCGGCGTTGCCGCTTCATCTCTGCCGATCGGCTCCGCTGCGACGACCTCCAGCAAACCGCCCGAGCTTCGCCCGCTCAGCGGCCGAGGCGTGCGTATTGCGGGTGCTGCGGCGGCGATCGGCGCGGTGAGTGCTCGAGTCATCGGCCTTGGATACGGCATCGCCGAGATCGTCGCCGACCCAGGGCCGCGAGCGTCATCTTGCGCATGGGATGACGTGAGCGACGAGTGTCCCCGTCGCGACTTCATGCCGCAGATCTGGGGATTTCAAGCCGTCTCCGCGATGGCGGCGGGGGCAGCCATCCCGCTGCTCGCCGTGGGCTACGGGCGCCTTGGCCAAAACGCTGCGTACGACGAAATCCGCCACGGCAAGGTCTCGCGCCGACGTGTGCGCGGGACGCTCGGTTGGAGCCTCTTGGGTGCGGGCGCGGCGGTATTTCTGCTGACTCGGATCTCGTTTCAACCGGGCGACGCGTTGTGGGATAGCCATCGGTACTACCCGCTGCAGCGCGACCTCGGGTTCTTTGCTGCGATGGCATTGGCGGTACCGGGCGCCATCCTCGGAGGATACAGCAGCGGCGTCGCGCTCACGCGTCGACGCCTGCGCAAGTCGATCGTCAGGGTGACTCCGAGCTTGGGTGGCACACAGGCCGGCATCACGGTCTCGGGGCGATTCTGAGGATGGTCCCCGCCTCGCGAGGCTGCAACGAACTGTGTACGGATTTGCGGTTGGGGTCTGAACCGCCCCGAGTGTCCCGGAGGGTCGAAAAGATGGGGGACTCGGAGGAATGGGAGCGGCAAAGAAGAGGTACTCGCTTTTCCTCGACGCTCAGCTTCATAGGGATCTTCCACAGCATCGTGAGTGACCTCGCTCGCCAAACCAGATCACACCCCTCCGATCCTGTCGATCCCCCTCCACCTAAGCGGATCGTCTCTGTAGGTCTACGAGGCTACAGCGCAGGCTTCGCGCATAGTCGTCACATGGGCAAGCTGTCGCCGAGGGTGGGCCCCAGCGTCGACAGGGGACATTCCGGCTTCACGCGGTCGGGGCGATTCTGAGGACCCGACGCCACCTCGGGCTGGCCGATTGTCCGCACGTGGATCCAAGTCTCAGCAGGGCGGACTACCCGATGCGATGCCGACGTGCCCATCGACCTACCGCGCTCTCATGTTTGGCTTTCTGCTCGCCGCGGGATGTGGCGATGAAGCCGACTACGCTGAGTTCGCTGCCGAACTTGATGAGTTGGAGGATGAGATCCGGTCGACGTGCGGCGTGGTGCTTCCGGATCCAGAGGAATTCGGCTACTGGCAGAACTACAACTGGCAGTTCTCTGATCTTGACCGCTGCGACTGGTTCCACCCGCTGAGGGGCCAACGATGCCGAGAGGCGACGGCGGCGGCACGCGATACGGTTGCCGAAGACCCGACAGCTTGCGAAGCGTGGAAGTCGTACTACAACCCATTTCCAGAATGCGACTGGTCGTATCTGACGCGTACGCGCGACAAACATTGCGAAGACGAAACGCCAAGTCTCGGCCGGCCCCTTCGCGATCACGGCGTGGCCATCGTGGCACCGATTCTTCGCGACTCCCCGTCCGATCCGTGCGCCGGCGTGCGTGCACGTGCGGCGGCTCGCTGGCGCGAGGCGGCCCAATACGAACACGCTTCCGTGGCAAGCTTCGTTCGCGCCGCCCGGGAGCTGGCCGCCCTCGGAGCTCCGAATGAACTCGTCCGCCGTTGCCGCGAGGCGGCGCTCGACGAAGATCGGCACGCTCGAGTGTCGTTGGCGATCGCAGCCTCCCTTAGCGGCGCCGGCCTCCGGTTCGGGGCGTTGGCGCCGATCGACGACAGCCTCAGGACCCTACGAACCGTCGCGCTCGAGACGCTCGTCGACGGCTGTTGGGGTGAAGCAACTGCGGCTGTGCTCGCGCGCATCGGTGCATCGCGGGCCGAGCCACGGATCGCGACGGCGCTCGTCACCATCGCCTCCGAGGAAACCAAGCATGCCGAGCTCGCGTGGGCCACCATTCGGTGGGCCACCGATCACGACCCCGGACTGATGGCGGTGTTGCTCGAAACCGTCGATGCGCACCGCGCCATGGTGCGGGTCGTGGGCACGCGGATGACCGCGGCAGCCGACCGTGGGCTCGGCCGCTGGGGCCTACTCGGCACCCATGAGATGGAGTCGATCAAACGCGACATGTTGGAGCGAGTGGTGACCCCAGTGCTGCACGAGATCGCCGCGCGTACGGGCGCCGGCGCGCTGGCGCCCGTGCGAAGGGCCGCGGCCTCCTCGTGATGGCGCCCCGGCTCGGCGTCACAGCCGGCCCTTCGCGAACTCCTGCCCCACGCGATCTGAGAGCGCCGCAACTTCGTGTTCGACGCGGTCACGGTGTATCCGCGCACGTGGCTCGAGCACTGGGTGATTTGCATCGCACGCTCGAGCCCCCCGATGCCGGTCCCACCAGGCCTGCCAGACCTCCGAACCCGAAGGCTGACGAGGCCAGGTGGAGAGCGATCACGGGAGCGTTCCGCCCACCGTCGTGATCTCGTCAATCCACACCCCGTCTGAGCCCACGTTCACACTACCGTTTTTGTAGTAGGTCCAGTTCAGGACATGGAGGCCGCCGCGACCGAGTAGCTCTTTTGCGACCAGGGGACGCTGCCCGACCACCCGGGGCCTTGCTGCCGGGTGTCGATGTAGAAGCGCAGGAAGTCGAAGCTCGGCTCGCTGCTGCCGCGGTACGAGAAGCCGACACTGCCGGGTTGCACGAAGTTGAGCGTCACCTGGAGGTTGGTCGCCTGATTGTGGCTGATCGTGCCGCTCGCGGCGTTGGTGCAGATCGGTTCGCAGTCGGGACGTTTTGGTGTTGGCCTGGCGGAGGTGCGAAGGCCAACGAGCCGAAGAGGAACCGATGGGGCTCGAGCTGACGAGGCCGAGGACCGGACGAACCGACGCAGCGCCCGATGCGAGCTGCGCGGCGCTCCCGGCGGGATCGTGCTGCGCTTCGGATCGCGCGCGCGCGTTCGTGCGCGGATCGAGTATCGTCGATGCCGTGCCGCGACGATTCGCGGTAAGAGATTCGGCCGGGTCGAGCGCGCACGGTCGCGCGCCCGCCCGGCCGAGCAGCTGATGCGACGGTGATCAGAAGGGCAGCGGGGCATCTCTGCGCCCAACCCGCGGGCCAGTGGCCAACCCGCGGGCCAGTGGCCAACCCGCGGACCTCGACCAGTCCATCCTTCCCGAGCGTGGCGCGACCGGTGGCCGGCGTCTGACCGGGTTGAATGTCGACAGTATGCGCCCCGTTCGCAGTCTATTTGGGAATGCCCGCATGCGTCAGGATGGGCACGATTTCCACCGCGACGTCGATCCTCATCGACGTCGCCGCAAGAACGCTGGACGCGATCGTCCCGGCCAGGTGTTCAGGGACCACGCCTCGAACCTCACGGCGAAGGAGCACATCGACTCGCGCCTCGTTCTCGTTCAGCAACGTCACGTCGATGATGCTGCCAACCGAAATGAAGCCAGGAACGCCGGCGATGGTCGCCGACGTCACCTCACGGATCTTCTTCTCCACCTCCAGATAGCGGCGGCGAACGCCGCGGATCGCCAGAATCGACAGGCTACCGATTACATCGATGCCCACGAGGTTGACGACCAACAGCATGAACGCATTGGTACTGTTGGTCGGGGTTTCGAGCACGTAGGCAATCCCCATAACTGCGGCCGGCGGAAGCAAGGAAATCGCAATCTCCACACCGATAACAGCGTCAAGCACCTGCCCCCACGGGGTATCCAGTGTGGTGCTCGGTTGGGTGATAAGGGCCAGGGATGCCACCGCGCCCGCGGACACGGCGATGATCGCACTCAGGGCGACGGCTCGCCCGTCCGGCATGGCGCGAAGCAATATTTCGTGGGTAATCGACAGGTCGCCGACGGTTGCTTGGAGCAACAAAACGTGATGAGGATCGCGACGCCTGCGCCGACTCCGAGGAGTCCAAGAACTTGCTTTGCCAGGCCAGCGGCGAAGACCTTCCAGTTGCGAAACAAGAGCCCGATGCACACCGCACGCGACGGCGCCATGAATGGGGCAACGCACATCGAGCCGATGACCGCTGCAGCGCTGTCGAGCAAGAGCCCGGCGGTTGCCATCGCCGCCGCGGCAACCGCCATCGCCACGTATCCGGGTGTGATCGCCGCGCCCGCTGCGGCACGTCGCTCCAGCGTCGTGTAGTAGTTGCGAACTCCCCACACGCCGGACGCGGACGGTTCGCGGTCTTTAAGATGAACAGGCAACGGCGCCATCGAAGGCTACGGTAGCAGCGCTAGCTGAACGCCTACAAGGACCGGCGATCCATAGGTGTTCCGTCGAGGCGGCCATCCTGAACACGCCCGAGATGCTCAGCGACTACTAGAGTTCCCCAGTGACGACAACCAGATTTCCCCACGTGACAGCGGCGGGATGATCGGCAGGATCGGGCCTGAAAACGGGGCCCGACGTGACGACGACCGACGCGCAAGTGAGGAGACGTATGAAGGAAATCCACAAGGATGGCGCGGTCGGTCGCGCGAGCGAGCGGGCCGGAATGGACCGGAAAACGGGGCGGAAGTACGCGTCGTTGGGGAAACTCCCGAGGGAGCCGGTGGCCCCGCGGGCGTACCGAACGCGTGAGGATCCGATCGACGAGGCGGACTGGGCATGGGTCGAAGATCAGCTCCGAGGCGCTCCCTCGTTCGAGGCGAAGACCTTGTTGGAGATGCTGCAGGAGCGACGCCCCGGCGTGCACGGCGACGGCCAAGTGCGGACGCTCCAACGCCGAGTCCGGCGGTGGCGGGCGACCATGGGCCCCGACAAGGACGTGTTCTTCGCGCAGCAGCATCGGCCTGGTGAAGCAGGGCAGACGGAGTTCACCCACGGCACCGAGTTGGGCGTGACGATCACCGGCGTGGCGTTCGCCCACTTGCTGTGCCACTTCGTGTTGCCGTACTCGAACTGGGAGTGGGTCACGGTGTGCGTGAGCGAGTCGATCGCGGCGCTGCGCCGCGGTGTCCAGGGCGCGCTCTTTCGGCTGGGACATCACCCGGTCTGGCATCAAACCGATCACTCGACGGCGGCGACGCATGAGCTGCACGATGGTGACCGCGATCTCAACCGCGACTACGCCTCGATGATCGCGCACTTCGGCATGAAGCTGCAGGACATGCCGCTCGTATCGTTCCTCGATGGCACTGAGGGCGATATTCGGCGTTGATCGGTCTCGACCCACGGCAGGTCGGTGAGCTCGCCGCGCGCGAGGGCGCGCCACGGCGCGTGGCCTCCCGGCTCGGTCGACGATTGCCACGAACTCGCGCCGCTCGTCCGTCAGCAGCCTTGCCCTGAGGGGGCCCGCGAGCGCGGCAAGTTCTCGAAATCGCGGGTCAAGGCCGCGCAAACTGAGCAGTTCCGCCGGAATGACCCACATCCGTTCGTCGGCGAAGCAGAACTTTGCCAACCGGTGCATGGCCGAGGCTTGCACGAATCCAGTGTCGCAGAAGCGCAGGCCGGTCACGAGCTCTATCCGCGAGCGCGGCGGTGTTCGTCTGCAATTCGCGTCGGCGACGTATCGGATCGCCCGTCAGCTACGCCCGAGCCCGCGGCGCGCGGCGTAGCGCGCCTTGGCCTTGGCCCCGAGCTTCTCGAGCAGCGGCCGCATCACGCGGCCGAGCCCGGGTACCAGGTAGTTCACCGTCGCCAGCTTGCCGGATAGATACGGCACGTCGAGCTCGATCCCGGTCTGATCGCTGTGGATCGCCGCTAGCACCCGCGCGGCGACCTGGTCGGCGGTGCTCATCGGCTGCGAGAAGGTCAGCAGACTGACGTTGTCGAAGTCGTCGTCGAGGAAGCCGGTGTCGACCGGGCCTGGGTTGACGGTTGCGATGCGAATGCCGCGGCGTGCGAGATCCTCGGCGGCGCCGAGCGCCCAGATCCGCAGGCCTGCCTTGGTGCTCGAGTACACCGCCGAGCCCGGCACGCCGAGCTTGCCCGCGAGACTGCCGACGTTGACGATCACGCCGCCGGCCGACATCACGTCGACCGCCGCGCGCGTGAGCACCACGGGGCCGACGAGGTTGACCATGTACATCTGTGCAAGATCGCCAGGTGCGTGGCGCAACATGTCGCCGCGATGGTGCACCCCTGCGTTGTTGACCAGGATGTCGAGACGACCGAGCTGCCGTGCGACGTCGCCGGGCAGTGCGATCGCGGCCGGGACATCGCCGATGTCACGGACAAAGGGCTGCGCGCGCTCGCCGAGCTCCTGGCACACGCGCCGGAGTCGCTCGGCGCCGCGCGCGACCATGGCAACGGTGGCGCCGCCGGCCACCAGCCGACGAGCGACGGCGAGCCCGATCCCCGAGGACGCTCCGGTGACGATCGCCACGCGATCGGTGAGTTCAATGGGCGCGATCATACTCGCCGTTCGAGCGCACGGCGCTCAGTCCGCCTCGCTCGGCTGGTCGCCGAGCGCCCCCTGGATCAGCTGCGCCTCGTCGCGTTCGTGCGCCTCGAGTTCCCTCGCGAGCGCCTCGACGGTCGCCACGATGGAAGCGGCGTCGAACTCGGCGGCACGGCGGGCGAGTTCGGCGGCGTGGGACGCGAGCGCACGGTGCTGCTCGGCGAGCGCCGCGATCCGCCGGTGCTGCGACGCGTTCGGTGCCGCGACGGCGTTGGCGAGCCCGCCGGCTTCCTCGAAGGCGAAGTGGCGCACGAGCGCGTCGGCGAAGCTCTCGGCCTCACGCGCGAGCAGCCGCTGCAGTCGCTCGGGCGCGAGCACGCCAGCGGGCGCATGCACGACCACGCGCAATCGATCGAGTTGCATGCCCAGCTCTTGGTGCTGTTGGCCGAGTGCGGCCGATCGCTCAGGTCGTGCCATGGGTTTGCCGTCGGGTCCAACTTAGGCGGGACCGCGCCGGTTCGGACGCGCAAGTCCTGCCGCCTCACTCCGCTGCTGGCCGTGCGTCCGCTCCTCCTGCGCTGTGCCGGCGCCTGGCCTCGTCGAGGAAGTCCGCGACCCCCTCGATCACGGGCGCCGATCGCGGCGACAGGAATATGTCGAAGGCGTGTTGAGCCCCGCCGATCTCCGCGAAAAGCACCGGCGCGGTCGAGACTTCGCGCAGCCGTTCGACAAACAGCCGCGCGTCCTCGAGCGGCGTCATCGTGTCCCGATCACCATGGATCACGAAGAAGGGCGGTGCATTCGCCTGCACGCGATCGACCGGGGAGGCGTCGTGGAACTTCTGGGGCTCCTCGTCGTAAAAGGCCTTGATCACCAGCGGCGCGATGAAGCGGTCGCGATACTTCGACCCGCGGATCCCCTGACGGTTGACGAGGTCGTACACCGCGTAGATCGGCACGCAGGCCTGCAGATGCGCGTCGGCGCCCTCGAAGCCGGGCTGGTAGCGGGGGTCGTCAGCCGTCAAGGCCGCCAGCGCGGCGAGGTGGCCACCGGCGGAGCCGCCGGTGATCGCGATGAACTCGGGGTCGACGCCGTAGTCGTCGGCGTGCGCGCGAATCCAGGCGATCGCGCGCTTGATGTCGACGAGTTGATCGGGGAACGTGGCGCCGGGCGCCAGTCGGTAGTTGACGTTGAACCCGACCCAGCCGCGATCCGACAGGTGACGCAACAGCGGGATGCCCTGCTCGCGCTTGTCGCCGATGACCCACGCGCCGCCGTGCACTTGGACGATCGCCGGTCGGCGCCGGCCCGCGGTCGCGGGCAGGAACACATCGAGCGCGAGCTCGCGACCAGCGACCCGCGAGTAGACGACGTCTTTGATCCGGCGCGCGCGCTCGATGCGCATCGGGAACGGGACGAGCAGCCGCCACCACGCGATCTGGTGTGGTGAGCGTGCGCGGCGGTAGTCCTCCAGCGAGCGATCCATTGCCTCACGGGCACGGCGGCCGCGGGCGAGCAAGACCACCAGCCCCAACCACTGCACTGCGACGAGCCCCAGACCCACCCAACCCGACCAGTGCTCGAGCGCGCCGAAATGAACGAAGATCGCGGTCGCAACCGCCTGCCACACCAAGTGGTGCGCCGCGAGCTCGATCGTGAGCCACGAGAACACGAAGCTCGGGATGAAGAAGCGCTGACGGTCGCGGCGCGGCATAAAGGCGTTGAACGTGAACGCCAGGCCCCACGCGGCCGCGAGCAGAAACAGCCAGGACACCGTGCGGTGGATCCTAGCGCGTCGACGAGACGACCACCGCGCGCAAGTTCTTCGCGCTGCGGCTCGGGGGCTCGTGCCAGACTTGACGCCATGGCCCGCATCCTGGTTACCAGCTCGCGCATGCCGTTCGCCCTCGACGAGATCCGCAAGCTCGGGCGCAACGGCCACGAGGTGTTCGTCACCGACACCTTCAGGACCGCGCCGGGCAGCCACTCGCGCTACGCCGCCGAGGCGATCATCACGCCCTCACCGCGCTACGAGACCGCGGCGTTCCTCGACGTGATCGAGGACGTCGTGACCTCGCGCAGCATCGAGTGGATCCTGCCCACGTTCGAAGAGGTGTTCCACCTCGCGCGTGCGCGTCAGCGGTTCGGCGGCCATGCTCACCTGTTCGCGGCGCAGTTCGACGTGCTGCACACGCTGCACGATAAGCAGCGCTTCGTCGCGCTGGCCCAACGGCTTGGCCTACCGATCCCGCGCACGCTCGTCGCGCGCGATCGGGCCGAGTTGGCCGCGGCCACGCGCGAGTTCGGTCAGTTCTTCGCCCGGCCCGCATACTCGCGCGGAGGCGTGCAGCTGTTCACCAACGCCGGCCCGCTCGCCGGCGCGCTCACGCTCGATCGCTGCCGCCCAACCGACGCCAACCCCTGGCTCGTGCAGGGTTTCGTCCAGGGTACCGACGTGTGCACGTTCTCGATCGTGCACCACGGTCGCATCGCCGCGCACTCGACATACATCCACCCGCGCATGCTCGAGCACGCCGGCGGCATCTCGTTCGAGGCGATCGACGAGGGCGGGACGCTGGCGATCGCGGCGGTGATCGCCGCCGACACCGGTTATCATGGCCAGCTGTCGCTCGATTTTCTGCGCACGGATCAGGGCCTCGTTTTGGTCGAGTGCAACCCACGGCCTACCGCGGGGGTGTACCTGATGCCCGACGAGCTGTTCGTACACGCCCTGTTCGACCCCGATCCCGGCAGGACCCTGTTTGCGCCGATCGGCGCCGCGCGCCGCATCGACGTCGCGATCATCCGTGACATGTTCCGCCATCCCGAGGAGATTCCCGAGGATCTGGCCGCGCTTTTCGCCAAGGCCCGCGATGTCTACGCCGCGCCCGATGACATGATGCCGGCGCTGTTCCAGTTCCTTTCGTACTCGCACGTGCTCGCGTACCGTTGGCGCCGCGGCCATCGCGACAAGCGCGCGGATCTCATGGCCGGCTACTTCGACGACGTGCAGTGGGACGGAGAGGCGATCGACGCCGCGTGAGCTTGCGGAAGCGAAAACTCTGCCGCTCGGCGCGCGGCGCCTGAGCATCGCGTTCGGCTGGACGCGGGGACGGCAGCGGCCATGCTGAGAGGAAGCGCAGCGCCATGATCGCCCGTACGACCCTCACCACCGTTTTCTGTCTCGCCTGCTCCGCGGGCGCCGACGCAGCCGCCACCGGTGAGGCGCGCGTCGAGGTGCTCGCGAGCGCGGCCACGCCCGCCGTGGCGGCGGACCGCAAGGGCGTCGACGCGCTGGTTGGCGTGTACCGCCACGGGGGCGGCCAGGCCGAGCAGGATGCGCTCGAAAGCGCGGTCGACGGGGTCGTCTCCGAGATGAACATCCTCGTTCGCGAGATCGCGCGCAAGCGGTTGCTCGCGTCCAACAACATCCCCACAGCGCTGACCGTCGTCAAGGACGGCGCTACCGTCACGATCTCGTTCGATGAGCGCGTGTACACCGCGATGATCGACGGGCCCGCGGTCAACGTGATCGGCAGCACCGGCGATCCGCTCAAGATGACCCTGCGCGTGCGCGGCGGCAAGCTCGTTCAGCACTTCGTGGGCGACAAGGGGGCGCGCACCAACACCATGCGCCGCAGCGACGATGGGCTGCACCTCGCAGTGGTCGTCGAGTCCGAGTCGCTGCCGCGGGCGCTGAGCTACGAGCTCACGTTCGCCCGGCGATGACGCCGTGGATGCTAGCGGCGGCGCTCGGTGTGACGAGCGCGCCACCGTGCCCCGTGGACGACACGGTCGCCGGAACGGTCGCGCAAGGTCGAGATCTCGGCGAACGACTCGCGTTCTTGCAAGGTCGCTTGGCGCTGGGGGCCAAGCGAGCGCGGATGTGGAGCGCCGCGTGGGGGACCGCCTACGGTGCGCTCGCAGTCACGCTGCTCGCGGTCACGCCAGCGGTCGACCGAGGCACCCGCGTCGATCTGTACGTCGGGGCGGCGTCGGCCAGCGTCGGCGTGCTGACGCGCGCAGTGTTGGTCCCCCGGGTCGTGCGCGAGCACCGACGCGTGGTTCGACGTAGCGATCGCGGCTGCGCGGCGGTGCGTGCCGCCGAACAAGCGCTGGTGCGCAGCGCCAAGGCCGAGCGCCGCGGCCGCAGCCTGCTGGTGCACGCATCGGCGCTGCTGTACAACGTCGGCGTCGGCTTGGTGCTGGGCCTGGGCTTCGATCGGCCGGTGTCCGCCGCCCGACAGGCGTCGATCGGCGCGATAATCGGTCAGATCATGCTCGTCACCCAGCCGATGGTGTCGGCCCGCACGCTCGAGGAGTATCGTCGCGGGGCGCTGGGCGCTTGGTTCACGCCGCTGGTCCTGCCCAGAGGCGTCGGCGTGGGGCTCGCCGGGCGAATGTGACGCACGCCGGTCCAAGGGCGCGGCGCTGTCGTTTCGCGAGAAGCATCGGCGAACTCCGCGGTCGCGCACGCACTGCGTGCTTGCGCCAGCGGTTTTCGGCGGACGATGCCCAGGTCGCGGTGCTCAGCGCACGCGCCCCGGAGTCCACCGTGTCCGTCTTTGAGCATCCCGAGTTCGACCAACACGAACACATCAGCTACCTCTGCGACGCGGCGACCGGCTTGCGGGCGATCGTCGCGATTCACACGACCAGTCGCCTCGGCATCGCGGGTGGTGGCTGCCGCATCTGGCCGTACGCGACCGAGGATGAGGCATTGCGCGACGTGCTCCGGCTGTCGAAGGCGATGACCTACAAGCTGGCGCTGGCGGGGATCCCTTCGGGCGGTGCGAAGTCGGTCGTGATCGCCGATCCCAAGCGCGACAAGAGTGAGGCGCTGCTGCGCGCGCTTGGACGAGCGGTGCACGCCATGGCGGGTCGCTACGTGATCGCCGAGGACGTCGGCACCACGCCCGCCGACATGGAGATCATCGCCCGCGAGACCCCGTACTGCGCGGGGCGGGCCGGCGGTAGCGGCGATACCACGCCGCCGACCGCGTACGGTACGTTCTTGGCGCTCGAGTGCGGCGTGAAGCACAGGCTGCGCCGCGCCGATCTGACGGGTGTGCGCGTCGCGATCCAGGGTGTGGGCGGCGTGGGCTTCCGCCTCGCGCAGCTGCTCGCGGCCCGCGGCGCGAAACTGGTCGTCACCGATCTCGACCAGGACAAGGTCCGGCGCGCCGTCGCCGAGCTCGGCGCGGTCGCGGTCGACGGCGCGGCGATCTACGACGCCGACGTCGAAGTGTTCTCGCCATGCGCGCTCGGCGACGTACTGACCGAGCAAAACATCGCGCGTCTACGCTGCGCTGTGGTCGCCGGCGCTGCGAACAACCAGCTGCCTACCGATGCGCAGGCAGGCTCGCTCGCCGCGCGCAAGATCCTCTACGTTCCGGACTTCGTCGCCAACATGGGCGGTGTCATGGGGGCCGCTCGGCTGTCCACCGCGACCGACGAGAAGATGCATGACGCGCTGCAGCGCATCGTGCACACGCTCGAGCGGATCTTCGCCGACGCTGAAGCCACCGGCGTGACTACGCACGTCGCTGCGGTCGCGGCGGCCAAGGCAGCGATCGGCGCGCGCAACGGCGGGTTCGGAGCCAAGCTCGCGGCGGGCCTGTGGCGCAGTCCGATGGTCGCCCGCACGGCATTGCGGGTGCGCAACGCACTCGCCTCGGCGCGGACACGGTAGTGGCGGCGGGCTCCGCTCATCGCGGGGCCGGCCGCGGGCCGTGGCGCGGGCGTGCGCGGCGAACAAGCTCGCCATCGTGATCCCATGCCATCGAGTCGTGCGTGGCGACGGTGGGGTCGGGGGCTGGCTACCGCTGGGGGCTCGCGCGCAAGCGAGAGCTGATCGCCCGGGAACAGCCGCCCGATCCGAAGGCCCCAGCTCCCTAGCCCGAGGGCGGGGGCGACTCCTACCGGTTGTCAGGTGCCCGGCAGCTTCGTCACGTTGGCGCCGTAGATGCCGGCCTTCGGCACGCAGAACACCACGAGCTCCATGTCGTCGGCCAACAGCTGGTCACCCTTGTAGCAGCCGACCGCGAACGCGCCGGTGGTGAGGCGTTCGATCCACGCGCCCTCTTTGCCGTTGCAGTCCTTGCCGGCGTCGTCGTACCAGGCGCCGAGGTCGGTGGTGAGGTGGCCTTCCGTGTTGGACGACGCCGGGATGTCCGGATTGCGCTCGAGCGCGTTCCACAGGCGCGCGGCCTCGGACTTGGTTGGTGGCCGCGAGCCGGCCGCACACTCGCCGCTGACGGCGTCCTCTTCGAGCGTCTTGTCGGAGAAGTCGTAGAACACCGGGCGGATGCGCGCGGTCGAGTACTCGATGAACTTGGCGAGGATCTCCTTGCCGACCGTGGTGTCCTCCGGGCGCGTCTTGCAGTCGGAGTAGTCGCCGAACTGGGCGCGCGACCAACACGGCGCCATCAGTTTGGCGAGCTTCTTCACCTCGGTGCCCGAGACCGGGTCGTACACCGCCGACCAGGTCTGCGCGCGCGCGACCAGCTCGTTGAAGTCGATGTCCTCGCGCAGCGCGTCGCTGATGTCGTAGACCGCGAAGTCGTACGCGCGGTCCGAAGCGGTCATCGCGTTGACTTCGTCGGCATGGATCGCGACCATCGCGTCGTAGAGAGCCGCGTGGTCCTCGAGCACGCTGATGGCCTCGTCGGCTGCACGCGACGTCGCCAGCAGGCCGTCGACGATCGCCGCCTCGCCCGGGAAATTCGCGGTCTTCTGGAACTGCTGGCGCAGCACCCCCATCGGCACCGCCACGCGGCCACCGTTAGCGAGGTAACCCCGCGCCTTCTGACCGTCGCAGGTGCCCGGGCCCGAGGTGCCCTGATCGTGGCACTTGTCGGCCTCGACCGATGCGCGGAGCTGCTTCTGGGCCTCTGCGGCGATCTTGAACGCCGCTTCATCGAGCTTGGTCAGCTGACTGAGGTCGACAGTCGGCACGAAGCCGCGCGACTCGACCGACGCCGAAACGCGCACCGACTCGTCGGATAGCGCGCTCTCGAACTTGCTGCCGAGCGACGGGTCGAGCGAGGCCGAGCCCGCCTTGATGCCAGCGGCCTCGAGCTTGGTCTGCACCGCTTTCGTCTTCGCGAGCGACGAGGTCTCGATCTGCACGAGCATCAGGAGCTCGGCGCCGTACGCGACACCCGAGACGTAGTCGGTGCCGCACTCGCGCGTGAACTGGGCGGCATCGCTGCGCAGGGTCTGGAGCGCCTCGGGGGTGACCTTGTGGCGCTCCTGGTTGATCACCGTGTACATGTGCCGCGAGCGCAGCAGAATCGACAGCGTCTTGTCGGAGGTGCGGAACGTTCGGCTGGTGGACAGCGCACCGCCGCCGCCGAGCGGGCCGACCTTGAGCTTGGCCTGCGCATCGATGCCGAGCTTCTCTTCGAGCTCCTTGCGGGTCGTGACGAACTGGAGCTCGGTGCTGATGACGTCGCCGCCGGCGCGGAACTTCGCCACGTCCAGCGCACCCGCCTCGGGCAGCACACAGTTGCGACCCACCGGCGCGTCGACCACGCGGTTGTAGCCATCGAATACCTGGACCCCGGTGTCGCGGGTCGAGGTCAGCCCCGCGCCGAGCTCGTCGGACTTCTGGCCCCACTCGGGGAACTCCCAGTCGTCGGCTTGGGCGTCGCCCTCGTCCTGGTCGCAGGCGAAAAAGAGCAGGGAAAGGGGCAGGGTCAGTCGTCGCGCGTGCATCAGGTCCTCGGTAGGGTGCTGCACTGCGCCATGTGGTTCGGCGGGGGACGCGGATATATGGATCCTCGACCGCTGCCGGGTCCGAAGCCCGACCTTGGTCATGGTTCCCACCTCCATCAGCAGGTTTCGGCGGGCCCATGAAGGGGATCGGAGATTACAGATCGGTTCCCTCGCAAGCGAGATGCTTGATTTAGCGCGGCGCTCGGCCCCGCGAGCACCTCGCGCGGGGACGGTCGGACCGCCTGCTCGCGGAGGGCATATGGCCACGAAGATGTCGTGATGCCCAGATGAACTGCGCGGGCTAACGACGCGGCGAGGCGGGAGCAGCCGTCAAGCGACAGGTTGCTAGAAATGGGCACTGATCACGGTCGTGCCGCCCGCGCGCTCGACCGTTTCGACCTGGATCTCCAGCACCGCCGTGCCCGCGGGCAGTCCGAGCATGTCCGAGAGATCGATCGTCGGCAGCGAGAACTGGCCGAACCCGGTGGTGCCGAGCTGGCCCAGCAGGCCCGTGACGAGCTGGGCCTCGAGCAGCTCGATGTAGCTGCTCTCGAGCGCTATCGACTCGTCGTCAGCGGTCAACTCGGTCTCGACGCGCTCGACTTCGGCGAGGTTCAACGCAACGCCGCTCTCGCCCGCGGTGATGTCGATCTGCACGATCAGCGTCGAGTACGCCGTGAACGTGGTGGTCTTGTCGTTGATCGTGACGTCACCCTGGATGCGGATGTCGCCGATCGTCGCGAGCAGGCGATTCGCGTCATTGCAGTCGGACGCCGTGGGCGCGAGCATGCCGGACACATCGACGTCGAGCGCCTGGATGATGCCGCCGCCGAGCTGGTCCTGGCCGAGCGGGAATTCGAGCAGGCCACCGCGCCAGCCGGCATACAGCAGCTGGTTCAGCGTGTCGTCCGCCAGCGAGATCTCGAGTGGGGCCACGCGCTGGATCGCGAGCGTCTGCGGCGCGAGCCCACAGCCGGCGCGATCGGGCACGCCGAGATTGTCGTATTGCGTGACGACCTCGCCCGGATAGCCGCCGGCGCGCAGCACGACGGCGCCGCCCTCGGGCGGTGACTGATTCGGCGGCGCGATGCCGTCGTGGAAGTCCGTGGACGCGAAGTCGGCCGCGAGATCGACGGGGATCGACTTGCGTGCGTTGCCGAGGTTGGGGAAGTCGAACGTCGTCGCGAGCGCGAGCGCGGCCAGGCCGTTCGCGAGCGCCGGCCCGAGCTGCTCCTGCACCGAGTCCTCGAGCGCGCCCTCGAGGTCGGCGACCAGCGAGTCGTGCACGAACACCTCCACGACCGAGAGCAGGAAGTCCGTCCACGGGTTGTCGGCCCACACCTCGACGTCGTCGGGGTCCACGACCGCACGGACGTTCTGCAGCGTCGCGACGAGCTGGTGATTCGGACCCGCCGACAACATGAGCTGGCCGGTGAGGGTGACCGCGGAGATCGAGAGCCCACCCGTGCCGTCACCACCGGCGAGCTGGCAGGCGAAGGTCGTGCAGTCGAAGGACAGATCGCCGACGATGTCGTCGACCGACGCCGTGAGCCCGAGGCCGCCATCGATGGCGTCGAGCGCCAACGCGGCTGAGCCGAGCTGCAACGAGGTGAGGTACACGTCGTAGCCGGCCTGGTTCACGACCGGCGTGGTCGGATCGGCGAACTGATCGGTGTCGAACGCAGCGAGGGCCAACTCCAGAGCGGTCGCGAGATCATCGAGCGGCATCGAGCGATCACCGTCGTCGATCGATTCCGGGCCGAGCCAGAACGCGAGTCCCTCGGGCACCGGAGCGTCCGGTGGCGTCATCGGCTTGCGATAGCCCGTGGACCACAAGAACGACTGCACGCGCCGCCGCAGGTTGCCGGCGTCGTCGGCGGTCTCGAGCACGATCACGTTGCCCCCGACCTGGGCCGGCACGTCGTGGCTGAAGCTGCCGTCCGCACCGACGTCGACCTCGGTGCCGTTGATCGTGAACGATGTGACCTCGCCGACCGGGCTCGTCACAGTGCCGACGACCGTGACCACCGGATCGGCCGCGTTGCCGACGATCGTCGCGGCGCGGGCGGGGAATTCGACGTCGATCTCGGGCCGACACTCGTTGGAGACCCGCACCTCGTGCGTGCACTCGCGGGCGTTGCAGTCGTCGACGGTGCACGGGTCGGCGTCGTCGCACTCGCTCGGTTGTGTGCAAGCGTCCTCGGTGTCGGCCGAGTCGTCGGAGCCGTCGCCATCGGCGGTGCCGACCGTCTCGTCGACGGCCCCGCTCTCGCCGCCGGCAGATCCGCCGCCGTCCGCCCCGACGCTGTCGTCGTCACCGCAGCCGCACAGCGCGGCCACCACTCCCAGCACCGCCACCTTCGAGCTCGCGTCGAGCCATCGCATCCGTCGTCGAGCGTAGCACGACGACGACAGAGCTCGCTCCGCTCGCGATCGCGCGCGGATGGAGGGGTTAAGATTTTGTACCAGCGAGAGGCCGCCGGCGTGCGTGTGCCCCCGTGCCAGCGACGCCGAGCTCGCGCGTTGGATGGCCACCCGGCCGTGATGCTGCGACCATCGCTGCGTGTTCGAGCGCAATCCCTGGCGAGAGACCGTCGCCGGCGTGCGGGGCCAGCCGCCGACCTTCGTGGTCGTGCTGCTCGTCGGCCTGGCGCTCGGTCTGATCGGTGAGTCGTTCGTCGAGCTGCGCCCGTTGCTGGCGCTGTGTCGGCTCGACGCGCGGATATGGGAGGCCGGTCAGCTGTGGCGGATCGTGACGTTCGGGCTGGTCGGCGAGGGCGGCCTGAGCCTGTGGAGCGCAGTCGAGCTCGTCATCATCTACTGGTTCGTCGTCGAGCTGTGCGTCACCATCGGCGTCGCGCGTGCGCGCGTGCTGCTCTTCGGCGGCATCGCGGTCGCGGGCACGGCCGCGGTCGTCGTGCAGCTGGCCTGGGAGCTCACCGGTGGCGAACGCAGTCACCACGCATTTTGGATGATCCAGGGCCAGCGCGTGGTAATGGCGATCATCGTCCCCGCGTTCGCGACCCGGCACCGCTACACCACGCTCCGCATGCCGCTGCTCTTCGATCTGCCGATTCCGTCGCGGTGGGTGATCGGCGTGCAGCTCGTCATAGCACTGCTGACCTGGGCCGGCCTGCGCGACACCGGTGGGCTCGCTGGCGTGCTCGCGGCCACGCTGTGGGGGGCGACCGCGATGCGCAGCCGTCGTTGGTCGCTATGAGCCGCGCGGTACTCGGCGCGTTGCTCGCGCGCTTGCCTGGGCCGGCGATGAGCCGCGCGTGACCTGGGCCGAGCTCGATCGCGACGATCGGCTGGAATTCACGACCGACGCGGGCGAGTTGACCATGCGGGAGGTCTTCCAGCGCCACGATGCGCAACGCTGCGATGGGAAGGCGTGCGCCGCACCCGCGGACGTGTGCGCCCCCGGCTGGCACGTTTGTGCGCACGACGGCAACAGTGGCGATCTCGAGGAGCTATCCTCAGCCATGCGCCGCGCGTTGCTGCTCGCTTCGCTCATTCTTGCCTGCGCTCACACGCGCAGCCAAAACCTCGTGCCCGCCGTGACCCTCGACTTCACCTCTGTCACCGATCGCGTGCTTGATCGGCAGCTTGGCTCGCATCCGCAGCGTGGTGTCGAGCTCGGCGCGCACGAGTACGACGGGCGGCTGCCCGACGTGTCGCCGGCCGGGATCGAGGCGTTGCGCGCTCAGATCGCGGAGGACCTCGCCGCGCTCGGCCGCGTCGATCTCACGAAGCTCGACGCTCGCCATCAGGTCGAGCTGAGCGCGCTCGTGGCCGCGGTGCTCGTCGACCGCTTCGATGTCGAGGTGTTGCGCGCGCCGTGGCGCAACCCGATGTTCTACCTCGGGCCGCTCGATCTCACCGCGTACATCAGCCGCGACTACGCGCCGCTGGACGTGCGCGCGGCCGCGATCGCGAAGATCGCCGAGGCGAGCGCCGCGTACATCGATCACGCCAAGGCGCGGCTCGAGCCGAAGATCGCCCGCACGTTCCTCGCCACCGGGCTGCTGCAAGCCCGCGGTATGGCCGAGTTCGTCCGCACCGACGTGCGCACCGCGATCCGCGGAGTGAAGGACCCTGCACTCGCGGCCCGCTGCGAGACCGGGCTCGTCGCCATGGCGGCGGCGCTCGACGAGTACGCGCGGCATCTCGACGAGCTGCGCCTGCACGCGACCGACGACTTCGCGCTGGGTCGGGATGCCTTCACGCAGATGCTGCGGGAGACGCAGGGCATCGACGTCGATCTCGACCGCCTCACGGCGCTGCTCGAGGCGGACCTCGCACGCAATCTCGCGGCACTGGACGCGACGGCGAAGCAGATCGATCCGTCGGTGAGCACCGCCCAGGTCGTCGCCCGCGTCGGCGAAACGCGCCCGGCCGACGCGCTCGCGACGGCGACGGAGCGGAGCGCACGCATGCGCGAGTTCCTGCTCGCGAAGCAGCTCGTGACGATCCCGAGCGACGACGTCGTGCGCGTCGTCGAGAGCCCGCCGTTCCTGCGCTGGAATCCCGCGTTCCTCGGAGCGGCCGGCCCGTTCGAGACGACCCCGCTGCCCTCCTTCTACTACATCAGCCCGCCCGATCCGAGCTGGCCACTCGCGCAGCAGCGCGAGTACGTGCCACCGGTCGGCGATCTGTTGTTCATCACGATCCACGAGGTCTGGCCCGGCCACTTCTTGCACGGCCTGCATCTCGCGAAGCACCCGTCGCGCGTGCTGCGTTCGACCTACAACTACACGATGTCCGAGGGCTGGGCGCACTACGCCGAGGAGATGATGTGGGACGCGGGCGTCGACGACGATCCGCGCGTGCACATCGGTCAGCTCCGCCTCGCACTGGTCCGCAACGTCCGCGCACTCGCGGCAATCGGCCTGCACACGCAGGGCTGGGACGTCGAACGCGCGCGGCAGATGTTCCGCATCGCGGCGTTCCAGGACGAGGTCAACGCCTCGCAGCAAGCGATGCGCGGAACGTTCGATCCGATGTACCTCGCGTACACGGTCGGCAAGCTCGCGATCGTGAAGCTGCGCGACGATCTGAAGGCGAAGCGCGGCGCCGCGTTCGATCTCCGCGAGCTCCACGACGAGTTGCTGTCCTACGGTGCGGCGCCGCTGGGCGCGATCCGTCGCGCGATGCTCGGAGACGCGAGCCCGGTGCTGTGAGGGCGGTCTGGGCGAGCCGGCAGGGTTCCTCGATCGAGCAGGAACTGGGGCGGGAATTCCCGAAGGGCCTATGCACGCGGGACGACGGTCGCCTGCAGCCCGTGGTCGCAATCGTCGCCCATGTCGAAGACCGCCACAGCAACGTCGCGCTCCCACTGGGCGTAAAGGGGACCGATTTTCAGCGCCGCATGTGGGCCCTGCTGCAACAGACTCCGTGCGGCGAGACTCGCTCGTATGGAGAAATTGCGAAGGCGATGGGCAAGCCGTCGGCGACTCGAGCCGTCGTGCGGGCGTGCGCGGCGAACAAGCTCGCCATCGTGATCCCATGCCACGGCGTCGTACGTGGCGACGGTGACGTCGGTGGCTACCGCTGCGGGCTCGCACGCGAGCGAGAGTTGATCGGGCGGAACAGCCGCCCGATCCGACGGTCCCAGCTCACGTGATGCGCTTCAGTGGCTGCGATGGCAGCGTTGTCCCCCACGATATTTCCGGCTTGACGGATCGCCCCACGTCTCGCAAACTCCCACGGTTCGTTTTGCGCTGGAGGTCGGTGGGATGGAGTTACGCAGGATTGTGCCCGCGGTAGGTAAGGCGTTGGGACTCGAGGCGTGCCTCGGGAGCCGGACCGACGAGCGTCGCCAGGGAGGTTCGCCATGATGTTGAAGCGGGTGCCCACGCATATTCTCGTCGCGCTCGGCCTCGGCTGCGGCCCAGCTGTCGGCAACGAAGGCGGCGCGAGCCAGTCGACCTCGGGCGACGGCGGCGAGGACGTCGGCGACGTCGACATCAGCGGTTGCTTAGGTTGCTTGTCGAACCCGACGTCCTACACGGACGACGGCGAGGACGCCGACGTCGGCCCGTGCCTCACCGAGTGTCTCGCTCCGATCACAGGGGGGTCGAGCGGGGGTTCCACCAGCTTCACGACCGGGCCATGCCTCACGCCGATCGACACCGACACGTTCGACGGTACTGGCACGGGCACGTCCGACGGCACTGGCACCGGCACCGGCACCGACGTCAGTACCGGCAGCGACGCGGGCACCGACACAGGCACGGGCACGGACCCCGGCTCGGGCACCGACACGGACACGGGTACCGACACCGGCTCGGGCACCGACCCCGCGGGCGCGTCCAGCGGGACGTCCGGCGGCACGCAGAACGAGGGCCAACGCGCGCGATGGTGGCGTGAGGCGCTCGAGCGCATGGAGGCCGACGGCAAGCTGCCGAGCGACGTGCTCGCGCGGCTGCGCGAGTACAAAGGTGCGCGCCCATGACCGTCCAGGCAGAGGCCGCGAGCGACAACGCGTGCCACATCCCCCGGCTCGACTTCGAGCTGACGCCAGGCTGCGATCACGCGTGTGCGCACTGCTACAACGTCTGGAACGCCGATGCGGGTGATCCGCAGGCCGGCTACGACAAGTCCGGACAGCTGCGCACGCCCGAGCTTCTCGCGCTGATGACGAAGGCCGTGCAGCAAACCAACGCGCACCACATCACGCTCACCGGCGGCGAGCCGCTCTTGCGCAAGGACGCGCTCGACGTCGTCGACCATGCGTGCTCGCTCGTGTCCAGCGTCACCCTCATCACCAACGGCAGTCACGTCGGCCCCGCCGTCGCCGCCCGGCTCGCCCGCGCGAAGGTGAGCGCAGTGCAGCTCACGCTGCTCGCGGCCGATCGCGCCGAACACGACCGTCTCAAGGGCGCGGTGTGCTTCGACGACACGGTGCGCGCGGCCGTCGAGTTGCGCGCGGCGGGCGTCCAAGTACAGGTCTGCTTCGTCGCGATGCACGAGAACGCGCGGTATTTTGCCGACGTCCTGGAGCTCTGCTTCGTGCTGGGTGTGCGATCCATCTCCTACAATCGCATGTCGCCGACCGGAGGCGCCATCCACCACGTCGCCCGGCTGATGCCGACGATCGAGCAGATCGAGGCGAACCTCGACGTGGCCGAGCGCCTCGGTCGGGCTTGGGGCGTCCACGTCGCGACCGCGATGCCGATCCCGCCGTGCCTCATCCGGCTGTCGCGCTACTCGTGGGTCAAGTTCGGCTTCTGCAGCACCGGCACGAGCTCGCCCAACATCGTGATCGACGCGGCGGGCAACGTGCGAAGCTGCAACCTGGCGTCGGGCGTGCTCGGCAACCTCGTGCGCCAGGACTGGGCGGATATCTTCGCGAACCCCTACCAGCGCCGATTTCGGCGCAACGTGCCGGCGATGTGCAAGGGCTGCACGTACGAACGCTCGTGCCAGGGCGGCTGCAAAGAGAGCGCGTTCGCGACGTTCGGTGATCACAGCCATCCCGAGCCGCTCTTGTGGCTCGCCCAGCACCCGCAGTGGCGCGAAGAAGTCGTCGACTCGGTCCGGCAGGTGTTTGTACCGCTCGCGCGTTTGCGCGGGCCCAGGGCGGTGGGCGCATGACGACGACGCGCGAGCCCTGTGTGCGCACGGGCGCGGGCTGTGGGCACACACCGGTGCTCGAGTCCCCGGTGGGCCCGCACGTGAAGGACCCATGGATCCAGCGCCGCGAGGAGCAGGTGCGTCAGCTGCTAGACGAAGGGGTGCTGCGCACCGCGGCGCTCGTCGAGGCGTTGCTTGAGGTCGCGCCGGAACGCTACATGGCGCAGTCGCATGCGCGCACCATCCTCGAAGGCCGCTGCGTCGGCAGCGAGCGTGACGGCTGGCCGGCACCGGCGCTCGACCTGCGCACGGTCGCGATGGGTCTCGAGGCGCTCGCGCCCGCGCTCGGCGATCGCGTCGTGGATGCGTCGGCACGCACGGGTTGGATCGTCGCGCTCTTGTCCCGCCTCGTCGGTCCGTCCGGGCTCGTCGTCGGGGTCCACGCGGAGGACGACGGCGACGAAGCCTTCGCCGAGTCGCTGTTCGGGCTCGGCAACGTCGAGGTCATGTGGTGCGAGCCCGGCGAGTGGCTCGAGCTCGAAGGCGTGTTCGACGGCATCTGGCTCGGCGCCGCGGTCCCGCGCGTGCCCGAGCGGCTGCGCGGACACCTGATCGATCCCGGTGGTCGGCTGGTCGCATTTGTCGGGCCGCGCTTTCGTCCGCAGGACGGCGTCGCGGTCACGCGTCACGGCGACGAACTCGCGGAGCGCCCGTTCGCACGGGTGCAGGTGCCCGTGCTCGGCGGGCCCGGTGGCTGGCTCAAGATGCGGCAATCGGTCGCCGCGGTCGTCGGGCAATGACCGAGGCAGCCGACAGCGCGATCCGGTTCGAGCGGTGGCCGACGGCCGCGCTCGCCTACCACGTGCTCGCGCATCTCGACCTCGGGCGCGACGCCGCCAACCTGTTCGACGACACGCTGCCGCCGCGGCCGTGGGTCGCGGGTTTGCATGCGGCGTATCTCGCGGCGTCGGGCCGACTGGCTGTACACGCTGCGCCGCTCGCGTACGGCGATTCTCTGGTGCAGCGGCTGCGCGCCGGCGCGCCGGCGAGTCTGCGTGACGGACCCGGACGCGCGCTCGCGCACGCGTTCGCGGCGGCGATCGAATGCGAGGCGCCGCAGTTTCTCCCGGCGTGGGATCGCGAGGACGCGTGCTCGCTCGTCGAGGTGGCGAACGCGATCGGCGAGCCGCTCGCACGCCTGCGGGGAGCGCTGTGGGAGCGCAGCGGCGAACCGCTGCCGCTCCTGGTCGTGCACTGCCCCGCCCTGGGCCGCCACGCCCGCGCGACGCGGCGCGACGACGCCAGCATCGTCGCCGCCGACTTCACCCAGTCGATCGAGTGGCTCGCGTGCCAGGTGCTGCACGAGGAGATCCACGCGATCACGGACACCGCCGTGCTCGCGGGCCGCGACGCGAGTGCTCGCGACACCCGGGTCGGTACGCCCGGTTTCAGGCTGCACGCCGAGCTCGAGCGCACCGCCATCGAGGTCGGCGACGCGCTCGTGCGAGCGCGGGCTCCGGAGTGGATCGGAGCCTACGCGCACTGGCGGGCGGCGTTCGATCCGTGCGGGTGAACAATCGAGGCGAGCGCCCGCTGCGGTGCTACGCTGCTTGACATCGAACGCACGCTTCTTGCTTCTCCTGGCGACACTGCTGCGCCAGATCGGCCGCCGGTACCAGGCGTATCGAGGCGACCCGCGGCGCGCCACCGCGCCGGAGGTTTCGATGCATCGACGTCTCGCGCTCGCTCCCCTTTCACTCCTTCTCGCCCTCGCCGGCTGCGGCCCCGCGGGCGACGACTCGGAGATCCCAAAGTGGCCGAACGCCGTGCGCACTCACTCCACAGCGTGCGTCGGTGGTTCCACTACCTCGACGTCATCCTCGATGAGGAGACACTCGTCTCCGTCGAGACCTCGCGCTACGATTTGGGCGCTCCGCCATGCCGCTGATCACGCTCGCATGTGGCCACGATGATGACCCCGCGCTGCTCTTCCGGCTGCAGCACATCATCGCCGGTGCCGTACGCTACGGAAGACCGAGGTACGCGCACATCGTCAAGATCGACAACTGGTTCGGCTCGCGCTGGCTCTGCTTCGCCGGGAGCGTCGGTGGCACCGACCTGCATCCCGAGGACCGACTCGCGACACCGCCATTTGCACCCAAGCGCGTAGTGTCCGAGGCGACCTACTGCCGGCATGGCGACGAGCTTTCTCGGGTCGAGCCCAGGTACCTCCACCGGGACTCGAGTACCCCCGCAGCGGCGGTGCCCCGGCGTCTCGATGATCACAGCCACTCGGGCGTTTTCGTCTGGTACAGCGGGAGGACGGCGCACCAGGATCGCTGTTCCCTCATGGTCTACGACGTGGAGAGGGACGGGGAGCAGCGCGGATGGTACGCGGAGCTTCACGGGCGCGATGGGACTTGGACGCTGGCCACGGCGATTGGGACCTCCGTCTCCGAGATCGAAACCTGGAGACGTCGTACGCCAACCGCCTCGCGCGGCTGGTCCAACAT
This sequence comes from uncultured Myxococcales bacterium, assembly GCA_902826865.1. Taxonomy (GTDB): domain Bacteria; phylum Myxococcota_A; class Polyangia; order Nannocystales; family Nannocystaceae; genus Xiheibacterium. The sequence continues at coordinate 48,877 of CADEGN010000009.1, forward strand.
CCTGCGGATCGGCCGCACGAGGACGACCAGCAACTGTGGCGGGATGCGTTGGCCGCCGCGTTCGGCCCGCAAGTGGCAAAGGCCGCCGTGCTCATCCAGCAGTACATGACGAGGTACCCCGACAACCGCAACATCCGCCTTTTGCACGCCCGAAATCTGGCGCAGCGACGCCACTTCGAGGCTGCGGCGGCCGAGTTTCGAGCGCTGGAGTTCGCCGACCCGGCCGACGACCGGTGGCGCAAAGTCTGGCTCAATGAATGGGTAGAGTTATGCGAACTACGGCGAGACGAGGCCAGCCTGGAGGCGAGCTATCGTGAACTCGTCACCTTCGAGCCCGACCATACGGAGTACTGGATCCTCCTCGGCGCATGCTTGGCGAGGCAGGGCAAGCTCGAAGAAGCGATCGAGATGCATCGCCGCGCGACCGGTCTAGAAGGCGACCCCGACGAAGCGTTCTTGAATCTCGGCGTCGTTCTTCGTGCGCTGGGCCGTCTCGAGGAGGCCGCCGACGCCTTCGTGAACGCACTGGCCCTGTGCCCTGACTACCCGGACGCCTCCGACGCGCTCGCCGACGTGCGCGAGGCGATCCGGCTCCGCGACGGTGACGGCGCGTAACGGCACCGTCCATCACGGTCGGCGATGGGCGATCGAGGGATCCCGCGCGGCGAACGCGAGCTGCATGAAGTCATCGCACGGCATCGGCTCCGCGGGACATCTTGTTCGACACGACCCTGCACGTTCGACCCGCGACAGACCGATGTCCTACCTCGAAGGCGCCGTTTTCGCAGCGTTCGACCCGCCACAGCCCGCTGCTGGCCCGCAGCGCTGGTCGGGCGACCGCGACCTCCGGTGGAGCGCGGACACTGGACCACGTAGCGCTCAGATCTTCGGGCTGTGCCGAGGGCGGGCAGGAGCAGGATCGGGCTCACCGCGGATGTGCCTGCCGATGACGATGATCGCGTTCGTCATCTGCGCGAGGTGGGCAGTGCCACCCTCATCACTGCGAGCGCTCGACTCCAGGGCACGCATCACGCGTAGGGCCCACAGCACTTGCAACACGATGACCATGATCTGAATCCCGTGGCGGACCGCGGCACGCGCCCGCCGTTCACTGACCCGGGACCGGCGGGATCGGTCCCGCCGCGGAGCAGGCGCCGATCCGGAAGTACACGGCCCAGTGCTCGCCCGGATCGCTGCGGACGCGCGGCGTCTCAGCAAGCACGCGCTCGATCGCGACCCGCGTCGGTGACGGGGATGGTGCGGGCTCGGGTGCTGCGGGCTCGGATTCCGCGGGCTCGGGTGCCGCGGGCTCGGGTGCCGCGGGCTCGGATTCCGCGGGCACGGGTCCTGCGGTGTCGCCGGTCGCGGCGTGGGCCGCCGCAGGATCGGCGGCGGCGGGCTCCGGTGATGCGGGCGGCGGCAGGGGCGGCACGACAACGCAGGTGTGCACCGCTTCGAAGCGGCGCGCGAGCGCCAGCATCGGCGGGACCTCGACGAGGAAAGCGAGCTCGTCCTCGGGGCCATGAGGCTCCATCGGGAGTGCGTCGGCGTGCAGCGTGACGCCGACGCCGAACTCGGCGTCGAGCGTGCGCTCGAGCACCTCGCGGCCCGCGGCGTCGAGCGGCCGACCGAGGTGGACGACGCGCAGGCTGAGCTCGGCGCTGGTGAGCTCGACGTCGATCGCGATCGGGTCTCCGGCCGTCGCGGCCGGCCAGCGCGCCGAGATGGCGGCGACGAGCTCTGCTTGCGTGCGGTCGAGGCGCGCGGCGAACGGCTCGGGCGCCGGGCTATAGGGCGCTGGCGCGAGCGGCACGACGCGCTCCGCCGCAGCGGCCTCGGCATCGGGCACCGCGCGCACGTCGACGCGCGGCACCACACCAGAGACCCGACGCAACTCGGCGTCGAGCTCGCGCTCGATTCGCGCGGCATCCTTGCGCTCGCCGATGATGACGAGCGCAGCGTCGATGGAGTGGCGCTCGACGCGGATGCGGCTGGAAACGATCTCGACCTCGAGGCCATCGAGCACCGCATCTGCGGACCTGCGCACCTGAACCTGCCAGCTGACCTCGTCGAGAGCGCTGCGCAGCGGCACGTAGACCGCGCCGACCAGCGCAAGGGGCAGTGCGACTCGGGTCCAGCCACCCCAACGCGAAGCGTAGAAGCGAGCCAACCGCCCCGCGACGCGCGACACCACCCGGCCGCCACTGGCCACGCCCAGTTGCGCCTCTTCGAGCGCCGCGATCGGCACTCGGTTGAAACCGAGCGCCACGAATGCGAGACCGCCCACCACGACGATCGCAACCATGTTGGTTAGAAAGAGCAAGGCGGCGCCGAGCGCTAGCTCCCACTGCGCCGTACCGATGAAATAACCAGCCGCGCACAGCGGAGGCACCAGCGAGATGCCGATCGACGTGCCGGCCGCAGTGCTCGCGGTCTCCGAGCCCGGCCTCACTGTGGCCCACACACCCGCGAGGGCGCAGAACGACGCGGTGATGAGGTCGAGCACGGTCGGCACGGTTCGCGCCGCCAGCTCCGCGTTGATTTCGTGGAACGGCAACATGCGCGTGATCGCGGCGGCGGCGAGCATCGCGACCGCGACGCTCGTGACCGAGCGCGTGGCGGTGCGCAACGTCAGCAGAGGTCCGCCGGTGGCCAGGCCCATGCCCAAGCCGAGGATCGGTCCCATCACAGGCGCGACCAGCATCGCCGCGATGACAACCGCTGTCCTGCCCAACCAACACCAGGCCTAACGTGGCGATGCCGACGGAGATGCCCAGCTGCAGCCAATAGGCGATCGACTCGCGGCGCCCGCCGACGAGCATGCCCTCGACGACCGCGTCGCGCTGGGTCGCGCTCGCGCCGACCGCGTCGGCGAAGCGGGCCTGTACCCCCAACAGCCAGGCGTGCGGCCGGTTCATCACCGGGCGGACAGTAGCTGGTTCCGGCCGCGGTCGGAGCGCAAAGGCGCCCCGGCTGGTTTTTTTGCTTCGGTGCGCCGCAGGTCGCAGCCTTGCGAGTTGCACGTACGGTCGACGGCCAACCCCACCTTCTCTCTCGTTCAGCTCGCCGTCTGCAGGCGCCGCCTGATCACGACCTTGTGGATCTCAGAGATGACGAAAAGGGTGAGGGCGAGCCCGAGCGAGGCGAGCCACTGCTCAACCGAGACGCCCTCGAGGCGCAGCACATCCCGCAAGCCTGGGGTGTACATCGCCGCGATGTGAAGGAGCTGCGCGACGATCGTCCCCGCGAACAGCAGGCGGTTCCTGAGCGGGCTCAGGGTGAAAAGTGACGCGGTCTCGGAGCGATTGTTCCCCGCTTGAACGTTCTCGAACAAGACCAGGACCAGCAGCACTCCGTTCTGGGCTTGGAGCAAGGGCCAACCGTGGTCGAGCATCCACCGGTAGGCGAAGAAACCGACGAGCGCGATGACGAGCGCCGAGACGAGGGTGCGCTCGACCATTAGGCGATTGAAGATCGGCTCTCGGGGAGCGCGAGGTCGGCGCTCGAGCTCACCGCCTTCGCCCGGTTCGAATGCCAGCGCCACATCCTGGATCCCGTTGGTCACCAGGTTGAGCCAAAGCAGTTGCACGGGCCACAGCGGCACCGGCAACCCTGCGGCCGTGGTGAGCACGAAGAGCAGCACCTCAGCGGCTCCACTCGACACCAACAGGAAGATGACCTTGCGGACGTTGCCGTAAGCGATTCGGCCCTCTTCGACGCCGGCCACGATGGACGCGAAGTTGTCGTCAGTCAGGATGAGGTCGGAGCTCTCGCGCGCTACGTCAGTGCCGCGCTCTCCCATGGCAACGCCGATGTGCGCGGCACGCAGCGCCGGTGCATCGTTGGCACCATCGCCGGTCACGGCGACGAAGTGCCCGAGGCGAATCAGCGATTGGACGATCTGCAGTTTCTGGTTCGGATCGACGCGGGCGAAGACGCGTGCATCTCGAATGAGCGCGTCGATGGCTTGGTCCCCGTGCGCCGCCACCTTGTCGAGCACTGGGCCGGTCACGACTTGTGCGGGTCTATCGGCGAAGCCAAGCTCCCGCGCGATGGCGAGCGCGGTAATCGGATGATCTCCGGTGACCATCGCCACCTGGATACCCGCAGCCTGGCACGCATCGACGGAAGCCTTGGCCTCGGCCGCAGCGGGTCGATCATCCCGACGAAGCCCAAGAAGACGAGTCCTCTGAGCGCGTCCCACTTGAACTCGGACGGCACTCGGAGAGCCGCGGGCACGCGCTTGCCGAGCAGCGTGAGGATGCCGACCGCGAAGGCGATGTCCGTCGCCATCGGCACGCCCCACCCGGAGCGGTCGCCGGAGCGCCCGCGATGACCAGGTAGAGCGCCGCGGGGGCGAGCATGCCGCCAATGCAGCAGCAGCGGGAAGCGCAGCCCTTTTCCACTCCGACAGCTCACCGTGGTGGATCTCGCGACGGATCTCCATCCCGACGACGAAGAAGAAGATCACCATCAGGCCGTCGTTGACGACCCACTCCAGGGACCGCTCGAACGTGAACCCACCGACGCGGATCCGACCAGCGAGGAGATACCGCGTCAGTAAACCGGGCGGCCGCGACACGTCCGTCGCCATCAGATCGCGACCGACTGCGCGAGGGCCCAGCCCACCGACGCCAGCAGGACCACGCGCACCGCGTAGCCGATCACGTGGGCGCGGGTCGATGGATCACCGTCCGCGGTCGTCCCGCCGAACCACAGCGCGTCCGCGGCACGGGCCGCGATCGCCACGGGAACCAGGATCACCAGGGCGATGTCGCGGCCACCGAACGTCCAGGTGTCCTGCACGGCGACGAGCGCGATCAAGAGCAGGATGATGGGCAGACCGCCCATCCACACCAGGCGCAGCAAGCCGTGCCCGTTTCCGGAGGGCTCGATCGATCGAGATGTCTGGCCTTGCACGTGAGCCTCCCGCGGTGATTCCCGCGGGAGCTGGCGGCCCGACCAGCCCGGATCCTGCAGCGGCGAACCCGCTGCACCCTGTCAACAAGGTTAGGTCGCCGTCGCGACGGCGGCAAGGCCTGCCCACGAAAAAAGCCCGGCCCCGATTCGGGTCCCGGCTACTTCAGACGTGCTTGCGGTCCCTAGCAGACCAACACGCCCGCCAGGGGCGGGCACCACCGTCGCCTGGTGGACATCGAGACCACAGCACCTCTCCACGATCGGACCGGCCCGCGCTTCCTCCGTTTTCGTACAACGTTGGTGCCCGCCCCTGGCGGGCGTGCTGGATCGCGTTCGCGAGCCCGTATGAGGTGGCGATACGCCACGCGGGTCCGGGCTCTCGGCGCGTCCAGGGCGGCCCTTCAGCGCGATTCGAGATCGCCGGGCGCGACGGCATCCCGCTGCGCGTGCTGCTGCACGAGAGCGCGATCGCCTATCTGACCGCGTGGCAGACCGTCGCGGCCCGACCTGGGTGAGTCCGGTCTTTGGTGACCTGCGGTGCTACACGCAGTAGACCGCCGTCGAGGCGCCCGGTAGCGTCTTGCGCAAGACGACATCGCCGGTGTGGGTGTCCAACACCACGATCTCGTCGCGCCCACGAACGGCTCCAAACAAGCGCGAGCCCTCGGGGTCGATCGCCCAGTGCGAGAGCGCGCCGTCGCACGGGAGCGCGGCAACCGTCTGCTCGCGTTCAAGGTCGTGAATCAGGACGCACTCGCTGGCAGCGTAGGCACGGGCGACGGCGCCGGCGGCACCGACGAATAGCCAGCGGCCGGATTCATCGACGCGGGCGGCAAAGATCGGCATCCCGGCACCCGTTGGCATCGCGACCTGCTGGCGCGAGACGATGGCGGTCGAGCTGGGGTCAACGACAATCACCGCGCCGTCGGTGCAGACAACAATCGCGCGGCGGCTCTGTGGTGCGTAGACGGTGGCGCGTGCATGGCCCAGGTCACTGTGCGCGACCGGCCGCTGACCGAGCACGATCGTGTCCAGTGGAGCACCAGGGCCCCGCCACAGCGCGAGCTTCTGCGGACGCGGTTCGCTCGGAAGCGGTAGCTCGCCGCGATCAAGGCCATCGGAGACGAACAGCATCTGCGCGTGCGCGCCGGATCCAGAGCGACACCAGCCCATGATGCACTCCGGGATCGGCACCTCCCAGGCACCAAACTCGTGGCTGTGGAGATCGATGCCGCGGATGAAGTCGTCGGAGCGATGGTCGCCAACCGTGACCGGTCGGTAGACGTAGAGCCACCGACGATCGGGTGCGAGGACAAACGCCGGCCACAGCTGAAACGCGTTGTATTGGATGTGCCATGCGATCGGCGTCGTGGCCGAACGGTGGCCGTCACTGATGCGGTAGAAGTCGACCTGGTGCCCACCCTCCTCGGCTCGGCCTAGCACCACATAGCGGTCGATCTCGGGGAAGAAGTCGACCGCCGGATGGTCGCCCACGTCATGCGAGAGTAGGACTTCGCCGTCTTGCGCGTCGAGCAGCATGAGCTGCCAGCTTGTGGGCGAGTCCGGCCGCTGTACGACTGTCGCCAGTTTCATCGCAGCTTCACCAGGTAGGCGACCGCACTGGTGACGATCAGCGTCACAACGTTTGATCGCAGGAGGCGATCGGTGCGTTTTCCGAGCCAATGAGAGATCGAACAGGCCCCCATCACTGGCGCATCGATCGGCGCGCGGACGGCGAGCCAGAGCACGTGGAGGCCGCGTGTCGCGCCATAGATCGCCCAGATGGCCACGACCCACCATGCGGAAGGGGTCGCGAGGCTCCAAAGCACGAGCAGATAGTACGATGGGACGACAAGGCGCGTCGCGAAGCCGGGGCCGAGGGCGGCACCCCAAGCGATCGCTCGCGCGAAATCCGATCGCAGACCCTGCCATCGCTGCGGCACTTGCCACGAGCTCTGCAGCAGCGGGGGAAACGGAAGCCACTGCAATTGGCGCAGGGCGTAGACGGGTCCCAGCATCACCAACACCCACACGAGCATGCCGGTGTCGCACGGCACGATCGGCGCGACACCAAAGCTCAACAGCATCCCCCAAATCGCGGCCGTCGCGGCCCCGCTGAGCATGTGCGCGAAGGCAGCGACAAGCCACCGGTACCGCTGCGTTCGCGCGCCCCCGTCACCGACGGAGAGGATGCTTCCCAGCATCCCGTCGCCTCACGGAGACGCCCAGGTTGACGCCGCGGTGTGAACTGAAAGCGGCAGGCCGAGCGCGAGCCAGGCTAGATCGAGTGTGGTCATCGTTGGCAGTCGTCGTCGTTGGCCGCCCAGAGCGCGAGCCAGGTGAGAGGGGCGATCGTGCTCATGGTTCGCAGTATCTGTCCTTGGCCGACTCGGTAACGGCCACCGTGCAGTAGTACTTGAGGGGATGGGACCAGTCCTTGACCCCCGGGTAGTTGTGGCAATAGCTCATCGCGGACGAGCACATCCTCGATGTCGGCGTGCCGCAATCCAACCATCCAACGTAGCGCATTCGCCCGGCCTGAGGCTCGAAGCAGCAACCCGACCAATAGGTGCGCGGAACAGAAGATGCGGGGCAGGCTTGCTGTGCAGCTCCCATGTCGCCGGCATTGCTGCCGCCACACAGGACACACGGATGGCCCGACATGCTGCAATAGGCCCAAAACTCGCAGCGGTCCACGGTTGCGTCGTCACGCATGACGCTGATCTTGAAACGCCATGTTTCCTGGCTCGGACCGCGTTGCGCGCCGAAATCACCCGGCGACGATTCTCCGCTCATGTGGCTCAGATTGAGGCGTCGGTCGACCGGCATGACGAGCGCAGGCAAACCGACGATGCTACTTCCGATCGCCGCCACGGCGTGTTGACGGGGGAGGCGATCGGCGAGCCAAAGGCACAGCTTCTCAACCCATCGTTCGATCAATGTGAGTGAATGGTGTTCCATTGTGAACGCTCTTTTGCGCTGACGTCCGGACGAGCCATGCCCGCAGCATTGTGAAGGCTCTCAAGGTGTTCGCGATGGTTCGTCATGCCTTTGGCCTTCACGATGCCCAGCGCGTCGATCCACAGGCCAAATGGGGCGCCCGCCAGGCGAAGCTCGGGCGGGAGATCCGATTCGGCGCAAACGGGGAACGGCTCGAGACGCTTGCTAACTGCGTACGCGATCTGAGCTTCGCGACTGCCGAATGCGAGGACCCAAACCGGCTGAACTTCAGCTTGAATCTCGCGCATGAACTGCCTCGCCGAAGGCAAGAGCTCGGCGCAGGTGCTGCAATGCGGCGACAGGTACAGGAGAAACAAGCCGCGCTGCCCAAAGCTGTGCTCAAGTTTTCCGCCGCCAACGAGGGTGGCCGCGGAGAAATCAGCGATCTTTTCGCCGATCTCGGGCCCGGGATTGATCACCCGCGCACCGGCGGGAGGAAACCGGCGACTGAGCTGCCCAACGAGACGCGCCAGCGCGAGCAACACCACCGTTTGAACGATGACCACCGCCCACAGCACAACGTGCGAAACCGTCATCAACTCCACGAGGCTTGCTCCTCGCGTTCATGCGCGGAGA
>CADEGN010000010.1:0-12965 GCA_902826865.1 uncultured Myxococcales bacterium
GGCTGACGCTGCCAATCGCGCCAAGTCCGATTTTCTGGCGAATATGAGCCACGAGCTGCGCACGCCGCTGAACGCCGTCATCGGGTTTTCCGACATGATCAGGGGGCGCATTTGGCGCGACGACCCGCTTGAGAAATGCGTCGAGTATGCCGAGAACATCAATGTAAGCGGCCGCTATCTGTTGCGATTGGTCAACGACATCCTTGACCTCGCCAAGATCGAGGCCGGCCGCTTTGAATTGCGGCCGGACGAAGTCGACCTCTCGCTTTCGGTGAGCGAGGTCATGCGCCTTGTGGACTTGCGCGCCGACGCGAAGGGGGTGCGTGTCGGGTTCCAGGCGCATGCGCGCGTCATCTTGGCGGCGGACGAGCGCGCGCTGTTACAGATGCTGGCCAATCTGTTGACGAATGCCGTGAAGTTCACGCCGAAGGGCGGCACGGTCACCATTCAAGTCAAGCCGTCGCTGTTGATCGAAGGCGGCATCGCCGTTGCGGTGCGGGATACGGGCGTCGGCATTCGGGCGAAAGATTTGGATGGCGTGAGGGAATGTTTCGGTCAGGCGCGCCACGACCTGGCTCCGTTGGACGAGCGCGGAACCGGACTTGGCCTTCCGATCGTCAAAGGGCTGATCGAGGCGCATGGCGGCCAATTCGAACTCAGCAGCCAATACGGCCAGGGAACGAAAGCGGCGTTGCACTTTCCGCCGGAGCGGCTTGTCTCGGCGCACGCTGCGCCGCTGTTGACGAAGGCGGCGGGGTAGCGCCGCGCGACGCTGCGTTCGGCCGATTGCTAGGTTGTTCAATCACACTTGAAGTCGTCGCTGCCCACCGCCCGGCACCGCGGCGGGAAGCCGACGCAGTTGTCGCGATGGCCGGCTCACGGCGGCTTGTCACAATTCTGGGGACATATGACGGGCGTCGGTGAGGGCGCGCGTTGCGTTTACACGCGAACGGGGATGTTCGCGGCTTTCGCTACAACATTTGGCGTATATCGGTTCGCCTTTGGGGCTTTCGATGCCCCGTGCATTTCTTGGCGCGTTCGCGCGTTGGGAGAGGCCTGCGCATTGGCGGGAGAACGACGCTTGTTCGCGCACAACTGCCGTCGGGCAACCTATTGCGCGGCGCGGCCGCTCGTTTCGTAATAGCGCACGGGGCGCCTGTTGGGGGCGCGCCCTTACCCCCTCGAAGGAATCGAAACATGAAATTCTCGACCACATCGGCAACGGCTGCGTCGGTCCTTGCCCTTTCGCTGATCGCAAGCCCGCACGCCGTGGCAGCGGACGGCGACTGGTTCGTCGGCGCCGGCGCCGGCTTCGCCTGGCTTGAAGGCGGTTCGGACACGACCGACGGCGGCGCAGCCAAGATCGCGCCACGCAAGCGCATCTCAAGGGCGTCGAGGTCTGCGAGAGCCGCTGCGGACGTGTGCGATGGATCGGATGCATCGTCGCCGCGAGTTCCAGCCGCTGCACCGGACACACCCGACGCGCTCACATCGACGAACCCGAGTGCTGGCACACCCGCATCCGTGCCGATCTCGGAGGTGACCTGTGCCACGGCCTCGGCGGCGGCGAGCCCGGCGTCACAAAGGGCTCGCACGCGGGCGATGCGGGCCACGTCGGCATCGCTGTACAGTCGATACGCCGATGCGGTCCGCTCAGGAGCGGGAAATCCGTAGCGCTGCTCCCACGCGCGCAGGGTCGAAGCCGGCACCCCAGTTAGCTCCGCGACCGTCTGGATCCGGTACCGGCCGCCGCTCCGCGTGCTCCAACCCTCGCTCACAAACCTTCCGCGATCCCCTCGGGCGGCACGAAAACGACCCTACCATGGAACCCGCTAGGCGTCATAAATATAAGTAATTATAAGAGAAAATACGAATGTTCCAGAAAGATTGCAACCGTCCGATCCAAACCTTACGCAAACTCCGTAATCGGCTCATGGGTGCCCGGCAACGACCCGGCCCCAACGGAGACGATGCAATGACGACTTTTTCAACCTCATTGTTCCCCCGAACCCTTCGAGCCGCCCGCTACCTGGTGCCCGCGATGACCCTCGCGAGTGCCTGCCAGCAGGACTCGAACGCGCGTGATGAATCCAGCACCGACAGCGGCACTTCGCTCGCCGAGACCACCGGAGGCGGAATGCCCGACGAGAGCACATCGAGCGACAGCGGTTCGGATACTGCGATCGTGCCTGGCGACGGAATGGCGATGGTGCGCGTCATCCATGGCTCGCCGGAGTCACCCGCCATCGATGTCTACGTCGCGGGGGATGACTCACCGGTCATCGCCGGACTCGCCTATGGTGAGACCTCGACATGGCTCGAGGTCCCGGAGGGCACCTACGACTTCGAGATCCGTAGCGCCGACTCGGGACCGGCTGATGCCCCGATCTACACGGCCGCCAACCTCGAGCTCGGCGACGGGCAGCTGGTGTCGGCACTCGCGGTCGGCGTGCTTGAGAACGGCGGCTCGCCCGCGGGCTCGCCGTTGCGAGTGATCCCGATCGTATCGGGGTTTGAGCCGGCTCAACCCGGCGAAGCGCGCGTGCGCATCATCCACGGCGGCGCCGATGCTCCCGCGGTTGGACTCGATGTCGGCAACGACGGCACGGCGGAAATCGCAGAGCTCGAACGCTTCGCCGAAACCGGCGCAGCAGGCGTCGCCCTCCCCGCCGGCAACTCGCTGCAGGTTGGCGTGCTTGCCAACGAGGAGCCGGTGACGTCGTTTACGCTCCCCGCCCTCGCGGACGGTCAGCACGTGATGGTGATCGCGACCGGGCTTCTGGCCCGGCTGCCACGCCAATCCTCAGGCTTCGGCCTCCTGGTCGTCGGCGACACCGGAACCGTGGCGCTCGTGAAACAGAACCCCACGGTCTACGCCCTGCACGCGGGTCCGGATGCGCCAACGGTTGATCTGTGCGTCGGCGACGACACGATCTCTGCCAATCTCTCCTTCGGCGGGTTAACCGCGGCACAGGTGCCGCCCGGGTCCTACGAGGTCGACGCCCACGTCGCGCCCAGCGGGTGCGCGGGAACACCGGCGATCACCGATCTGGTCGACGACCTCCAGGCGGGCCAGCGCTACCTCGTGGTCGCCACCGGTGAGCTGAGTCCGGCGGCCGGTGAACCGCCGCTGCAGCTACAGGTCTACCGCGAGAACTTCGAACTCGACCAGCCGGGATCGAGCACCGTGCGGTTGGTACACTCGGCATCTGCGCCCGAAGTCGACGTCGGCATTGTCACTGGCGACGTCATCGAGAACGGAAACGTGATCTCGCCCGCGCTGACGTGGCCCAATCAGAGCGATGAGCTCCTCGTCGAGCCGCTCACGTACCAACTCGGCTTCGCCGCGGCAGGGATGTCGCTGCCGATCCATCCCCTGGTCGACTTCCATGTTCCACTCGAAGATGGCGAGCGCGCCTTCGTCGTCGCAGCTGGTGACCTGATCCCAGACGCCGCGGAGGAGACATTCCGCCTCCTGCTGGTGGACACCGCGAAGACCCCGTGGTCGCTCGTCACAATCGACCCCAACCCGTGAGCCGGGCGTATGCGAGCGCGCGTAGGGACATCGCGCGCTCGCACGGGCACAGCGAGTATGTCACGCTCAGACGCGGGCACTCGCGCGTGCCGTCCGATGGCGACCGACCGAAGCATCTCCTCTTCCGCGACGGCCCCGGCGTCGGAAAGCAGCGTGAGCATGCCCACCACGCGCTCCGCAGAACCTGGGATAGGCGAGCTCGAAGCCCGCAGTGGCGGCCGTTTTCAGGTTCGCGAGCTGCTCGGCACCGGCGCTTACGGAGCCGTGTATCACGTATTCGATCGCAATCACGAGCGCTCGTTGGCCCTCAAGCTTCTTCTCCGGCTGGGGCCCGAGGATCTCGTCCGATTCAAGCGCGAGTTTCGCATCGTCAGCAACGTAAGTCATCCCAACCTCGTCGCGATCCATGAGCTGTTCGTCGACGAGGCCGGCGCGTGGCTCACAATGGATCTGGTCCACGGGACCGACTTCCTATCCTGGGTACGAGACGGCAATCGGTGCGACGAAGCGCGGCTCCGCGAGGCCCTTCGCCAGTTGGCAGAAGGCCTCGTTGCGCTCCACGCCTACCGGATCCTCCACCGCGATCTCAAACCGTCAAACGTCCTGGTCCGCGCCGATGGGCAGGTTCTGGTCGCCGACTTCGGGCTCGCGCGACAACTCGTGGGCCAAGACGAGGATGGCGTCGCCGGCACCCCGGCGTACATGTCCCCCGAACAGGCTGCGAACCTCGAGCTCACGACCGCCAGCGACTGGTACTGCTTCGGGGTGATGATGTACGAGGCGCTAACCGGCGAGCGCCCGCACAGCGGCCTCGACGGTATCGCGCTGATGATGGCCAAGCAGGCCGGACATCCTGGCCCGCCATCTGCGCGCGCGCCCGGCATCGCCGCCGATCTCGATCGACTCTGCTCCGACCTGCTCGCGCGCGACGGTGTCGACCGTCCGAGCGGTGCCGAAGTGCTCGGCCGTCTCGGACGTGCGGCTGCTGGCCCGCCGCTCGCCCCGGCGGCGGTGATGCCAGACGTGTTCGTCGGCCGCGCCGACGAGCTCGCCGCCCTTGAGCGCTGTTGGCAACGCGTGCGTTCGTCCGCTTCGGCAGCGATCGCGATCGTTGAGGGCCGCTCGGGAACGGGGAAGAGCGCACTCGTCCGCCACTTTCTGAGCCACGCCGCTGTTGGCAACGCGCTGGCCCTGCGCGGACGATGTTATGAGCGCGAGTCCGTCCCCTATAAGGGCCTCGACGAATTGGTCGACGACTTGCGGCGGTTTCTGCTGACCCAGGGCAACGCAGGCGCCGTAGCCGGCGCGGGAGCGCTGGGTCGGCTCTTTCCGGTGCTTGCCGATGTGCCTGGCGTCGGCGATGCCCCCGTGCCACGCGTCGAAGATCCTGTCGAGCTCCGTCGCCAGGCGGTCGATGCCCTGCGCGAACTTCTGCACGGCGTGGCGACCAGCCGCCCACTGGTGCTCGCACTGGACGATCTTCAGTGGTGCGATGACGACACGGCGGTGGTGCTGACCGAGCTGCTCCGTTCGCGGTTTCGCCCACCCGCGCTGTTTGTTGCCTGCCTTCGGCCAGACGACGGCGAACCAACCACCGCGACGACCATACTCGCCCGTGGGCTTGCCGAGCTCGGCGATCAAGTCTCACGCGAGCGGATTGTCCTCGGGCCGCTGACTGAGTCCGACGCCATGGAGATCGCCGAGGTACTGTTGCCTGCGCGTCACGACCGCGACGAGATCGCGCGAGCCATCGTGGCGGAGTGCGACGGCAATCCGTTGTTTGTGGCCGAACTCGTCCGCCACACAACCGATACCGGTGACCCAGGCGCCCTCGGCCGCCCACAGCTCGACGCGATCATTCAGGCTCGCGTGGCGCGCCTGCCCGCCGCCGCGCGGGCCGTACTCGAGTGCCTCGCCGTGGCCGCGCGTCCGATTCCGCAGCGAGTCGTGCTTGCCGCCGCGCGCGCCCACGAACGAGGACTCGAGACCATCGCTTTGCTGCGCGCGCAGGCGTTCGTACAGACCCACGGCGCCGACGAGCTCAGCGGTGTCGAGGCGAGCCACGATCGCGTCGCGGTCGCGGTGCGCGCCGCGATGACAGCGGAGCGAATTGCCGCAACTCACCTGGCCCTGGCGACGCAGCTCCAGCGCCATGGTGGCGACGCCGAGGAGATCGCCTTCCACTTCAAGGCCGCGGGTGAACCGAGTCGTGCGATCGAGTATGTCACGCTGGCGGCCGAGTTAGCCGGGCAGGCGCTCGCGTTCAACCGCGCGGCCCGACTGTTCCGCCTGGCACTCGAACTTCTCACTCACACCGATCCGCGACGTCACTCGGTCCAGCGGGCGTTGGCAGACACGCTCGCCCGCGACGGACGTGGAGCTGCCGCTGCCGCCGCCTACGTAACCGCCGCAGACACGGCGGCCATTGGTGACGTGCTCGAGCTGCGCCGCGCTGCCGCGGAGCAACTCCTGCGTTCCGGCCGTTTGGTCGACGGCTTGGCCATGCTGCGCGAGGTCCTCCGTGCGGTGGGCCTGAGGCTCCCGCACGGTCCGCGCTCGGCCCTCGCGGCACTGCTGGCCGCCCGCACCGGCGTGCGCCTGCGCGGACTCGAGTTCGTAGAGCGTGCCGAGCAAGATGTCGATCGGAACCTGTTGCTCCGCATCGATACGACGTGGGCGGCCGCGACGGGGTTGTTGCAGTCGTCGGTGCTCCTGGGTCAGTACTTTCAAGCACGTCACCTGATGTTGGCGCTCGACGGAGGCGAGCCGCGGAGGATCGCGCGCGCGCTCGGGCTCGAGACGCTATATGCGGCCACCGATGGCACGCCGGGATTGGCGGCTTGCGACGCCCTGCTCGACCGTGTCGAGGGGCTGTGCCGTCGCGTCGATGATCCGCGCGCCCTGGGCATCGCCGGTCTAGCTGCCGGCGTTGCTGACGTCTATCGTGGCCGCTTTGTGACTGCTTGCCCGCGCCTGGCCGAAGCCGAGAAGATCCTCCGCGAGCGCTGCACCAACGTGCAATGGGAACTCGGGATGGTCCGGACGTTTCTTGTCATGGCGCTGTTCTATGTCGGCGAGCTCGCCGGGATGCGTGAGGTGCTCGAGCTCGGCGTCCGTGATGCCATCGACCGGGACGATCTGCACACCCAACTCATGTTGCGCCTCGCCTACGAGCCGATGGCGCTTTTGGTCGAGAATCGCGTCGACAGGGCCGACGCGGTCCTCGCCGAGGTTGCCGCGCGGTGGCCCGCCCCCCTCGAGACCGCGACGTATCGATACGTGCTAGCGATGACGCGCTCGCGCATCGATCGCTATGCCGGGCGGGGCGTCCGGGCCCTGGCGGCAATCGATGAGCATTGGCAATCGATTGAGCGCTCATTCATGTTGACCAAGCAACCGCTGCGACTGTTCATGCTGCACGAGCGCGGGTGTGCGGCACTGGCCGCCGCGGCCGCGAGCGACGGGCGACAACGCAAGCGCCTGCTGGCACGCGCCCGCGCCGACGCCGAGCGCCTCGTGGCCGACGGATCGCCGTGGAGTCAAGCGCTTGCGCTGCCCTTGCTGGCATCGCTCTACGCAGTTTCGGGGGACACGCCACGCGCACGCGAGACCCTCGTCGCAAGCGAGCGGGCCTTCATGGAGCGAGGCATGCCAATCTACGCCGCCGTCATGCTCCGCCGACGTGGTCAGCTCATCGGCGGCGGAGGGGGCGACGACATGATCGCGCGTGCGGACGCGGCGTTAACGAAGGCAGGCGTGGTCGCGCCGGCCCGACTCGCAGATCAACTCGCGCCGCCGATCACGTGACGGTACCGGGCGCCGCCCAGTCGAGGGCGTTGTCGGGGTCGCGATCTCACTGCGCCTCAGGCAACTGACGACCGTGCAGCACTCACCCGAAGCGGCCCTCGATGTAGTTCGCGGTGCGCTCGTCCTGTGGCGCCAAGAACACGTCCTCCGTGCGCCGATGCTCGATCACCTCGCCAAGCAGCATGAAAATGCACTCGTCACTGACGCGGCGCGCCTGGGCCATATTGTGGGTCACGATCACGATGGTGTAGCGACCGCGTAACTTCCGGATCAGTTCCTCAACCCGTTGGGTTGCAGACGGATCGAGGGCTGAGCAGGGTTCGTCCATCAACAGGATCTCTGGCTGCAGCGGCAACAGTCGCGCAATGCAGAGCTTCTGTTGCTGCTCAAGCGACAGCTCGGTGGCACGCCGATCGAGGCGATCGCGAAGCGCTTCCCACACGCCGACCTCCCGCAAAGAAGCCTCGACGGCCAAGTCGCCCTCGCTTCGTGATAACGAGCCGCCGCTGCGGTGAGTGCGAAGCGCGAACAGCACATTGTCTCGCACCGACAACGGCAACGGGTTCGGGCGCTGGAAGACCATCCCCACGCGCCGCCGCAATTCGACCAAATCGACGCTCGGCGCATAGATATCCTCGCCGAGGATCTCCACCTTTCCCTCTGTCCGCACGCCGGCGATGCGCTCGTTGATTCGGTTAAAACACCGCAGCAACGTGGTCTTGCCGCAACCCGAGGGCCCGATGAGCCCCGTCACCAGTCCATGCCGGATCTCGAGATCAACGCCGGTCAACGCGCGGAACTTCGTGTACCAGAGGTTCAGCCTCGAGGCCGTGATGCCCTTGGTCGCGGTCATTTGCGGATCACCCAAACATGCCGTGGACGTAGTCGAAGGTCCGAGAATCGGAAGGATTGCGGCCAAAAAGCCCCTCGGTGGGCCCGACTTCGACGAGCTCTCCCATGAGAAGAAACGCTGTGCGGTGGGCCAGGCGGCGGGCCTGCTGAACTAGGTTCGTGACCAGCAAGATCGAAATGCGCCGGCTCAATTCCTTCAGCACTTCTTCGATGCGCATGGTCGTGACGGGGTCGATCGCGATCGAAAACTCGTCGAGGCAGAGGACCTCGGGCTCATGCGAGAGCGCCCGCGCGATGGTAAGGCGCTGTTGTTGTCCGCCTGATAGCTTGGTGCCGAGGTCCGCTAGGCGGTCTTTTACCTCATCCCACAGTGCGGCTTGCACGAGACACGTCTCGACGAGGCCGTCGAGCGTTGTCTTGCTCCGCACGCCCGCCATCCGCGGAGCGAACGCAACGTTGTCGTAGATCGACATCGGAAGACCGACCGGCAGTGGGGCCACCATCCCGATGCGGCGGCGAAGGGCAGGCAGCGAAGGTGCCCGATAAACATCCTCGCCATCGAGCTGGACCTTGCCCTCGATCCGAGCGTCACGCGTGAGCTCGAGGGTGCGGTTGAGTGCGCGAAGCAGGGTCGTCTTCCCCGATCCAGCGGGACCGATGATGCCGAGGATCTCGTTGGGACGCAGGTCTAACGTAACGTCCTTTAGCGCGATGTGTTCGCCAAAGTGGACGGTCAGCGTCTCGAATTGAACCTTGGGGCGCTCGCTCACCACCGTCGCTTCCTCCGCAATCGGCTACGAATCACGATGGATGTGGCATTGACGGTGAGCACCAGCCCGAGCAGAACCAGCGCGGTGCCGTACGTCATCTGCGGAGGCACGTTGGGAACCTGCGTCGACAGCGTGAACAGGTGCATCGATAGCGCCATGCACTGATCATTCACCGATTGTGGTAAGTGCGGCAGGAAGAACGCGGCCCCGGTGAAAAGAATCGGCGCAGTCTCGCCGGCTGCGCGCGACACCTGCAAGATAACGCCGGTCAGAATGCCCGCGACTGAGTTGGGCAGTACGACGTGGCGGATCGTCTGCCAGCGCGTCGCCCCGACGTTCCAACACGCCTCGCGGAACGGCATCGGCACCGCTGCTAGCGCTTCCTTGGTACTCGCGATAATGACCGGGAGCGTCATGATCGCAAGGGTCAGCGAGGCCGAGAGGATGCTCGTGCCAAGCGAAAGAAACAGTACGAACGCGCCGACTCCAAACAGCGCGTGGACGATCGATGGAACCCCGGCAAGATTGACGATCGCCAGGTGGACGATCCGCGTGATCCAGCCGTCCCGCGCGTACTCATTGAGGTACACGGCGGCCAGCACCCCGATCGGCGCCGCGACCGCCAGCGACACGCCGACCAGCCACATGGTGCCGACGATGGCCGGCCAAATACCGCCCGCCGTCATCCCGCGCATAGGTGCCGAAAACAGGAACTCGGCGCTAAGCGCCGGCGCGCCGCGGACCACGAGCAATCCAATGATCGCCACCACGGGCAAGATCAGCAGGATTGTCATTCCCGCAAAGACTGACCTCGCGATCGACTGCGTGAAGTGACGCCGGCGCGCTCCGTCAGATGAGTCGAAGACCGCCACTTTCTGCTCACCTCTTTCTGACCCCGCGAATCGCGACGTCGGCGACGAGGTTTACGACGAACGTGATGGCGAACAGCAAGGCGCCCAACACGAACAGGATGCGGTAGTGATCGCTTCCCTTCGCCGTTTCGCCGAGCTCGGCGGCAATCGTCGCGGTCATCGTACGCACGGAGTCGAGCGGGCTCGTCGGGATGTGAACGGCATGGCCGGTCGCCATCAGCACGGCCATGGTCTCGCCCACTGCGCGGCCGACACCGAGCAGCACCGCGGCGAGCAAGCCGTTGCGCGCCGCTGGCAGCAGCACACGCCACGTAACTTGCCACTTGGTCGCGCCCATCGCCTCGGCGGCCTCGCGGTACGTGTCGGGCACGGCCTTCAGGGCGTCTTCACCGATCGAAACCATGATCGGAACGCTCATGAGACCGAGCAAGAACGCGCCGTTGAGCACATTCAGCCCGACGGCCGTATTGAAGACATCGATAATGATCGGGTTGATGACGACGAGGCCGATGAAGCCCCACACGACCGAAGGAACTCCTGCGAGTAGCTCGATCACAACCTTCAGAGCTTCTTTTGTGCGGCCATGCGAGAACTCCGAGACGTAGATCGCGGCTCCGAGGCCGAACGGCACGGCAATGGCCATGGCCAACACCGTTACGCTCAAAGTGCCAGCGATCAACGCAAGCGCGCCGTACCGCTTGTTCGAAACTGAATCGGGATACCACTCGGGGCTGCCGAGGAATTGCCCGATATCGAGTCCACCGAACAGCAGCGGAGCTGCCTCGCGGAATACGAAGTAGATAATCGCGAACACGAACACGACCGCACTGATGCCACAGGCGGCGATCGCGAGTTCGATCACCCGCTCCTTTGCGCGCTCAACCTGCGCCCTGGTCTTGCTCCAACCCTTCGCCATCACTTCCCAGCGACGGTGCGCTTCTCCTTCGTAAGCGGCGCGAAGCCAGCCTGTTCCACGAGAACCTGTCCGGCATCGGAGCGCACCCAGTCGATGTACGCCTTCACTTCGCCGGACGGCTCACCCAACGTGTACATATAGAGTGCGCGGGATAGTGGGTACTTGCCGCTGATTGCGCCTTCGATCGTCGGCTCGACGCATGGATCGGTGTCGTTCGACGCCACGCATGCCGTTTTGACCGACGCTGTCTTGTATCCGAGGCCGCTGTACCCGATCGCGCACGGCGTTTGCTCGACGAGATCGACCACGTCCTTCGACCCCTGCATGTCGCGGGAGCCCAGCTTGAAGTCCTGCTTCTCGCCGATGGTCCACTCGCGGAAGAATGCGTACGTTCCGGAGTTGGATTGACGACTGACGCGAATGATCTCTTGACCAGCGCATCCGGGGACGTCAATCCCCACGTCCGACCACTTGTCGCAAGTGCCGCCTTCGCCGTAGATGCAAGCGAGTTCGGCCTTGGTGAGCTTGGTGAGAGGGTTGTCCTTGTGGATGTAGACCGCGAGGGCGTCGTAAGCGACAACGTGCTCGACGACGTCCTTGCTGCTGTTCTTCTTGGCGTCGGCTTTCTCTTGCTCTTTGATCTCACGGCTAGCGGTGGCGATGTCTGTGGTGCCGTTGATGATCGCGGCGATGCCAGTCCCCGAGCCTCCGCCCGATACGACGATGGCGATGTCGGGGCGAATACGATTGTATTCCTCGCCCCAGGCCTGGGCGATGTTCACCATGGTGTCAGAGCCCTTAACCTGCACGGAGTGACCAGCGCCTTGCTTTTGGCCACACGCCGCCCCGCCTGCCCACAGGCCCATGGTCGCGACTCCAACTGCGGTACATACGGCACGCATCACAGATCGTCCTCCGGTTCGGATGATGTCCCGAGCAGGCCGTCGACCAACTCGGTAATTTTGGCACGCAGCTCGAGGTAAACCTTTTGGTACACCGCTTCGATCTCCTCAGGGATTCCGGCGGCCTTCGATGGATCCGGCAGTTCCCAGTTCAGCGCCACGGCACCGTAGGGAGCCTGAGGGCTGGCCTCCTCGGCGACCTGCGACAACGTCACTACGACGTTGAAGTCTTCAACATTGCCGACGTCGGCGAGAGACTTGGCGTGCTGGCGTGAGATGTCGATGCCACGGCTGCTCATGAACTTGACCGCGCCGGGATCGACAGGTGCGGGGGTTACACCCGCCGATTGGAAAATGAAGTGCGCGGGCGAAACGGCGCGGGCAATGCCCTCAGCCATCTGACTGCGACATGAGTTGTTCTCGCACAGGAACAACACGCGAAAGTCTTGCCGCGGGAGGTGGCGGAGCACTTGACCGCGGATGACGTACACCGCTTCTTCCGCGATGTTCCCGGCGCGGTCCGCGACTCGCTCGATCCGGTTGATGAGACCCAGCAGGGCGAACCTCGCCGTCAGATCGCGCTCCTCTGCCGGCGGCCGCGCTAGCGACTTGAAGATTGCGGAGTTCATGGCGTCCACCTGTCGATCGAACTCTAGCGTCCGCATCGCGAGGTCGGCGTCACCGTCGAGAAACGACTGGACGCCGTTGCGCAGCATCTGGAACGCGACCCTCGCCATCTCCACCGTGCGTCCGATCTCGGGTAACTCCTCGTAGCCCGACAGCGTCACTGCACGGCGAGCGATCGACTCCGCATAGTCGCCAATGCGTTCCAGCTCCGAGTTCACCTTGGCGACAGCGACCACGAAACGAAGCTGGGCGGCCACCGGCATGTGCCGGATCAGAAACTCCTGACACATGCGATCGATGTGACGCTCGAGCACGTCGACGCGGTTGTCTTGGAGAACGACCTGGTAGGCAAGACGACGATCACGACTCGCGACCGCTGCTACAGCGTCGTCGAGAGACTGCGACACAAGATCGGCCATGCGTCGAAGTTGCCGGCGCAGCACGCTCATGTCATGAACGAGTCGTTCTTCGCGAAGCGAGCTCTTCGGGTCAGTCATCGGCAGCGCGCACAAGGTAAACCCTGCGGGCATGGGGGCAGTCGGTGGCTGAGGTGACGTTTGTGTGACATCGGCTACCCCACGCTTGCGGCGGTAGATCCCTTGCACCTTCGAGGCCTGGGGCTGCTTTCTGCGCGCCGCGTTTGCGGGCGGCAGTTGTTGTGCACCCCCGGATGCCCGGATACCG
>CADEGN010000010.1:13065-56311 GCA_902826865.1 uncultured Myxococcales bacterium
ATGCCGGATACCGATGCCGGATACCGATGCCGGATACCGATGCCGGATACCGATGCCGGATACCGATGGGAGTTGCGTCGCCGCACGCGCCCAAATGGGTTGTGCCCCCTTGACCCCCGCAGGCCGCTCGGGGTAGGCGGCGCGTTCGCGCGACAGCGCTAGCGGCGGCACGCCTGCCGGATCAACGCGCACGAGCGACGCGACTTAAGCCGGCGCGCCGGCGTCGTAGAATCGCGAGCCTTCGAAGATCCACCGCGGCGCGGCGAAGATGACGAACGCGGGCATAGTCGCGCGGACGAGCTCGGCTTCGAGCAGCTCGAAACCGCATGGGAACCAGCATCGGTGTAGGGTCGCATCACCCAGGCTCGATCAGGGACACTGGTTGGGTGGGCGACACAGCTCATGGCAGCTGCGATGAAGCTCGGGAGACCCGCAGGGAATCCGCGATCGAGGCCTGCGTGCCCGTCCAGACCGCGGTGCTACGCATCGGCGCATCGCTGGCCCGATATGTCGTGCTCGAGGAGATCGGCCGCGGCGGCATGGGCCAAGTGCTTCGCGCCTACGATCCCAAGTTGCAGCGTGAAGTCGCGCTGAAGGTCGTGCGCCACGACGCACTCGATGATCATTCCACCGCCCGCTTGGTCGCGGAAGCACGCGCCATGGCCAAACTCTCGCACCCCCACGTCGTTTGCGTCTACGACGTCGAAGCCCTGGACGCCGGCGAGGTGGTGCTGGTGATGGAGTACCTCGACGGCCAGACATTGCGCGATTGGTTGCACAAGCGTGACGACGCGCGAAACTGGCAATCGATCGTCTCTCACTTTCTCAATGCAGGCCAGGGGCTCGCTGCCGCCCACGATGCGGGGATCTTGCATCGCGACTTCAAACCCACCAACGTACTGATCTCGCCTGCCGGCGTGGTGAAGGTCACCGACTTTGGCGTCGCGAAGCTCTCGACTTCGGCTTCTACGGGCGCTTCGAACCACTCGATCACATCCGGCGACGGTCTGACAATCGACGGCGCCATTGTCGGCACGCCGCGGTACATGGCACCCGAGCAGCGTCAAGGCCTTCCGCTCACAGCAGCAGCGGACCAGTACGCATTTTGCGTCTCCCTGTGGGAGGCCCTCTGCGGCAGTCCGCCGTTTTCCGGGGCTGCCGACCCCGAGCTAGGGGTCGCCGGGCCGCCGAGATGGCCTCGATCCACCGCACCGCGGCCTATCGTCGAGGCCATCACGCGTGGATTGGCCCCAGCGCCGCGCGACCGCTGGCGATCGATGCACGAACTGCTGCATGCGCTCGCGCGGGGTCCAGAGCGCCGCCGGAAGCGATGGCTACTCGCCAGCGGTGCTCTGAGCGTCCTGGTGGCGGGCGGTGTTGGACACCAAGCGTGGGCGCAGGCTCGCGGGCGCCCCTGCAACGGTGCGGCTGACAAACTCACCGGCGTTTGGGACGAGACGCGGCGAGAACAGGTGAGCGCGGCATTCGCAGCCGTCATGAGATCCTATGCCGCAGCGGCAGAGACTCGTGCCGTTTCAGCGCTCGACACTTACGCGAGCCAGTGGGCCGCAATGCACACTGACGCGTGCGAAGCCACCACGGTACGGGTTGAGCAGTCGCCGGCGTTGATGGATCTCCGCATGGGTTGTCTGCACCGCGCCGCGATGTCCCTCGAGGCGGTGGTAGACGTGCTCGCGCACGCCGATGCGGCGGTAGTCCAAAGGGCGGATGAGGTTGTCAGAGAAATCCCGCCGCTTGCGCGGTGTGCAGATGTCGACGCCCTTGCAGCTGAGATCGAGCCCCCCCGCTCGGAGGAAGCCGACGCCGTCGCCACCACGCGCATGCATCTGGCCCGCGCCAAGAGCCTGCGAGGAGCCGGCCGCTACGACGCGGCGATGCAGGAGGTCGAGTCGGCCAAGGACGCGCTCGTGGGGGTGGAATACGGGCCGGTCCAGAGCGAGGTGGCGCTGGACCGCGCGGAGACCCTCGTCGAACTTGGCGACTACGACGCCGCGCAGATCGAAGCGGAAGGCGCGATGCGTGTGGCGGCCAGGTGGAGGCAGTCCGAAATCACGGCGCAGGCCGGGCACGTTTGGATGCACACGGTGGGGGTCGCGCAGGGACGGGTCGAGCAGGCGCTGCAGTTGCGGCCTGTCGTCGAGGGGCTTGCGGTGAGCTACCCGAGCATCCGGGCGGGGGTTCACCATGTCGTTGCCGTCCTGGTCGCCCGACAAGGAAAGCCCACCGAGGCGGAGGCAGAACACCGCGCTGGTCTCGCGCTGCGGGAGAAGCTCTTGGAGCCCACCGATCCGCAGCTGGCCCATTCGCACGGTGCACTCGGCGCTGCATTGATCGAGCAAGGTCGATATGCGGAGGCGGAACGAGAGATCCGCAGCGCCCTCGCCCTGGTCATCGCCATGCTCGGACCCGAGCATCCCAAGACCGCGAGCATTCGCGGCAACCTCGGTGCCGTACTCATTCACGCACAAAAGTACACCGAAGCCGTCGAGGAATTGCGAGCGACCGTGGCAACGACCGTTACAGCGCTGTCACCTAGCCACCCCGATGTGGCGAGGTACCGCGAGAACCTGAGCATCGCCCACCGCTTTCGAGGGGAGTCCGCAGAGGCGGAGATCGAGCTCCGCGCCGCGGTCGAAGTCGCGGAAGCCGCATTGGGGTCCAGTCACACATACGTGGCGCGACTGCGCGGCAGCCTCGCGTCAGTCCTGGCCGATCAAGACAAGCACGACGAGGCGGAGCCCCTGTTTCGTGCCGTATTGGCCGCCGAAGAAGCTGCGCTCGGCCCGGATCATCCCACTCTGTTGGACAACCTCACCGCTATCGCCCTCATGCATCAGATGCAGGGCCGCAACGCGGAGGCCGAAGTCGAGTTGCGCGCGGCCTTGTCCCGGTTTGAGCGTTTGCTGCCATCTGACGACGTCCGCCTCGCGTTCGCACGGCGCCAGCTTGGCGATCTCCTAGCCGCGCAGGGTCGGTACGCGGAAGCGGAGCCCATCATGAGGTTCGCGCTTGCGAAGCTCGAGGCGACGATCGGGCCAGACGACAACGCCGTTGCCCGCGCGCGTGCCAGCCTTGCGGACGTGCTGCGGAATGTCGGGCGCGCGAGCGAGGCACTTCCGCTGGCCGAGCTGGCCTGGGCCCGCCACCAACGCGACAATTTCTCGCGCGGAGAGGCTCCAGTAACCGCGTTCATTCTCGCGCGCATTCTCTGGGACATCGAGCCCCCCGCGCGCGACCGCATTCGCGCGCGCAGTCTCGCCGAGGGCGCACGAGTGTCGCATGAGAACGACCGCCGCCCGGACAAGGAACAGATGGACGAGGTCCAACGGTGGTTGGACACGCATCGCCTCGATTGACGCGGGGCACCGCGTGGTCGTGGCGCCCGACCAACTCGAGCTCGCCCGCTCGCGGCAACACCTCGCGAACGTCTTACGAACTCTGGATCGCGCAGACGAGGCGCTTCCTATAGCCGAGCTCGCTTGGGCTCGCCATCAACGCGACGACATCCGAGCGAGCGGCCGAGCCGGCACCGCGTTCGTTCTCGCGCACATTCTCTGGGACATCCAACCTCCCGCGCGTGATCGCCCTCGCGCCCGCAGACTCGCCGAGGACGCGCGGGTCTCCTACGAAAAATCGCACTACGTAGACGACAAACAACGCGAGGAAGTCCAGCGATGGTTGGACACACACCGGATCCACTCGTCGATGCCGCGCGACGCTTCGCTTTGACGCGATCTCATTTGCGCCCGCGATCGACGTAGGGTCGCATCGTCCACGATTTGTAGCAGACAATCACAACAGTGATCGACGTAGCTCGTGACCGCTCCGACGATCAAGCGGAGACCCTCGGCGTCCCCCGCCAGATCTGAGAGCGACAGTCGAGCACCGGCCCATCGCGCTCGGCGCGGCGCTATCGCGGTCGTTGCTCACCCGGCTGGCGGTGGCTTGCAGAGGCCGCCGCCCTCGATCTGTGCGTTTGTGCGGAACGTGTTGAGGAGTTCGACGTGGTTGGGCTCAAACTGGGGGATCGTACCGTCCTCGCGCACGTTGGTGACGTGATACGTGTGCTGATTCCAGATGCGGCGTGCCTGGATCCAGCGGTCGTCCGCGTCGCGGATCACCTGCACCGTCGGCGACGGGGGGTTATCGCCAAAGTAGTTCGAGACGACCACGATCTCCGCCGAGCCGTCGTTGTCGACATCAGCGACCACCGGGTACTCAATCAGTGTCTGGCTTGCTCGTGGGGATTGCAGGAGCGCCGACCCGGCGCCGTCGAACACGAACATCGTGGTCTCGTCGGCGTACATCGCGTCGGCGATGCCGTCGCCGAGGAAGTCGAACGCGGTGCCGGAAGCAGCGCCTGTCAGATCGGAGACATCGGCCGACCACACGATGCTCGCGTCGCCCTCGTAGACGGTGTAGTGGTTCGCGGAGCTCGACGCGAATTCCGCCAGCTGGTCGCCGTCGAAGTCGTGCACCGTAGCTGGCCGGAACCATTCGAGCGCGCCTGCAGGATCGCCGGTCGGGCGCAGGTTGAGGAACTTAGTGGTGCCATTGTGCTCAAGCATTGAGACACCGCTGCCGTTCGTCACGAGCACCTCGGCGTCCGGATCATCGTCGAGATTCGCGATTTGCGGGTATCCCGGCGTCAACACGTCTGGGTTGAAGTAATACGGCGTACCGTCCGCATGGTAGGCCGCGTTTGCCAGCACAACCTCAAGCACACCGTCGCCATCGAGGTCCGCCGCGGCGGTGGCCGAGTAGAAGCCGGGATCTTGCGTCGCCGCCCACAAGCGCGATCCGTTGTGATCTGCGACGATATTACCCGCAATGATCTCGACCTCTCCGTCGTTGTCGAGATCGGCAAGCGCGATCGCGCCGCAGTACGGCTCGACCCACTCACCGCCTGTCCACTTTAGCGTGCCGTCGTGCTCGAATGCGAGCAGCAAGTTGGGCTCGCCTACGGGACTCATCGTGGTCGTAACGATCTCGGGTAGACCGTCGTCGTCGATGTCACCGATTGCAGGCGTAATGCAGGGGTCGACCTCAGTCTCGATCCGAAAGTGCTCGGCCCCGGTCTGGCCATCGAGGACGTATAGATGCCCGGGCACGCCGTGCTCGTAGGCGATCTCGACGGCCGCGACCACCACGACGTCAGGCGTGTCGCATAGATCGATCGTACCGTTTCCGTTGTCGTCGGTAAGGTTCGCCACGAGTGGAGTGACGCCGCTGTGTGGCTCGGCGTTGCTCGTCCAGCTCCATTGCACGTCGGGTGTGAAGCTGTTCGGAGGCGCGGACTCGCCGCACTCGCCGACGGCGTTCATGTCGTCGACGACTTCGCACGTCGGGCCGATCGCGCCGACGTCGAGATTGATGCTGCCAATGTCGAATTTGGGGCCACCGGACCCATTGGCGCCGCTCGAGCCCATCTCGGAGCCGGCGCCCGTCGTGGCCAGGCCGTCGTTCGAGCCCATTTCCGAACCGGCGCCCGAACCACCGGTGGTAACGCCCGTAATCCCTCCGACGTCGGCGACCGGGGTTGAGCATCCCGACAGCACAATGCTCGCGAGCGTTCGTCGCAGCGTCATGCTGGGTTGATGCTCATCGACCGCGCACCCTCACCGTAGTGCACGAAACCGAACAGCTGCGCGAGTGAGCTGACGAACGCTTGAACCGCCCCGCGAATTCCGGGAAGGCTTGACAGGCCCTGGGCGTTCGCTCTGGTTTCACCGGATCGCCCGCTGGGCGATCTCGATCTGGTTCCGCGCTCGTCCCTCCGAGCGACCCCGCCGCTACGCGCGCCTGTGTAGGGTCGCATCACCCCAAGCGGCTCGCCGATACTGGCGGAAGTGAGTAGCTCGTCTCACAGCAACTCCAGCGACGCGACGCGCACGCTGCAGATCGGTGAAGGCGGCGGCGCGCGACAAGGATCAGTCGACTCGTTTGGTCGCGGTACGACGGTTTCGCGCTACGTCGTCCTCGCCGAGATCGCCCATGGCGGCATGGGGCGAGTGCTCCACGCCTATGATCCCAGGCTCCAGCGAGAAGTTGCGCTCAAGCTCGTGCACGCGGCATCCCTCGACGAGCGCGCCACCGCTCGCCTGGTAGCCGAGGCCCGGGCGATGGCCAAGCTGTCGCATCCGCACGTCGTCGCGATCTATGACGTCGAAGCGCTTGCCCCCGGCGAGGTCGTTCTCGTGATGGAGTACGTCCCTGGGAAAACCCTGCGGGATTGGCTGCTGGAACGCGAACGGGGCTGGCCTTCCATCGTTGCCCACTTCCTCGAGGCCGGGCGCGGTCTGGCGGCGGCCCACGATGCCGGACTCTTGCACCGCGACTTCAAGCCCGCCAACGTGCTTGTCTCGCAAGCGGGCCCAGTCAAAGTCACCGACTTCGGTGTCGCCAAACTCGCGGGCGGTGCCTCCACGGGTGAGTCGAGCGACCCTGTTACATCGGACGACAGTCTCACGGTCGCTGGTAGCATCGTTGGCACGCCGCGATACATGGCGCCCGAGCAGCACCGCGGCGTCGCGGTCACCGCCGCCGCCGATCAGTACGCGTTTTGCGTCGCGCTGTGGGAGGCGGTGTGCGGCGAGCCGCCGTTTTCTGGCAAGACGATGGCTGAGAACAAGGCCGCCGGCCCCCCAAAGTGGCCCCGACCCGCGACGCCTCGGCGCCTCAGCGACGCGGTCCGCCGGGGCCTTTCGCCGAACCCAAACGACCGCTGGCCCAGCATGCGCGAGCTGTTGCATACGCTCGCGCGGGACAATTCGCGCCGACGAAATCGATGGTTGCTGGCCGGTGGTGCGCTGTCCGTACTCGCCGCCGGCGTTGTTTCGCATCAGGCGTGGTCCCTGGGCCGCGCCCAACGCTGCACCGGCGCGAACGACAAGCTCGCCGGCATCTGGGACAACGCGCGACGCGAGCAGGTGAGCTCGGCGTTTGCCGCGATCGGAAAGTCCTACGCCGAGACAGCTGCGGTTCGCACAACCCAAGCCCTTGATGCCTACGCGAGCGAGTGGGCGGCCATGCGCACCGATGCCTGCGAAGCTACTACCGTGCGGGGAGAGCAGTCAGCCGCGCTGATGGATCTCCGCATGGGATGTCTTGCGCGAGCCGCCGTTGATCTGCAAGCCGTCGTCGAGGTCCTCGGTGACGCCGACGCCGATGTCGTCGCCAAAGCGAGCACGCTGATCAACGAGCTTCGGCCGCTGCAGCGTTGCGTGGACACCGAGGCGCTGACTGCCCAAGTCGAGCCACCCAACGAAAGCGAAGCCGAAGCGGTGGAAGCTGCCCGAACACAGTTGGCGCGCGCTCGGGGCCTGCTGAAGGCGGGACGCTACGACGCCGCCCAAACGGCGGTCGCTTCGGCCGCCGATGCCGTCGTGGATGTCGAGTACGGACCGGTGCAGGCCGAGATAGCGCTCGCCCAGGGAACGACGGCGACACGCCTCGCGCAGTTCGAGAATTCGCAGGTGCACTTGGAGAAGGCGTTGCGCCTCGGGATGAGCTGGCGGCAGCGCGACGTGGCACTTGAAGCCGTCCTCGCATGGATGCACTTGGTGGGGATCTCCCAGCAGCGAATGGAGGAGGCGCTGCAACTGCGGCCGCTGGTCGAAGGGCTGTCGGCAGGCGACCCACGCGCTGAAGCGAAGCTCCACTACGTCGTCGCCGGCATCTTGAGGCAGCAGGGTAAGTACCGAGAGGCCGAGACGGAGGAACGGGCCCTTCTTGCACAACAGGAGGCAACGCTGCCACCCGACGACGCGATCTTGGCCCAGACGCACGATCTTCTCGGATCAACATTGTTCAAGCAGGGCAAGTACTCCGAGGCGGAGGCCGAGTTCCGGACGGCACTCAGCATCGCTTCCGCGCAGCTGGGGCCCGAGCACCCCGACACGCTGGAGACCCGTGGCAATCTCGGCGCTGTCCTCTTCCGCGAGCGTAGGTATGCCGAGGCCGAGGCCGAGCTTCGCGCCGCACTGGTGGCCAGCGAGGCCGAGCTGGGATCCGCTCATCCCGACGTATCCGCCCTGCGCAGCAGGATCGCCGGGATCTTGCACGAGCAGGGCCGGTATGCGGAAGCCGAAGTCGAGCTTCGCGCGGCGCTCGACGCAGAAGAACTCGCGCTTGGCGGTGGTCATCCCCGGGTCTCTGGCTTGCGGCACAACCTCGCGCTCCTCTTCGCCGCGCAGAGCAAGTACGCGGAGGCCGAGGCGCTATTTCGGCAAGCGATCTCCGAACAGAGTGCTGCGCTCGGCGCCGGCCATCCCGCTGTGCTCTCGTCGCGCCACAGCCTGGCGTTCGTACTTCGCCAACAGAGCCGCGACGCAGAAGCCGAACGCGAGATCCGGGCGATCCTTCCTGGGCTTGAGTCGGCACTTGGGGCCGATCACTCCGAGCTCGCCATCGCGCGCCGTCTTCTCGGCACGATCCTCGTGAAGGACGGCAGATACGGCGAGGCCGAAGCGGTGATCCGGGCAGCGCTCGACCGAATCGAGGTGACCCTGGGTGGCGACCATCCTGACCTCGCGACCACGCGCACCGCCCTGGCGGACGTCCTGAGGCATGCAAATCGCCTCGACGAGGCGCTTGCCCTGGGTGAGCTGGCTTGGACGCGGCAACAACGCGACGACATTCCGGTCGAGGACCGGGCGGCCACCGCTTTCCTACTGGCGCGGAGCCTATGGGAGATCGAAGGCTCCGCCCGCGATCGCGCGCGGGCCCACAGCCTCGCGCGGCAGGCCCGAGCGGCCTTCGCGAACGCTCCCGTCGCCCGGCCGGAGCCGCTGGGCGAAGTCGAACACTGGTTGAGCCGCCACCACCTCCCCTGATCGCCACCCAAACACCCCGCCGCGGATGCGCGTTCGTCTCGCGCGCACAACCAGCGCGACCGCCTCCGCAACCACCGTGTTTGCTGCGCTCGGCGAGACGGAGCCGCATCGCTCAATATTTCCAGCGATGCCGACGGGCAACATCGCCGACGTGTTTGACCGACCTGTGTGGGCGCTGATGACTGCAGATCCCGCCTCCGTCCACCCTAGCCAGCGGTTGTCCGTCGTCCGGCACGCAATGACCGCGTCGGGAGGGCACCACGTTCCCGTCGTCGAAGATGGCCGGTTTGTCGGGTTGATTGCCCCCTCCGATCTACTCCGTGTCCTGCCCCCAAACGCGTACAGCTCGAGCCCAGAGGCGCTCGACCGTGCACTCGATCGCGTACCGCTCCGCGACGCGATGGCCGAGGATGTGGTGACCATTGGCATCGATGCCAGCGTGCGCGACGCGTGCGAGTTGCTCGCCCGCGGCGGTTTTCACTGCCTGCCGGTCATCGATCAGAAGGGCGAGCTCGCGGGCCTCATCACCACGAGCGACGTCATTCGCGCCGTTGTCGAGGCCGAGCGACGGCGCTGATCCGCGTGCGGGGAGTTGTCAGACTCACGCGTGATCGTTGCGCGCGGCGGACTGCGTTCGGCGCATCAACGACGTGAAGCACCGCCGGGGTCGCGCACAACCGAAATTTGCCGGAGGCAGGCGCAGAATCCGTTCTAACGCGCAAGCCTTGCGTCGCCGACCGAGGCTGTCAGGCAACGCTTACGGTGGGTTCTTGGCGGCCAGGGTGCAATAGAAGCCCCACGCAAACAGCGTTCGCCATGGACGTCCTCTACATACTCGTTCCGCTCGCGACCGTCGTGGTCGCCGTCGGGCTAGCGGCCTTCCGCTGGGCACTGCGCAGCGGTCAGTTCGACGACCTGGAAACGCCACCCGTTCGCGTGATCTTCGACGACCGCGAGCACGAGGGCAAGACATGAGCAGCGTCACAGTTCGTTATGACGACGGTATCGTTCGTAGATTTGCACTCGCGACGGTCGTATGGGGCGTCATCGGCATGCTCGCGGGGCTTTGGCTGGCGCTCGAGTTGGCGAATGTCAAATTCAACCTCGGCCTGCAATACGTCAGCTTCGGACGTCTCCGGCCGTTGCACACAAACGCGGTGATCTTCGCGTTCGTCGGCAACGCGATCTTCGCCGGCATTTACTACTCGTCGCAACGGCTTCTAAAAACGCGGATGTTCAGCGACAAGTTGTCGAACGCCCACTTCTGGGGTTGGCAGCTCATCATTGTCGCCGCTGCTGTCACGCTGCCGCTGGGCATCACCAGTTCCAAAGAGTATGCGGAGCTCGAGTGGCCGATCGACATCGCGATCGCACTCGTGTGGGTGGTCTTCGGGGCCAACTTCTTTGCCACTCTCGCCAAGCGCCGCGAGAAGCACCTATACGTCGCGATCTGGTTCTACATCGCGTCGATCGTCACCATCGCGCTTCTCCATATTGTGAACTCGCTGGCCGTGCCGGTCTCGGTGCTCAAGAGCTACTCCGTGTTCGCGGGGGCCCAAGACGCGCTGGTGCAGTGGTGGTACGCGCATAACGCCGTCGCGTTTTTCCTAACGACCCCGTACCTCGGCCTGATGTACTACTTCATGCCGAAGGCGGCCAAGCGCCCCGTCTATAGCTACCGGCTCTCGATCATCCACTTCTGGGCGCTGGTGTTCCTTTACATCTGGGCGGGCCCGCACCACCTGCTCAACTCCGCGCTGCCGGACTGGGCCCAGTCGATGGGCACGGTGTTCTCGATCATGCTTCTGGCGCCGAGCTGGGGCGGGATGATCAACGGCCTGCTGACCCTGCGTGGCGCGTGGGACAAGCTGCGGACCGACCCGATTCTCAAGTTCTTCGTCGTCGCGATCACCTTCTACGGCATGTCGACGTTCGAAGGTCCGATGATGTCGCTGAAGTCGGTCAACGGGCTGTCGCACTTCACCAACTGGACGGTCGCGCACGCCCACGCCGGCGCACTCGGGTGGAACGGGTTTTTCACATTTGGCATGTTGTACTGGCTGATGCCTCGGTTGTGGAGGACCGAGCTTCACAGCAAGAGCTTGGCGGGCCTGCACTTCTGGTTCTCGCTGCTCGGCATCGCCGGCTACGTGCTCAGCATGTGGGCTGCTGGCATCACCGAAGGCCTGATGTGGAAGGAGTTCGACTCCGAAGGGCGGCTCGTTTACCCCGTGTGGGCCGAAATGGTGCCATCGCTGTCCGCGATGTACTGGGCGCGCGCACTGTCAGGCGCGCTCTACCTCACCGGCCTGCTCGTGATGGTCTACAACCTCTACAAGACCTACCAGCGCCGCGGCGAGATCGCCGACGAGACAGTCGAGGTTGTCGTCGCCGAGAGGCCGCAAGCGACCTCGAGCGTCGACTGGCACCACAAGCTCGAGGGTCGCCCGCTCACATTCACCCTGTGGGTCACGGTGGCGGCGGCAGCGGGTGGCCTATTCGAGCTGGTGCCGAGCATGGCGATCAAGGGGAACATCCCCACCATCGCCGCCGTTCGGCCATACACGCCGCTCGAGCTTGCCGGTCGCGACCTGTACATCCGCGAGGGCTGCGTCAATTGCCACTCGCAGATGGTCCGTCCGTTCCGCGAAGAGACCCTACGTTACGGCGAGTACGCCAAGCCGGGCGAGTTCGTCTACGACCGCCCGTTCCTCTGGGGTTCACGACGCATCGGGCCCGATCTCTTGCGCGTAGGCGGAAAGTACCCCGACTCCTGGCACTTCAGTCACCTTATCGACCCGCAGTCGACGTCGCCCGGATCGTTGATGCCGCCGTACGAGCACCTCGTCGATGAGCCACTCGATCTGTCGAACATCGACGCCAAGATCGACATCTTCAACAGCGTGTTCGACGCCCCGTATAGCAAGTACGAGCTGCAGCACACCGAGGTCATCGCCAAGGCACAAGCCGCGACGATCGCCGATGGCCTGCGGCAGGCTGGCTACCCTGACGTCCGCGATCGCAACATCGTCGCGATGATTGCGTATCTACAGCGCCTTGGCACCGATATCCGCGGTGCCACCACTGCCGAGGGAGCTGCGCCATGAAGTCTCTCGTCCTATCCCGCACCGATCTATTGTTCCTCCCGGAGATCGCGCTCTTCATCTTTTTCGCGATCTTCGTGGGCGCCCTGGTGCTGGTCCTGCGGCCTGGCGCCAAGGAGGCGTATGCCCGATTCCGCTTCATGGCCCTCGACGAAAGCGACCAGGAGAACGACGGATGAGCCGCGTCGAAGACAAGAGTTTCGAATACGACTACGACGGCATCGAGGAGTACGACAACCCGCTGCCACGCTGGTGGGTATGGTTGTTCGTCGGCACCGTGGTGTTCGCGGCGGTTTACATCCCCTACTTCCACTTCGGGCCGGGGCAGTTGCCGAGCGCTGCCTGGCAGAGCGACATGGACGAGTGGCTGAAGTTGCACCCACCCGTACCGCTACCGAGCGAGGAGGAACTCGCCAACCTCGAAGCGGAGCCCGGGATCCTTGATCGGGGCAGGAGCGTCTTTGCCACCCGCTGCAGCTCCTGTCACGCCCTCGACGGTGGTGGGCTTATCGGCCCTAACCTCACCGACGATCATACGATCCACGGCTACTCCCGCGCGAGCATTGCCAAGGTCGTGCACGACGGCGTACCTGCCAAGGGCATGCTTGCGTGGGGACAACAGCTGTCGCGCGAAGAAGTGCTGGCGGTAGGGCTGTTCACCTTCCACCTGCGCGGGAAGGTGGCGGCAAACCCCAAGGCTCCCCAGGGAGACCCCATCCCGAGTGGCTCACCCCATGCCTCTGCCGACACCCCATGAGGCCGGGCGAACGCCGGAGAGTCCGGCGTTGCCCTCTGAGGCGCCCAAGACGATCGGGCGCGGCGGTCGCCGGGTATGGCTATACCCGGAGTGGTTCCGCGGTCGGATGCTCACGCTCCGCACCATCGTCCACTGGGTATTTCTTGCGATGCTGTTGATCGGCCCGTGGATCAACATCGGTGCCCATCCTGCGATCCGTATCGACATCGTAGGTCGACGGATCCACTTCTGGGGACTGCATCTGTTTGCCACAGACGGCAGTTACCTGCTTTTTTTGTTCGGGTTCGTCGTGTTCGCGGTATTTCTTTTTACCGCGTTGTTCGGCCGCGTCTGGTGCGGCTGGGCCTGCCCCCAAACCGTGTTCATCGAGTCGCTCGTCCGCCCGATCGAGCGCTTGATCGAAGGGTCCGCGCACGAAAGACGCAAGCTCGACGCGGCACCTTGGACGATCGGCAAGATCGCCCGAAAGCTGGCGAAGTACGCCTCCTACGTCGTGATCGCCGGGATGATCGGCACCACGTTCACGGCGTATTTCCTCGGCCACGAAGGCACATTCGAAGCCCAGCTCCATCCAAGTCGCCACCCCGCCGGCACATTCACCTTCCTCTTCGTCACCGGATTATTGGTGTTCGACTTCGCGTACTTTCGCGAACAAGTGTGCCTGGTGGTGTGCCCCTACGGGCGGTTCCAGTCGGCGCTCACCGACCGGCACTCGCTCATGGTTCTCTACGATGATCCGCGCGGCGAGCCTCGCGGGAAAAAGGGCACCCAGGGCGCGGGCGACTGCGTTGACTGCAACCGCTGCGTCCAGGTCTGCCCGACCGGGACCGACATCCGCCGCGGCGTGACGATGGAATGCACCCAATGCATGGCGTGCATCGACGCGTGTGACGATGTGATGGGCAAGCTCCACCGTCCGCTGGGTCTGATCAAGATCACAAGCGAGAACGCGGTGGCGCGCACACCCACGCACGTCGTCCGCCCGCGCGTCATCGTCTATGCCGTGGGCGTGGCGGCTGTGATGCTGGCGTTCACGGTGGGCGTGCTCAGGCGCAGCGATATCGAGCTCAACATGAGCCGCCAAGTCGGGGCTCCGTTCATCCAACTCGAGGGCGATCGCCTGCAAAACTCGATGAACCTGCGCATCGCGAACAAGGGCGATGTCGCCCGCACGTTTACGGTCGCGCCGGTCGATCCACCCGAGCTCGAGCTGATCGCGCCGATGAGCCCGTTCACGGTATCTCCCGGCGCCGTGGATCACATGCCCGTGTTCCTGGTGCTGCCGCGCACTGCCGTCGTAGGACGCAAGCAGACGGTGCGACTCATGGTCGACGACGGGGCTGAGTTCAGCCAGGAAGTCTCGACGGAGTTCCTCGGTGGAGGTGCAAAGTGAAGAAGTCGGCCGGCTCGCCGTGGCCATTTGCGATCGCGACCAGCCTTGCCATTGTCGTGGGGATCAACCTCGTCATGGTTTGGATCGCCGTCACGAATCCTTCGGCACCGGCTGTCGGTGACTACGAGGCGGACGCGCTCGCGTATGATCGCGTGATCGAGGCCCGCGCCGCGGCGCGGAGTCTTGGCTGGCGGGTCGACGTTACGCCGTGCGTGACACCCGACCGCCGCGGCTGTGAGGTCGTCGTCGAGGTTCGCGACAGCCAGGGCCGCGGCGTCACGGGACTGCACGGCACCCTCGACGCCCGTAGGGCCGATGTCACCGCTCTCGACCGATCCTCGACGATCGAGCCCGCCGAGGTCGCGGGCCGCTACCACGCCTTGCTCCCACTGGCGCGTCCAGGAAGCTACGCGCTCGCGATCGTCCTCGACGGGGGCCCGGCGCGATGGTTTGACGAGCGCACCTACGCGATCGGGGTCGGCCGATGACGCTCGCCGCAATCGCCCTCGCCAGTCTGCTCGGCAGTGTGCACTGCGCGGGGATGTGCGGCGGCATCGCCACGGTGGCATGCGGAGGCGGCCCTCGCCTGTCCCGCCCTGCGGCCGCGATCGGTTACCACGGCGCGCGACTCGTCGGCTACGTCGCTCTCGGTCTGCTTGCGGGCGTTGTGGGCGCGAGCGTGGACTCTGCATGGCGTGCAGTGGTTGGGGCCCAAACAGCGATGGGGTTCCTTACCGCGGCGCTATTGCTCGTCGTCGCGCTTCGGCAGCTCGTACCGCACGGCCCACAGCTCACGCAGCTGAGGCGCGGGCCAAGGCGTCATCGCGTCTCAAGCCTCCTGGCGCGTGTCCTCGCGCGACGCGGCATCGTTGGCGCGGCTGGGGTTGGGCTACTCACCGCGTTGTTGCCATGCGCGTGGCTATGGAGCTTCGTGATCTTGGCCGCCGGAACCGCCGACGCGTTCTCGGCCGCAGCAGTGATGGCTGCCACATGGTTGGGGACCCTCCCGGCCCTCGGGCTCGTCGGTGTGGCAGGAGCGACCGCCACGCGGATCCTGGGTCGCCGGGCGCCGCAGGTGACGGCCGCGATCCTCATCGCGCTGGCCGTGCTTAGCGCAGGGCATCGGCTCGTCCCGGCCGATGCCGCCGACAAGGCCCTGGCGGAGGAACCGTCGTGCCACTGACCAGCGGTACGTCGGCGAGCTGCGCCCACTGCGGTCAGCCCGCGCCGCACGGCATCGCGCCGGTGTTCTGTTGCTCGGGCTGCGAGACCGTCTTCGCCGCGCTGTCGCAGTGCGGACTCGGCGACTTCTATCGCCTGCGTACCGAGTTTGCGTCCACCACTGCTGCGCCAACGGCCGCCCGACGCAATGGCGACGACTACGACGCCCTCGACGACACCGAGGCACTCCGTGAACGTGGCTTCGCTCCGGGTGACGTGCTCTTGAGAATCGCCGGTCTGCACTGCGCCGCGTGTGTATGGGTATTGGAGCGCCTGCCACGCGCCTTGCCGGGTGTGCTCGAAGCCCGCGTTGATCTCGGGGCGAACACGTTGCGCCTGCGCTGGGACCCCGGGCAGATCCAGCTGTCGCGCATCGCCAGATTCGTCCACGACCTCGGCTACGTGCCGCGGCTCGGCGCCGCCGAGGTTCAAGCCGCGGCCCAAACCCGTTCGCGGCGCGAACTATGGCGACTTGGGGTGACCGGTGCACTCGCGGGCAACGCAATGATGGCTGCATTCGCGCTCTACGCCGGTGAGCTGTCGACGATGGAGCCCGGCTTCGTGCAGATGTTCAAGTGGCTGGGACTTGCCTTCGCCCTGCCGGCGGTGACGTGGGGCGCTTGGCCATTCTATCGCGGTGCGCTGGCGGGGCTGCGAGTGCGGACCTTCCATATGGATCTGCCGATCGCCCTCGGGCTTGTCACCGGGTTCGCCGCCAGCGCGTGGGCCACCGTCACCGGGGATAGCCACATCTACTTCGACACGATCACGATCCTCGTGTTCCTTCTCCTGGTCGGCCGGCGCTTGCAGAGCTGGGGACAACAGCAGGCGCGAACGCAAGCGGAGCTGCTTGGCAATCTGCTTCCGTCGATGGTCGAGCGCCGCGTGGGGGCAGGCTGGCAAAGCGTTCGCAGTCGCGAGCTCGCGATTGGCGACGTCATCCGCGTGGGTGGCGACGAACGTTTCGGGGCGGACGGAGAGATCCGCACTGGATCGACGCACGTGGACGTCGCGATCCTAACCGGGGAATCTGCCCCGGAACCGGTCGCGTCGGGTTCGCAGGTTCTCGCCGGTTCGACGAACCTCGGCGACACGGTTGAGGTCGTGGTTACACGCGTCGGCGGCGACACCCGCGTCGGGACGATCCTCGCGCGCGCGTGCTCTGCCGACGCACGGCCAGCTGCCATCGTACGATTCGCGGATCGAGTCGCGGGATGGTTCGTCGCGGTCGTTCTTGCGCTCGCGGCGGCCGCGGGCGCGTGGTGGTGGTCGTATGCTCCGCACCGCGCTTTTGACGTCGTCGTGTCGCTTCTGGTGATCTCGTGCCCGTGCGCGCTCGGCCTCGCGACGCCGATGGCACTCGCGATCGCCCGCGGCCGCGCCGCACGGCGCAACTTGGTGGTGCGTTCGACCGCGACGCTGGAGACCCTCGGGCGCGTGGGCACTGTGATCTTCGACAAGACGGGTACGCTGACCGAAGGCCGACTGCGTGTCGTCGAGGCCGAGCTACCGGGCGAGTTGCGCCCGCTGTTGGCGGCGATCGAGCGGCGCAGCCGGCATCCTATCGCCCGGGCGATCTCGGCCTGGGCGTGCGACGCCGGCAGCGATCTCTTGATCCCGACAGCGTTCGAAGAGATCCCCGGGTCGGGCGTCGTCGCGGAGATCGCCGGGCATCGGATCCGCGTGGGCAGCACGAGTTGGATCCCCACAGAGCATCCGATGGCCGACCGCGCGGCCGTCCGTGCTCACACGCCGATTGTCGTCGAGTCCGACGGTAGCGTCGTCGGCGTCATCGCCGTTGCCGATCGAGTGCGTCCGGAGGCAGCCGCCATGGTGGCGCGTCTGCGCGATCTCGGAAAGACGATCATGATCGCGAGCGGCGATCACCCGCGGGTGGTCGCGGCGGTCGCGGAGCAGCTCAAGATCGCTCACGCGTTTGGCGGGTGCTCGCCGGAGCGCAAGGCGAAGCTCGTGATCGAACACGGCCCGGCCGCCCTCATCGGCGACGGGATCAACGACGCCCTCGCGATGCGCGCCGCGGCTGCGAGTATTGCCGTGCGCGGCGGCGCCGAGGCAGCGCTCGCGGTCGCGGATGTCTATCTCGCCGATGAGAGCCTCGAGGCTGTCACGGAGCTGTTCGGCGGAGCGCGTGCCACCAACGCGGTGATCCTGCGCGGGCTAGGTTTTTCGTTGGCTTACAATCTACTCTTCGCCACACTCGCCGTGGCGGACCACGTCACTCCGCTTGTTGCGGCGGTTCTCATGCCGCTCAGCTCGCTCTGCGTCGTCGCGAATTCGTTGTGGTCGACGACGTTCTCCCGCGCCCACGGGGCCCACGCTTCGCAGCCGCACAGCCTCGATGCGCCACGTTTTTCGCTGTCGGAAGGGTTTTCCGACCCCATGCCTCAACCCCAGCCGCGTTCGGCGGCCCAGTGAAAGAAGCAAACAATGATTCGCTCCATTCTCGTGCCCGTTGTATTCGCCCTTGGCCTCGCCGCGTGCGGTGGCGGAAAGGAGACGAAGTCCAGCGCTGATCCAGCGGTGGTCGCCGAAGCCAAGCAGGTTTGGGACACGCGTTGCGTCGCTTGCCACGGCCCGCAGGGCATGGGCAACGGCCTCAACGCAGCGTCGCTCAAGACGAAGCCGCGCAGCTTCAAGGACCAGAACTGGCAGAAGGAAACCCCCGATGACCGGATCAAGAAGGTCATCGTCGAGGGGGGCGCCGCGGTGGGACTGTCGGTGGAGATGGCGCCTAACGCCGATCTCGCGGGCAAGCCCGCGGTGGTCGAGGAGCTGCTCGCGATGATCCGCGGCTTCGTCTGAGGGGACCGCGGCCATCGGCTGGACCGCGACACGCCTGCCCTGCTGTGGCGGGCGTGTCGTGCTGCTCTCAGTAGACAGCGGCGCGATCAGGAACGTGGTCCCGCGGCACGGCGCTTGCTTCCCTCCGCGAGGCGCCCGCGTTGTTGGGCCGGATAGGCGACGTTGAAATGCGTATATTGAATTGTATCGCGGTCGGGCTGTTCACGTTGTTGGGGATCTCGGGCACGGCCCACGCCATCGAAGTGGAATGCGCGAACAGGTTTG
The DNA here is from genome assembly GCA_902826865.1 of uncultured Myxococcales bacterium. GTDB lineage: Bacteria > Myxococcota_A > Polyangia > Nannocystales > Nannocystaceae > Xiheibacterium. The sequence goes on from CADEGN010000010.1 coordinate 31,483, forward strand.
GTGCGTGCACAGTCGCGAACGAGCCCGACTCCATCTCGTGCATGTGCGGTGATGGCGGCACCGGCGGCACCGGCGGTAACGACTGGTCCGGCCTGAGCGAAGCCGAACTGCTCGAGATCTGCGAGTTAGAACTCGCATTTTGCTCGGGTGGCGGGACCAGCACCACGACCGCCGGCAGCAGTAGCGAGAGCGATAGCGAGAGCGAGAGCGAGACTGCCACGGGCCCGGTCACGACCAGCCCAAGTACCTCTGCAGGCGACTCCGAATCGGGCAGCGAAGGGGGGACGACCGACGCCGACACCACCGGACAAGCAGCGAGCTCTGGGGAAGGATCAACGTCGGGCAGTGGATCGGGCGGCAGCGGCAGCGAGACGGCAGCAAGTGCGAGCGCGTCGGGGCCAGGCGAAGACACCGCGGGGAGCGCCAGCGCTTCGGGACCGGGCGATACCAGTGCTGAGTCGAGCGGCGGCTCCGACGGTGGCCAGCAGGGCGAAGACTCCGCGGGCGGCTGCGGATGCGATGTGGGCAGCGACCCGCGCGGGGGCTTGCTCGGCTTCAGCGTGCTCTTCGGCCTGGGCCTGGGAGTGCGTCGACGTCGCTGAGCGCGGAAGTAAACCTGACGTTCAACTCGGCTTGCGCGGCGGCAGAGCGACCCGGGAGCTCCGCACTTCCGGGTTGCCTCCGCTCCCGCTAAGCTGGTGAGATGAACGGGCTGCGATCGTTGCGCTCTTGGCTGGTTTGCATGGCGGCCGTCTCCGCATGTGCCGACGAGAGTCGCACCGATCCGTCCGGGGACGTTGGGCCGCAGGGCGGTTCAACATCGAACGCCGACGGATCCACGTCTGATTCTACGGGTGACGTCCAACCCGCCGAAACCGCCGCGGACACCGCCCCACCAAAGCTGGATGTTGGCGGTGGCAGTGGATCGGGCGGCGGTGACTCGCTGATCGGGTGCAAGAAGGTCGACATCGTCTTCGTCATCGATGGCTCGGGGAGCATGGCAGATGAGCAGCAGAACCTGCTCGCCGCGTTCCCCAACTTCATCGATACGATGCGAACTGAGCTCAACAGCGCCGAGGGTTTCAACGTCGGTGTCGTTCGCACCGACGGAAACGACATCTCGTGCGTACCCGGGCGTTATGGCGTGCTCGTCACGCGGAACTACGCACTGGGGTCGAGCAACGCGACCTGCACACCCTACGCGTCGGGCCAGCGCCACATGACGCAGGATGACGATCTTCCGTCTAAGTTCAATTGCGCAGCGCGGGTCGGCACGGGCGGTGACGGTGACGAACAGCCCATGCAGGCCGTCATCGCCGCACTCACCCCCCCAAACACCGACGTCGGCGAGTGCAACGAGGGCTTCCTGCGCGACGATGCCCTGCTCGTGATCGTCATCATCACCGACGAAGAAGACGACCACGAGACGATGGAACAAGCGTGCGGAAATGTACCGTCGATGGGCTCGCCCGGCGAGCCGGCGGACTGGTACGACGCCATTGTCGCGGCCAAGGGCGGCGTTGAGACCAACGTTGTCATTCTCTCGTTGGTCGGTACTGCCGCGCCGGAGGCGTGCCCACCTCTCGACAAGTGCGACAACGGCGTGGACGGTGCCGAGATCGCCACGCGCCTGCTCGGTTTTACCTGGATGTTCACGCATGGCCACGTCGGGCCAGTGTGTGGTGACTACGATCCATTCTTCCAAGAAGCCGTGGCCGATATCAAGGACGCCTGCGAGGAGTTCGTTCCACCGGGCTGAGGTGAGGGCGGCGCGGTGAGATGACGCGTGCGGGCCCGCGAGCGTGAGCGCGCGGCAAGACGCGTGCCGCCTGCGGGACCCTGCCGGGCCTGCTACCCTGCAGGCGCGTGGTCCGTCTACCCCTCGCAGCGCTATTGCCCACCTTACTTTCCGCCTGCGCCGACGCCGGCGCCGGTGATGCAACCGCGGGCTTCACCGGCGTGATCTCGACCGCGTCCTCGGGCGACGAGTCCAGCGGCGCCGCGAGCTCGGAGACGGGGATCTCCAGCAAGCTCGACCTCGGGCTCGGGGACGTTGGCACCCTCGAGATCGCCGAAGTGTTCGGACACAGCGCCGACACTCTCTACCGCCTCGATCCCGACACCAATGCGGTGACCGAAGTGGGGCCGTTCGAAGATTGCCAAGCGACGATCATCGACATCGCGTTGGACGCGGACTCGCAGATGTACGGCACCGCGTTCACCCAGCTCTATCGCATCGACCGCAGCACCGGAAAGTGCGTGTTTATTGCGGAGGGCGAGTATCCGACGTCGCTGTCGTTCGTGCCCGCGGGTACGGTGCTGCCAGATCGCGAGGCGCTCGTCGGGTTCGTCGACGAGCAATACATCCGCATCGATCAGGCCACCGGCCAGATCACGCCCATCGGAACGCTTCCGGGTGGCCTAGCTTCAAGTGGCGATCTCGTCTCGGTCGCCGACGGCGGTACCTACCTGACGGTCGTCGGTCCAGGATGCGAGAGCGGGGATTGCATCGTTGAGATCGATCCGGCCACCGGAAGTATCGTCCAAAACTATGGCCCGCTTCCCTACTCGCAGGTGTTTGGGCTGGCGTTTTGGGCCGGGCGCGCCTATGGTTTTTCCGCTGCCGGCGACCTGTTCGAGATCTCGTTTGGCGACACCAACGTCGCGACGACGGACATCGCGATTCCGGGGGCCCCCAACGATCTCTCGTTCTTCGGCGCGGGTTCGACGACCTCGGCCCCTCCGCTTGAGGGCTGACGCGACGCTCCGCCGGACATCGCTCGGAGCTGGTGGCGGGAGGCCGGGATCATCCGGCTTCGAGCGCCTGCCGAGCCGCGGCGACAACGCGATCGTATTCGACTTGCTCGTCACGTACGCCAACGCCAAGCGCCACGGCGCGTTCGAGCAGTCCGCTCACGTCGAGCAAGCGCCCGAACGCCGCGGCGCGCTGTTCCTCGAGCACGCGTAGGCGTGCCAGCCGCGAGCGAATCGCATCGCGCGCAGCTTCGGGCTCGGCGCGAGCTTCGCTGCGGGCCAAGGCACGGACAAGCTCGCCCTCCTCGAGTCCGCGGAGCTCCGTATCGAAGTCGGCAATGCGCTCGACCTCGCGCGCGAGCGCATCGACCAGACGTTCGACCGGGGCGGTGACCAGATCGATCTCCGCCCGCTCACGGTGGTGCTCCAGGCGATGATCGACCAGGCGCTGGAGCGCCAGCGCAAGTTCACCCACCCGCTGGCGGACGTCGTGGGCCGTCTGTGGATGCAGATGGGCGGCCAGCCGAGCCACGAGTGGATCGGAGGCCGGTAGCGCCGCCGGGGCGTCGCGCAGGCGCATCAGCGGCACGGCGGTCTTGGGCGCGCGACGAGACATGACGAAGAACACCACCGCCAACGCCGTGAAGATCCCCACCACCGGTATGCCCGCCGTGACGCCGGCCAAACCGAGAATGACCGCCGAAGCGACGCCGATCGCTGCCATCGCGCCGGCTACAATCGCAAGCTTGCGACCCGGCGGCCTGCGTCTGGCAACTCTGGTCTTCAATCCGGCCTTGCTGAAGAGTTCAACCAGGCTGGCCGCGGTCTCCCGCGAGAGCCCCACGAACAGCTGCGCGGGTAACCGGATCCGACGCTTTTGCTCCCCGCGGGAGTACATGCGTACATCACCGATCAAGAAGTCGAGATCCGGCAATGGACCCGCGGCGATCGGCGCCAACGTATCGCGCAAACTGCGGGCGAACTCAGCGTCTTCGACCGCTTTGGTCAGCACCAGATTCACGGACTCGGGACCGTCTTCATGCTCGAACCGCACCGCTCGGCGCCCACACGCAACGCACAGCCGCTGCTCGACGCGAACCTCCGCGCCGCAGTGCTGACAGCGCACGACCTCGCGCGTGCGCACTGCACCGGCCCCGGGGGCAAACCACGCAATGAAGTCAGAAACGCTGCCCGGTCGACGCTCGGGCTCCTCGGCGAGAGCCGCAAGCACGCCAGCATCGAGCGCGGCGTCGATTCCCGGACGCAGTGTGCTCGGGGCGGGCGGACTACCCGAGGGACGCGTGACGGCACCACAGTCGCCCCAGGGCGGCACACCCACGAGGATCACATGCGCGAGCACACCCAGGCTGTAGATATCAGCTCGCCGGTCGACGCTCGTGCGCCGCAGACACTCGGGTGCCGTGTAGGGCGAATCTTCGAGCAACAAACTCGCGGCCGTGCGACTCGAGAGGGTGTCGGTGCGCGACAACCCGATGTCAACCAGCGTCGCTGCGTCGGACGCAAGCACGATGTTGCGCGGCTGGAGATCGCGGATCACCGCGCCACGGGCGTGCACCCCTTCGACGGCCTCGGCGATGCGACGCATGACAGCCAGACCCGAGACCGGATCGAGTGGCGCGTGCGCGGCGAGCCAACGATCGAGGGGCTCGCCCGGAGGCTGCGGTCGCAGGCGCCAAGGGGGCGGCGCGGACGGATCTGCGGGATCCGGGTCCGGGCCCATGCGAGTCGGTCGAGCATGCCCGGGCACGTCGAGCGCGATCATCCGGAGCGTGTCATCGACCCAGCGCGCGCGCACGGTGCGGTCAGACGCGAGCTCCGCGGCGAGCTGGGCGAGTACCATATCTACCCCCGCGACACGCGCGTGCCAACGCAGCTCGCTTCCGACGCGCTGAGGTCCGGCAACGATCTCGACATCGTCGGGTACCCCAGGCACGGCCAATTCCCCGTCTCGCTTCATCGGCGCTGAACTTCCTCGAGAGCTTCGATTTGCGCGCGCAGATCGGTCAGTTCCTCGCTCGCAGCAGGCCGTGCGCGAGCCTGCACGAGGCGTAACTCGAGCACCTCAAGCTCTGCGAGGACTCGCTGCAGACGCTGCGCCCAGAGGTCTCGTGCGCGCAACAAGTCCCGTGCATCCTCCGTCACGCCGCCCAAACCCGCGCCCAGACGTCGGTCGAGGCCATCGAGCGAGCCCGCGGCAACCGTCGCCGCATCGATCGCCCGTGCGAGCTCGGTGTACACGTCGTCGCCGGCGAGCTCGGGCCGTGCAGCGAGCGCGAGCGCCCGCTCCGCCACTGCGTGTACGGTCTCGCGATGGCGTCCGGTCGTGACTGCCGGAAGGGCCGACACGGTGCGGGACAGCGCCGCACGAATCGCGGGCGGAATTGTCGGGCGATCCTCGGCAGGCCGTGTGACCGAGCTTGCCGACACGACCGCCGCTCCGACCGCGAGACCGATCCCGCCGACGAGCCACACGAAAATCCCTGCGCCGGAGTTGAAGAGGGCCGGTGCACTGGTGGCAGCGATCACCCCCATACGACCGCTGAGCCGCAGCGCCTTGCTCCGCATCGCGGGCAATCCGTATGCCCAACCCTCGACCACCTCTGCGGTGATTCCGAGCTTCGCCAGCGCAACCACCATCGCATCGGCTTGCGCACGCCCGATCCCGGTGGCAAGCACGAACGGCAGGCGCGGGATCCTCTTCCGCATCGCCTTGGTGCCGCGCAGGCCGAGCTCTGGCTCCGCGGCAAGAAAGTCGTGGAGGCGAAGGCGGAGGTTGTTGTCGAGCTTGTCGCCGATCTCACCTGGACCGGTGACCACCACCTTTGCGTGACCCGCCTCGCGACGAAGCAGCGACTGCCCGCACAGCAAACACGCGGCGACACCAGGCAAGAGCGCGCGCGAACACACCGCGCAGTTCGCTCGATGTGTTCCATCGCGCACCGCCAGGGCGACTTGCTCGTCGGCGAGCATTCGGTCGAGCGTACCCATCACCGCCGTTGCGGCCTGCGGTCGCCTCCCCGGCGACTTCGCCAGCAAGGCCCCGACGAGGGCTGAGAGATCGCCACGCACAGCAGCCGGCAACGGCGGCGGCTCGTCCTCGCGATGGGCACGAAGTATGGAATGGGGGGTCGCGCCGGAAAACGGCGGTGATCCGGTCAACAGCTCGTGCGCAATGCAACCCAGCGCATAGAGATCCGAGCGACCGTCCACCGCAAGCGGATCGAGGCACTCGGGGGCCATGTAGTCGGGCGTCCCGAGGACGGTAAACGCGTCCCCGTCGTCGTCGCCGAGGGATGCGCCGCGAGCCATCCCGAAATCAGCGATCTTCGGCGTGCCATCGCGATCGATGAGGACGTTGGCCGGCTTGAGATCGCGGTGGATGACGCCCTGCGCATGGGCGTGCGCGAGTCCGGCGGCGATTCCGCGCAGCAGTTCGAGCACTTCACGATCCGGCAAGGGTGCACGCCGAGCAATGATCTGGGCGAGCGTCGGCCCGTCGACGAATTCCATGAGCAGCACAGATTCGCCATCGATCGTCTGGTGGCCGAGGATCTCAACGATGTTGCGATGCCGAAGCGCCGCCGTGACCCGGGCCTCCTGCGCAAACCGAGCAACAGCCCCCCGGTCGCTCCGGTGCGACGGGTGAAGGATCTTGCCGGCAAGCTCACGCGGCCCGCCGACGATTCGAACCACGCGCCCCACCGCACCGTTGCCCACGGTGACTCCGATGCGCATCACTTGCGAGTCTGCCACGATCCGCGCGGCATACTACCGCGACGGCGGGATGCGACTTCCCGGTCCGCGAACTGCGCGCATCGAACCGCGCGGCTCAACCCCGTCTACTTCTTCAAGCGCACCTCTGCCGGCAACTCGGTCGCTCGCCACATGTACCAACTCGCCACTGAACGGTAAGGCCTCCAACGTCGGGCATGGCGCTCGAGCTGGTGCCGATCCGGCATCACGCGTTTGTGCAACATGCGACCAAACCCCTTGCGTACGCCGAAATCATCGACCGGCAACACATCGGGTCGACCGAGGCGAAACATCAGCAGCATCTGCACACTCCACGGACCGATGCCACGGATTTCGGTGAGGCACTCGATGATCGCCTCGTCCGTCAACCTGCGCAGCTGCGCGAGATCGGGTACTCGCCCCGCGATGGTCCGCGAGGCCAGATCGCGCAGCGAGAGCAACTTCGAAGCCGAGAGTCCGGCACCGCGGAGCGTGGCATCGGACAATCCCATGATGTCTTCGGCGCTCGGGACCCCCCTCGCATCGCCCGTCGCGGCCGCGCACACGCGGCCATGGATCGTCGCAGCGGCGCGGCCGTTGAGCTGCTGATACACGATGGTCCGCGATAGCGCGGCGAACGTACTCGCCTCCGTTTCGACCTCCAACGTGAATGGGCCGACGGCATCGATCAGGCGGACGATCGCGGGATCCATCGCACGAAGATGGGCCACCGCCACCTCCCGATCGAAGGAAAGCTCAGCTCCCCCCGGCGTCGATTTCTTTTTCGCGACCTTGGCGGGACGATCCTGCGATCGGGTCTCTGACACGCTGCGACGCACCTGCGACCTCGGCATCGCCGCAATGGTAGATCAGCGCGGGCGTCCCTCCTCGGGATATTCGGCGTGGGGGTCGCGACGGCCCACTCGATCGCTGGTGGCCTCGCTGCCGAGGTACTCACTGCCGCACGAGGAACCAGTTGCAGAACTCGCGTTCCCGCCGCAACATCGTGAGCAAGCGCGAGGGGCCCGAGATCGCCGCCGACAGCCCCGGCCCGAGCGACCGCAACCGCCGGACAAGGTGCGCGTCCAACACCACCTGCAACGACGTTTGGGGCGGCCGAGCAAGGCGAAACCCGCGGCGTTCGAAAGCGCGTTGGTATACCGAGCGATCGCGGTAGCAGCCGAAGGGATGGTAGAGGGACGGCTGCAGCGGATTCGGCACGGTCGCCCGCACATAAACCGCGGCCCCCGGCGTGAGGGCATGCGACAGCTTGGCCAGCAGATCCTCCAATGCCGCGTCATCGACGTACATCACGCAGGCACCGAGGGCAACGATGTCCGCACCGTCCCACGCGTCGTATTCGATGAGATCCGCGACGGAAAAGTCGAAGCTCGCTTGCGGTAGGCCCTCGGCGGCGCGCTGTCGCGCGGCTGCGATGAACGCTGGGTTAACGTCGAACCCACTGACGCGCGCGCCGAGTGCCGCCCAAGCCATCGCCCAGTCACCAGGCCCACAAGCCGCATCGATGACGCGCCGAATCGGCCGATCACCCATGATCCGCCTGACCTCCTCGATCACCGCCTTGCGCAGCAGCTCGACGGCTACGCGCTGCAAGCGCTCTGGCGCCTGCGAGAGCGAGGTGGAGCGCACGCCGTGGTAGTCGCGATGACGCCAGTTGTCGGCGTAGCGGTTGGGCGCGGCTCCGTGCGCCCGCCACTGTTCACCAGATGGGGAGGGGGGGGCGTCTGGCGGCGGCACGGGCATGCGCAAAGGGTAGTCGCGTGTCCGGGTCTCGAACAACCGGCGGCCCACCAGAAATCCCTCAAGGGAGGGCGCTTCGAGGCCTCCCGGGGCGCCTCGACCGCCAGCTGTGACCGCGCGCCACGCGGTGGCGTGATCGCTCGGGGCGCGGCGACGTCTTCCTACTTGTGTCGCCACATGCTCCGCGCGCCCTGCCTCCGGCGACCCGGCGATTGACGCCGCGGTTGTGTCCTCGCATGCTGCAGATCGGTGACGGGACCCGACGACGGCGAGTTGTTGGCGCGATGGCGCGATGGCGATCGAGCGGCCGGCTCAGATCTGTTCGAGCGCCACTTCCGGGGCGTATACATGTTCTTCCGCTCGAAGGTGGCCGACGTCGCCGACGACTTGACGCAGCAGACGTTCATGCGTTGCGTGCAAGCTCGCGACGACCTCCGGACCGGCTCGGAAGTGCGGGCTTACATCTTCGCGATCGCCCGCAACCTTCTCGTCGATCACCTGCGTCGCAATGCTCGCCGACCGGATCCGGTCGACCTCGAGGCCACCTCCCTCGCGGATCTGGCACCGTCGCCGAGTTCGGCGATGGCGATCCGCGAGCAACACCAGTTGCTGGTTCAGGGGTTGCGGCGCCTACCACTTGGACTGCAGATTCTTCTCGAGCTGGCCTACGTGCAGCGACTACGGGGCCCCGAGCTCGCCATCGCGCTCGACATCCCGCTCGGCACCGTCCGCAGCCGCCTACGTCGTGCGATCGAACAGCTCCGCGCCCTGCAGTCGGAGCTGGCTGCATCGCCTCACCCAGTGCGCTCGACCACCACGGATCTCCAACGCTGGGCAGCCGCGATCCGGGAGGCGAAGACCGATGGCGAGGGGTCCGGATCCTGAGCCCACCGACGAGGCGGATCCGCCTGCCGCGTTGTCCGGCGCGCCGAGGCCGGAGATGACGCGAACCCCCGAACTGCGGGGCTTGGCCAACGCGGTGGCGGAGGCGCTTGCTGGGCCGCACCTCGACGTCGAACTCGCTCGCGCGCACGCCATCGCCCGCGAGCGTCTGTTCGGCGAGCCAGCCGCGCCCGTCCGTATCGGCCGCTTTATCGTGCTCGACCGCATCGGTCAGGGTGCAATGGGCGTCGTCTTCGCGGCCTACGATCCGGAGCTCGATCGCAAGGTCGCGATCAAGGTCCTCATCGAGCACGAGGACGAAGGATCCGAAGCCAATCGCTTGGCCACCGAGGCCCGCGCGATGGCCAGGTTGTCACACCCGAACGTGGTCCACGTATACGAGGTCGGCAAGCACGGCGGTCGCCTGTTTATCGCGATGGAGTTCGTTCGCGGCGTGAACCTACGTCAGTGGCTCGCCGGCCCGCGTACCCTGGCAGAGCAACTCACGACATGCTTGCAAGCAGGACGAGGCCTGGCTGCCGCCCACGCCGCCGGCCTAACCCACCGTGACTTCAAGCCCGAGAACATCATCGTCGGCGACGACGGCATCACCCGCGTGCTCGACTTTGGCCTCGCGAGGCCCACCGATCTCGCCACCACCGAGCCCATCACCGCTGCGAGCTCGGCCGGGCGTACCGACGCCATTGTCACGGCGTCAGTCCACGGCACGCCCGGATACATCGCCCCCGAGGTCCTACGCGGCGCACCGGCGTCGGCACGCTCCGACAAATTCTCGTTGGCCGTCACCATTTGGGAGGCGTTGACCGGACGGTTGCCGTTCGACGGCGCCACCGCCGAGGCCCGCCTGTCCAGCACATTGCGCGGACGGATCCCCGATGATGCACCACAGCCACCGGCGTGGATCGAACGGGTGCTGCGTCGCGAACTCGAAGGGGCCGGCGTTGCAACCGTCGACGAACTGATCAACGCGCTCGCGCGCGACCCTGGCCCGCTCCGCCGACGCCTTGCGGTCGGTCTGATCGCAGCCGCGACGGTCACGGGCGCGTACGTCAGTGCGGCAAGCCCTCCCGAGGCGCCGTCCGAGTTGACGGCTCCGTGCACCGGCGCAACCGAGATTCTCGACCGCGCCTGGGCCGAGTCCCATCGAACGCAAGCGATGAATCACCTGGCCCAACTGGGCGATTACGGCAAGGTGGTTGCCCCACGCGTCGAGGCGGCCGTCGAGCGCTTCGCTTCTGCGTGGATCGAGGGTCATCGCGACGCGTGCATGGCACGCGAGCGCGGTGAGCTTACCGACGAGATCCTCGATCGCCGGATGACGTGCCTCGATCGAGACCGCAGCGGACTCGCAGCGTTGCGCGAGGTTATCGACACCGCCGAAGCGAAAGAACTTCCAGCGTTGCTGCTCGCGGCCGAGGGGCTGCCGCGCCCGAGCGACTGCGGAGATCTTGACCGCCTTGAGCAACAGGACGCCGCCATCCCCGTGCACGCTCAGCCGCTCGCGCATGAGATCGCCCGGGCCAACGTCGTCTATCGCAGCGGCCGCACACTCACGCTCCGCCCGCGGGTGGCAGAGCTGGTCGCAACGGCGCGCGAGGTCGGCCACGGGCCGCTGCTCGCGAAGGCGCTATACCTCGACGGCTTGCTGCGAATCGACGCGGGGGACCGCGTCGGCGCGAAGGCTTCGCTCCGCGAAGCGACCACTGTTGCGTTTGCCGCCGGCCAAGAGGTGATTGCCCTGCAGGCGTGGTCGAATCGCGTTTGGATCCAGGCGACTGGGGGCGATCGCAGCGATTTTCCATCGCGCGAATCGATCGAGATCATCGAGACGCTTGCCGAACAACACGCCGACGATCCACAGATCCTCGGCGTATTCACCAATCTGGGCAGCGTCGCATTGTCGTTCGGGCGGCGCGCCGAGGGCCGTCGTGTGCTTGAACACGGCGCCGAACTCGGGCGACGCATCGGCGACCGAGCGAGGCTAGGCCTCCCATTCGTCCTTAGCAACCTCGTGATCAGCATCGATGATCCCGTGGAAAAGCGGCGAGCGCACGATCGCGCCGTCACAGCGTGGACGGAGGTCGCGGGGGCGGAGCATCCACGCACACTCCTTGCGCGCCTCGCCGGCATTGCGTTGTCCGACGACGATCGCTGGGCGCTCGCCGAACTGCAGGAGATCGAAGCGACGCTTCTGCGACTGCATGCCGACGCCAAGCCGATTCTCATTAGGATCGACTTGGCGCGATTGCAGATCGCTGACCTGCTCGAGGAGCGGTCGATCGCGCACGCGGCCGCTCAGCGACTCACCGAGAACGCCGACGACGTCGGTGCGGTGTACGATGCCTTGTGGAGCGGGCATCTCGATCGCGCGGCAGCCCTGGCCATGGCGGGAGTCGAGTCTGAACCGGTCAACGCGGATTCGCCCTGGTACTCGCACGTAAACCGGGGTTTTTTCCAGTTGGCGTTGGGCCGGGCGTGGGCCGAAGCGAACGACCCGCGAGCCCACGACATGCTCACGTCCGCCCTCGCTGAGCTCGAGGCGGGGGCGCCGTACGACATGCCCGGAGGCGCGAGACGGTATCTCGGCGTCGCCCGACGCGAGCTGGCGCTGGTCGCTGCCGGGCGCCGGCCGACCGCTGCGACGACCGCGACAGCCGCAGCCGGGCGAGCGCCCTAGTTTCGGATCTCCACCACCTTGCCGTCGGCAAACCGCACGACGAAGCGGTCGAACCGGTTCTTCCAGTAGATCCACTCGTCGCGGTCGGGCGTGGGCGTGGCGTGTTCCGGCGGATAACCAGCGGCGTAGACAACGCCCTGCTTGGTCATCCCCTGCGTCACCACACCCGCGCTAATGCCGTTGCGATCGGCATCGTTGAGGGTCGCCGGCAACTCAGGGCAGCTCGCGCCGAAGTAGCGGGCCAGATGTTTATCAGGTCCCTCGACCATAGAGTCATGGAAGGCGTAGTCGTACTGTCGACCGGTGCTCGTCACGGTGAACCGGATCCCGCTACGCGACGTGGCGTCGATTCGCACCGGAGTGCACCGCGGGATCAAACCGAGCTGCTGATAGTTTACCGAGTAGAGTTGGTGTCGTTGCTCATCGGGATGAAGGTTCACCAGCGTGAACGCATTCTGCGCGAGCCCGTAGCTCTCGCCAGCGGACCCGGGCGTCGACATCGATTTGCCGGGCCCACCACCCGTGGTCTCGCAGGCGACAAGAGCGGTGAGCGACCAAGCAAGCAAGCGTATTGGGGTCATTGGCACGCGCAGCCTAGCAGGCCTGGGGCCGCAGCCGGTGTTGTCTCGATCACACGGCTCGACGTGGGGGGACACCAGCTCTGCCGCTGCAGCATGGGCGTTGTCGGTCTGGGCAGGCCGACAGCTACAGACGCCGACTGTCGACGAACACCGTGTTGACGAACGAGCCTCCGCGACTGACGTAGTTGCGCTCGGTAAGCAGGCGATCGACCGTGTTGTCCGCGGCGTTCGTGCCGTAGCGCAGGGTTTCGCAGCAGATCACCGCGGGCCGCGCGCGCTCGAACGGAAACCGCTGGAGGATATCGGCATCGAGGCCCTCAACATCGATCGATAGAAAGTCGATCCCACCGGAGAGATGGCGATCGACCACCTCGCCGACCGAGACCAGTGGCATGTCGATGACCTGAGCGACGGCGCCTGCCCCATACCGTTCCGCCTGCTCGCGCGAAAACGTGTTGAGCTGCGGTCGATCGCGGACAACGAAGTACTCGGCACGCGTTCGATCGTCCACGCCAATGCCGGCGGCGATCACCTCATCGCGCGGCCGTGCTCGGCGCAACAAGTCGACCATTGTCGGGTTGGGCTCAACGAGCACACCCGATCCGCCGAGCACGTAAGCCATGAACGTGTTGCTACCGATCGTCGGATGAAACGCGCCGATGTCGAGATAACGCGGTGCACTGATCTTCAGTCGTGCGAGGATCTCCCCGACGATAAGGTCTTCCCCCTGTTGCGCCCACGACATGCGTCGACCGTCGGGCGGCGCCGGTCCGATATCGGCGGCGGTGGGCGTCGCAGGGATCTCTGGTCCGGGTGCGACGGGCGGCGGTGAAGCAGTGCTGGGCGGCTCCTGCGGCTCGTCCGGTTGGCGGGCCGCGAGTGTCGCAACGCCGGCGCCCGCCGCCACACCGGTCAGGGTCCCCAATAGAAAATCGCGGCGCTCCATGTCGAGGTACAAAGGGTAACCGAGAAGCTCGACGCGATCGCCGACCCAACCGCAGGCCATGGGCCTCGAGCAAGCGAACAGTCACCTCGTGGCCGGCGTGCTTTCAAGCCGCAGCGCTCGTCTCCCCTAGGCTCAACCCCAGCAGCGCGCGTTCACGCCGGTGCGAGAGGGACGGCGCCGGCCAGAAGCCGGCGAACGATCGCTTCGAGCAGGCGCACGCGCACCCCGGCGCGTCCGCGCGCGAATGCCGGTTCGCCGACGAGAGCGAGGCGGACCGCATGATCTTCAAGCCCTCCCGGCCGCCGGCTATCGAGCGCGGCTGAAAGCGCACGAAGATCGATGCGATCCTCGCCGATCTGCCCGCCGCTCTCTCGCACCAACTTCAGCGAGTACGATCCCCACGCGCAGATCACATCCGAGGGACGGAGAAACGCGTGCCAGCGGGCGAGGAGCTCGTCGCGCGTAACGCCGCCCATGAGTGCGTCGTGATCGAGCCCCAAGTTGATGGCCGCCGCCGGCGCGAGCGCCGTTTGTGGCGCGACGACTAGTTCGAGTAGTTCTCCGCTCGCCGGGCGCAAGGCGACGAGATGGACGAGTTCGCCGAGGCTGCCGGGGCGCCGCTGCGGGCTACCGTGCGGCCAGGCGTTCGCTTCTGCCACCAGGCACAGGAGATCGTTTTCGCGTTCGCGGAGGAAATGCGACGCACGCGTTCGCCCGCGGCTGCCCGCATCATCCACACGCGGGCGAGCGCGCTTCACTCGTCGCACCCGAAGCCGATCGATGCACTCGACCTGCCGATCGATCATCGCGCGGAAAGGCGCGAGCATCGGCAGAAATCGCTCGCGATCGCCTTCGATCGCCCCCAGCACGTGGCAGAGGGCCTCAATCGTCGATACGTACTCGCGCCGCGGCTCGCGGCGGATCCGGTAGTCGCTGGGCGATGGTGGTTCGAACGAATAACGCGGAAGCGCAGCGAGCCGCGGGTTGTCGCGGACGATCTGCTTGGCCTGCGCCCATGTCCCGTCGACCACGAGCAAGGTCACCGGGCTGGGCGGCGGATTGCGCAGGATGTCCACGCTTTGAGGCCCGGGAAACAACAGCACGGCAGGTCTGTCGATGTCGGCCGTGACCCGCGCGAGGAGCTCGGAGTCATCCCAGTGCATTCCGACATGCAGCTCTGATCCGAGGAGCGAATGGCTGGCCATGCGCGCCGTACCGATCGGCATGTCGCGCTCTCGCGGGTGTTGAAGAATCACCACGTGTGTGCGCGTGTGGATCGGCGTAACAAACCTGCACCAGCAAACCGACGAGGCCCGGCGGCAGCGCAGGCACACGAGCCGAGGCTCGAACGCAGGTGCAGGGTTCGCCACGTCGCGCGAGGATGCGCGCCGCCGGCCGGCCTTGTCGAGGGTCGTCCCAAGGTCGCGCAATCTCGGGCCAGATTCGCAGCGGTTCGGGCGCGATTGCGATCAACGGCGACGAGCGGCGGCGGCAGCGATTCGTCCTCGGGTGACGCGCCGGCCGACGGGACCATGGGCGCCGACACGCACGACGTCAGGGTATTCGCAGCACTTGGACGAAGCGCCGAGCCTCGCCATCCCAGTAGATCAAGAACGACACGTCGGCGAGGCCGATCTTTCCGGCGTCAAGGTGCAACACGAGCTCGCCTCGCACGCCATCGATCGCGGCGGGTTCAGCGAGGCTACCCGTGCGACCCACGATCGGATCGATGCCGCGTGCGTTGAGCTCACGAAGGGTGGCTCGTGAGAGCGCGTGGCGGTATGCCGCCGCAGACGACTCGGCCTCCGCCGCGGTGATCTTGCCGCGTCCAAACGGCACGAACGCGAAGTGGCCGATGCGCGCGAGGTGCTCGGATACGCCAGGTGTCGTGATTTCCCACCACAGCGCCGGCGCGAGCACGAAGCGCTCGCCAACTGGAACGATCTCGACGGTCTCGAGGTGCCACGTCTCGTGATACACGAGCGGAACCCAGGGTACGTCGAGCCCAAGCTCCCGGCCGTCGAAACGAGCGAGCGGGAGGACACGTCCCCGCGCCTCGTCCGCAAGATCGGCGAAGAGAAGGTCCGCAGGCGGGCCGCACAGATGCGCGGTCGGAGCGTCAGCAATCGCGACGAGCTGCGGTCCCGGCACGGTGTCCGAGATCTTAGCAGCCCGGTGGCCTCAACGAACCTAGTTATGGTGCACCGACGTCGCCGGCAGCGATGTTCACGGCCGGCGCAGGAGCTCCCAACATAGCGCACGTGCGGCGTCGAGCTCAGCGTGGGACCAAGCGATTCGGCCTTCTCTCCACGAGCGAACCAAGCCGACGAACGCCCCATGCACGAGCGCGAGCAACACCGACGCCGGACCGCGGCGGATCGCACCCGCAGCCTGACCCTTCGCGATGACCGCGGTGGCGAATGCGTACGCTCTGTACTCCCGCTCTCGGTTGGCGGCCTCGAGGTAGGCGGCGTGGTGGTGGAGCTCAAGAAACGCGTAGACGCTCGGGTGGGCCCCCACAAAACGCGTCATCTTGTCCCACACCGCCGCAAACTGGGCCTCGGGATCCGCGTCGGCGGGAAACTCGGTGAGCACCGACTCGAGGATCCGATCCTTCCAGAGTGCGTAGAGTGCGTTGACCAGCGCCTCCTTACTCTCGAAGTAGCGGTAGATGCTGCCCGCCGCGACACCTGCGCGATCGGCCACGCTTGGTACCGTGGTTCCGAAGAATCCACGCTCGACGAACAGTTCGAGGGCCGCGTCGAGGATTGCGCCCCGCTTGCCCTCAGATTCGTTGCGGCCGCTGTCGCGCGCGTGCGCCGTATTGCTCGCGCGGGCCATTGAGAAAATCTGGCCGAGCGCTCAGGCACCGTCAAGCCGCGCGGCGGGCAGCTCCCGTGCGGAGGGCGTGGGCTTGCTCGCGAGCCCGTACACGCGCCGAAAGACCGCATCCGCCAAACTGGTAGGCAACACGCGAAAAAGAACGATACCGAGCACGTTGATCCTCGGCACCACGTATCTCGCCCGCGGACGCCGCGCCTCGACCGCTGCGACAATGGCACTTGCGACGCAGTCCGGGCCAGGTGCGCGGGCGTCCGCGCGCTCAAGCAGCTCAAGCCCACGGCTCATGACCCGGGCGAATGGACCGTCGCTACGCGCATAGGCGCCGCCTTGCGTAGCGGCGCGCGATGAGAAGTTGGTGCGAATGGCCCCCGGCTCGATGATCGCGACGTCGATCCCCAGGCCTGCGAGCTCGTAACGCATCGCGTCGGAAATCGACTCGAGCGCGTGCTTGGTCGCGTTGTAAGCGCCGAACAGCGGCAACGTCAGGCGGCCGCCCACGCTGCTGACGTTGACGATGCGGCCCCTTCGCCGAGCACGCATGTGCGTGATCACGGCCTGAGTTAGGGCGAGCAGCCCAAAGACGTTGGTTTCGAATTGCCGCCGGACATCATCGATCTCGATCTCGGCGATCGGTGCGAGAATCCCCATGCCTGCGTTGTTCACCAGCACGTCAATGCCCGTGGTCCCAGCATGCGCGGTCGCCTCGGCCACTGCTGCGCGGATGTTGGCGGGATCGGTGAGATCCAAATGCACCGTCGCGACCCCAAGCTCCCGAGCGAGCTCCGCCAATGCGGTCTGGTCTCGGCCGGCGGCTACGACCCGATGACCGCGTTTCACGAGCGCGTGCGTGGTCGCCCGCCCGATCCCCGAGGTGGCGCCGGTCAACAGGATGGTCTTTGTCGAATCCATGAATGAATGTTCATTCACCAACGCCCATCTACGCAAGCGCCGGCGAATTCGGGCGCCAGAACGCGCTCTCCGAGGCGCTGGCTCCTGATCCCCCGCCACCCGGGGAGGTGTGGCGCATCCGCGGCGGTAAAGTTCGACGATGCACGGGCACCGCCGGTCGATCCCTTTCGCGCTCCTCTTACTCGTCGCTTGCGACAGCGCCGACAAGAGTTCGGCGAGCCAGTCGATCGCCAAAGCACTTGAGGCACCACCGCCGAAGAAGCCCACGACGGTGACTGCGGGTGAGGGACCGAAGACCCCGAAGCCCGTCGACCCGACGGCGTTACCGTGGAGCATCGACGACGTCCGCAGCGCGCTCGCGGCGGGAACGAAGCTGGTCTACGTGCGGAGCGGGGTCGATGCCAAGGGTAAGAAGGTCGGCGGCAAGCTGACCTACCTGCTCCGCGCCACCAACGACGAGGGCGCGACGACATCGTACACCGTCGACCCCGATCCTGGCACCAACCTGGCCTCATCGCAGGCGGCTCACGTGCCGTGGTCAAATAGCGGCCCGTTTTTCGCAATGGAGCGCCCAACGTCGAAGGTCTCAGGACGCGAGAGCGTGACTGTACCCGCCGGGACGTTCGAGGCCTCGGTGGCTGAAGTTGACGACTTCTTCGGCAATCACAAAAAGCTATGGATGATCGTCGATAAGCCCGGCGTGTACGCCAAGGTTGTCGACGGCGGCGCGAACGATCCAGCCGACAAGACCGAGATCACTCTCGAGCTCGAGGCGATCGTCGCGCCCGCCAATTGAAGCGACGACGCGAGAGGCCACCGAGGGCAAGCGCGAGCATCGCGATGATGAGCGAGGCCGGACGCCCATGCGCGCGGCAACCTCCGCCTTGCGTTGGGGCAACGGCTCCGGCATCGCCACCCGTTGCCGTCGGGCCCGAACTCGACGCTCCGTCGCCGCCGCTGTCCGACGCACCGCCGGCATCTGCGGCCCCCTCGCGGCATTGACCGACAACGCACATCGTCCCGGCCGGACACGTCACATCTTCGTCGACATCACCGTCGCAATCGTCATCGAGAAGGTTACAGAGCTCAGGCTGAGGCTGGCCTGGCGTACAGTTTTGGACGTCGCACGTCCACGCCTCGCGCGCGCACCACCCCTCCCCACACTGCGGGCGCACCCGTTCGTCCACGCGGCCATCGCAGTTATCGTCGATGAGGTTGCAAATCTCCTCCGCGCCGGGGTGCCTTTCCGGATCGATCGGTTCGCAATCCCCAGGCTCACCGGCGTAGCCGGGCGTGCCAACGCAGCCAACCACAATATCGGTGCTCTGGCCCTCGAGCTGGCCATAGTAGCCGTCATCGTCGCCGTCGGGGAAAAGCTCGATCGGAATCGCGTCCTCGTCGATCTCGGTGTCGCAGTCGTCGTCGCGCTGATTGCAGAACTCGGGCGCACCCGGGTAGACGGTATCGCGTGTGTCGTCACAGTCGCCGCCAACCGATGCGTGGCCGGCCGGCGTTGCGCCCTCGCACTCGAGCTTCGGTGCGCTGTCCCGGCCGAAGTTGTCCCCATCGAAGTCCGCGAAGTACTGCTGGCCGTGGCAACCGTAGACGACGTCGACTTCGACGTCGTCGCCACGGTCGCCGCTCGACCCGTCGTTCCCGTTGGCTGCTAGGGCCCAGATCGAAAACCGAACAGAGCCCGGCTGATCGGGGGCGGTCCATCGGAAACTGAAGGTCGCTCCCCCACCGCCCATCGACTTCGGGCTCGAATGCGTGAGCCCGGCGGGGACCTCCTCGAGGCCCTGCCCACCCACAGTTGCAAGCTCACCCGTGTCCGCCGACAGGAACATGCCGGCGACCGATCCGCCCTCACCGCTGATCGAGACGGTGACGGTCACCGCGTCACCTGGATCGATCGAGACCGGCGAGGTGGACAGTTCGATCTCGAGGTCGCCACTCCCGTGACAGCCGACGCACCCGCCTCCTGCCACGCCCCCGCTGTGCGCCAGGGCTGTGACCGACCAAGAAAACGTCGCGATCGCCGCGACAACAGTGGGCAAGGCCCGCATCGAGCCCCGGATCATCGCACGCATCTCGACGCGAGCCACCGGTCTCGGTCGAGCGCGTGACGTGGGCAAGACCACACCCCCAACCGCGCCGATGTCGCCACTGGTGTCACGAGGCAGGGCGCGGTGCGAAGATCCGTCCAAGAAACTCGGTGACGGCCCGGATTCGTGCGACATGCGCGAGGTCGCGATGCACCGCCTGCCACGCGACCCGTGGTTGCGGACCGGCCGGCACCGCCACCGCGACGAGCAAAGGCTCGGCATCGGCGACTCTGCCCGGCAACAACGCCAGCCCGAGGCCAGCGCACGCGGCCGAGAATATCGACGAGACGCTGTCGGAGCGAAGGACCTCCTCGGCACCCGTAACGTTCTCGTCGAGCCAGTCGTTCTCGCGCTGGAACGCGCGCGTGTCGGCGAAACGGATCACGCGATGCCCGGCGAATTCGCCCGTTGGGATGCCGCACTCCTCGAGGTATGAGCGCGCCGCATACAAGCCCAGCTCGATCGAAAACAACCGCTTTACAACGAGGTCGTCTCGTTCGGGTTTGGCCAGGCGCAGGGCGATGTCGGCCTCCCGGCTCGTGAGATCGAGCTCGCGATTGGTGCACAGCAACTCAAGCCGGATTCCCGGATGACGCCGTACGAACTTGTGCAGGTGAGGCGCGATGAAGCGCGTCCCGAGCATTTCGGTCACGGTCAAACGTACGACGCCGGTGGGTCGCTGGTCCTCGCCCTCGACGTCGCGCAACGCGGCATTCATCTGGTCCTCAACCTGCTGCGCTCGGACCAGCAAGCGCTGGCCGGCAGCCGTGGGGAAAAAACCCTTGGGCGTGCGATCAAAAAGGCGCGCGTCGACCGATCGCTCCAGCCTCCCCAACCGGCGGCCCACTGTGGTCGCGTCGAGACCCAAGGCAGCGGCTGCCCCAGCGAGCGTCCCGTGGCGATGGATCGCCAAGAAGAACCGCACATCATCCCAGTCGAGCATGGGCTCGAACATGCTAGCAGCGTCGGGCTGACGATGTCGGCGCCGTTGATTCTGCCCGTGAGACCCGAATCTCTCGCCGCCCCTGCATCCCTGCAGGGGCGAGCTGCGAATCGGGGTGCGGCGCATCGCGTGCCAAGGCATCAAACTCCGACACGAGGCTGGTATGACCGAAGAAACGCTGGAAGGTTTGGATCGCCGAGTGATCGGCCTACGTCGGTTCGATCCGATCGGTCCTGCGAGATCGCAGATCGTGATTCACTCCGCCACGGCGGTCGCCCAGCGTTACTACCACGGCTGGGCGACACATCTCGCGGCCCAGGGCCACCGCGTGTTCACCTACGACTACCGTGGAATCGGTCGGTCGCGACAGAGCGGCTCGCTCGCCCGGGATCCGACCTCGATGACGGACTGGATGGATGACGCTGCTCTCGTGCAGGGCGTGGTGTCGCGTCGGGATCGCAGCGTGCCCCTGATTGCGATCGGCCACAGCTTCGGCGGACAGATCGCGACGACGTTGCGACCCGCTGCGGATGCGATCATTACGGTGGGGGCGCAAGGTGGGTACGTCGGTCGTTTCGCCTTCCCCCAACGCCTCCGGCTCCACGCCGTGATGCGCGCGCTGATCCCAGCCCTCGTCCGCAGCGCCGGGTACCTTCCCGGATGGGCCGGCCTCGGCGAAGACCTGCCGCCCAACGTTGCGTTGCAGTGGGCGCGTTGGTGCTCTTCGCCCGAGTACTTTTTTTCCGAACGACCTCAACTCGCACAGCTCATGGCGCAGTGGTCAGGCCCCCTCTTGGCGTTGTCGTTCACCGATGACGCCTATGCCACGCTTCCGAACATACGATGGTTGCTTGATCGCTTTGACAACGCGCGGATCGATCATCAGCATATCGATCCCGCGGACGTTGCGATGACCGCCATCGGCCATTTCGGGTTCTTCCGCCGCGGGTCCGCTGGCAGTCTCTGGTCTCGGGTTGACCGCTTCCTCGCCGCCCTGATTCGCGGTGAGGATGCGCGTACCGCTGATGAGCGAGAGATCCTCGCCGATCTGCAGTATGGGCGTTGAGGCGTCGCTCCGCCCCCCAAGTCCGATCAGGCCCGCGACCGTAGGCGCAGCGCCCGTGGCGGAAAAGCGGCGCTGCGGGGTGGACACACGTACTGGCCGAGGCTGTACTACGATCACCCGCGAATGCTCGCGGGGATCGCAATCGTCTGGACGCTGAGCGGACCCGCGGGTGCAGACGCGACCGTTCCGTTGCCGCCAGCCGCGGTCCCTGCGCGCGATGACGACCGACTCGAAGCGGAGAAGCACGCGCGCACGGCTGAGAACCTGGTCGCGCGCGGGGACTACGACGCTGCCGAGCGAGAACTCCACGCGGCGTACACCCTGGACTCGAGCCCCTACCACCTCTTCGGGTTGGGGACGCTCGCGAAGCTGCGCGGCAACTGCGATCGCGCGATCGGCTTTTTCGAACGGACGATTCAGTCTTTGCCCACCAGCGAGCTGGACCCGGAGGCTCGCGCGAGCACCAAGGCATCGGCGGAGCAGCAGATCAGGGCGTGCGGCGGCGAACCCCCCGAGGATGAGATCATACCACCGCCCCGCCTGCCGGAGAGGGTTCGGGAGGTGGACGCGCCAGCGATTGATCGCCCCGCGCGCCCGCGCCCGTGGCATCGTGACCCTGCCGCGGCAGTGCTGCTGGCGTTCGGTAGCGCCTCAGTTGCTCTCGGCGGCGGTTTGATCGCTGGCGGCGTGATCCTCGACCGTCGGTCAACCCGCGCGGACTCGGCGAGCGGATTCGTCGCCGCCCGCGACCGTGCTGAGAGCCTCGTCATCGGCGGCGCGATCGCCACGGGGGTCGGCACATCGCTCGTCATCGGGGCGATCGCTCGCTACGCCGTCATGAAGCGACGCAGTGTCACTCGCAAGGCACAGGCATCGCGTAATCCACCGGCAGCTCGCACCCATTGGCGCCGA
Source organism: uncultured Myxococcales bacterium (assembly GCA_902826865.1). Lineage (GTDB taxonomy): Bacteria > Myxococcota_A > Polyangia > Nannocystales > Nannocystaceae > Xiheibacterium. The sequence goes on from CADEGN010000010.1 coordinate 53,637, forward strand.
CATTGAGTCTCTCGTGCACGTCGTAGCAGGATTCGCCCGGCATATCGCTGACATCCTCGACTCTTTCGCCACACGGGAACGCGTGCGTCTCCGGATCCCAGAGTGGCTCATCGGTTAGCTCGCCGTCGACCCAGCGATAGAGCACGTTGGCACCGATGTCGGCTCCATCTTTGCCTTTGCCGCTCATCGAGCTACCCGGAGGAACAAACACCGCGCAGTGATCCTCCGCGAATCCGATCTCGGGCGCCGGAACGCTCGTGCAATGTTGTACGGATCCCTCGGCATCGTCCAACACCTCGGTCGCGTTGTAGTTGCCTAGAGCGTTGTCGAAGGAGTTGCTATGCGAGATCACCCATTGCAGGCCCCCGGTCACACGCACGCCAAACTGGCCGTTGTTGAGCGCCAGCACGTTCTGTGCTGTGAAGCCGCAACCCCCCGGAAGGCTCGCACACGGGGCGGTGGTGAGCTCATCCGCGGCGAAGCCAACCGCCGATCCGCTCAGCAGCGTGACACCGTCGAGCACGACACCCGTCGCGCTACGCAGGTAGATCTGATGTCCGTTGGATCGCGCAACCACAACGTCGCGGAGCGTGTGCCCCGTGCTTGGGCTACCGTCATCTGCAGCCGCGATGATCCCCGTGACAGCATCGACGACAATCGTCCCCACCACGTGGTTCGGCCCCGGTACGCCAAGGTCTATCCCGACGCCATGGTTGCCATCGACGATGCAGTTCTCGATCCGGTGACCCCCACCCCACAACTGGAACGCGACATCACCGGTGGAAGACGGAGAGCTCGCATGTGGCGCACCCGGGCGTTGGGAAGCACCAGGCAGATTTTCATACTCGCGTGCGTTGAAGTAGCAGCGGCGAAATGTGAGCTCATTGGACCGATAGGTCTGAACTCCGATGGAGTGATAGAAGTAGCCTTCGCTCTCCTCGAGGAGGACTCTCGTCGAATACGCGATCGTGTACAGGACGCTCTTTACCCATCGATTCGAGTGGGAGAACGTTAGTCTTCTTAGTCGGATGTCTTCCGATGATTGGACGCGAAAGGTCGTCACCGCACCGCCCGGGGCGTCATCCGTCCGACCGGCGAGACCCGTGACGTTCCAGAACGAGCACTCGTTCATCTGGAACGCTGGAACACTGCCGTCGCTGGCGAGATAAGCGGCTCGTTCGTTCTCTGCCCGCACTGAGATCGGCATCTGCGGCCCAAGCCCGTCAACCGCATCGACGTTGCAGAAAATAACCGGCATCCCGGTCGTTTCGACCTCGTAGGTACCGTCGAGCAGGACCAAGCTGTCACCCGGGGTCAGCTCGGGGATTGCGTGCGCGAAGGTTCCCCACGGCTTCTCGCGCGTCCCCGGGTTTTCATTGCTGCCCAACGGCGGGGGCGCGATGTAACGACAGCCATCTTGCTGCGCTGGATTGTCGTCGTCGCAGTCCAGCAGCAGGCAGTCGGGTCCGACCCCATGGCCGTCCCCATCGCGATCCTCGCAGAGTTCGACGTTGCAGTTCCCGGTCGTGGACGCGCCCTCGGTCGAGTTACTCGTCGCCGTGGTCGCGGTGTCCCCGGCTTCGTCGCCGCTCGTCGTACTGCCGGGCGCGGGATCCAAACAGTCGCCAGCGAGCTCCGGTGCGGCAAGACGATCATATCCACGTCCGGACGCGCACGACGGATCGAGGTAGGAGCAGTACCCCGTCTCTTCGCATCGACCGCCCGCCTGCAGGTCGCACTGCTCATCAGTGTCGCAGGGATACGCCCGCGCGCCAAAACACGCCGGGCTGATCCACCCCGCGGCCAAACCCGTCATCGCCCCGGAGGCCAGGAATCGGCGGAGGCCCACACACCAAGGCTAGCAGCACCCGGTGAGCCCAGGCAACGCGAGCGAAAGGACGTCGCGATCCCGCGCGGCGTGGGATTCGCGGGACCGCCGAGGGTGTATCGCAGAGAGCATCACCTGCGCGGGCAAGCCGTGCGTCGATCTACTCGGTGGTGAAACCGATGTTGCGATGGGTTCCATCGCAGTAGGGCTTGTTGGACGACGCACCGCAGCGGCACAACGCCGCCTTGGTCGTGCGATTAACGGTGCGTCCGGTCCCGGAAACAATTTCGACATTGCCGGCCAACAGGAGCGGACCGTTGGGCGCGGCCGTGATGGTCAGCGGACCGTTACGCACCGGCAAGGGCGTCGACTCCGCGGTCGGAGGCTCGCCAGTTGCGGCGAATCCGGCGCGCGTGTGGCTGCCGTCGCAAAAAGGCTTGTTCGCCGATGCACCGCAACGACACAACGTGGCACGAAACCCCTTGGTCGCGCCGTCAAGCACCAACTCTGCATTGACGGCGAGTGGCCCGTTCTCGCGCACGCGAATTGTGTTCACGAGCGGTGCGGACTCCTGAGGGCCTCCGTCGAGCCGCTCGCATTGAATCGCCCCAGACGGGCAACCGCGAGCCAGCGCAGCGACAGCCTCGGGTGTCGCCGCATCGGGGTGGATCCACTCACCCTCCACGTTCGGCACGAAGACGTCCGGCCGCTCGAGCACACAGCCGCGAGCGTGAATGCACCGCCCGGCCTCGAAGCGAATGACCGCGAGTTTTCCCCTGACCTCTTCGATGTCGCCCATTGGTAGACCCTACCTTCCTTCTTCCTGGTTGAGAATTCCGGTAGGGCC
>CADEGN010000011.1 GCA_902826865.1 uncultured Myxococcales bacterium
CGATCTGCAAGGGCACCAACGACGCGTGCCCGGCCCCCCTGCGGTTCGAGGGCGTTCCGCACTACGATTCGTCCGGCGGTTTCCCCTTCAACGAGCTCACCAAGCTCCCCGGCGGCGACTACACCCTGACGCTTGAGGCTTCCGACCTCTCGGGCAACGAGATCGAGCCCATCATGGTGACCTTCACTATCGAGGGTGGGGCCGCGGACGACGGGGCGGACGACGGCGGGACGGCCGGGGATGACGACGGGGCGGACGGCGCGGACGGAGCGGACGGAGCGGACGGAGCCGAGGGCGCGGACGATGGGGGATCGGGAGGTAGCGACGATGGCGGTGACACGGCCGGCCAGGATGACTCGTCGGGCGGATGCTCCTGCCGAAGCGACGCTTCGCAGTTCGAGGGCGCCGCGGCGCTGCTCCTCGGCCTCGCCGGGTTCGGCTGGTCGCGCCGTCGTCGTAGCCGCTAGGCGAAACGACGCACGGGTGCGTGCGTGAGGGCGTCGATCCTTCCAGGGTCGACGCCCTTTTTCACATGGCGGACGGTTCGCCGGCACCACGCCAGCGCGTGACCAGCACGTGCACGAGCGGGAACATCACGAGCAGCGACGCCGCAGAGAGCACCGCTGCGCCGAGCAGAAATGGGCCCAGCATGTTCGTTGCGAGCGACCACCAACCGCTTGCGTCGAGCACCCGCAACTCTGCCCATGGCGGTCCAGCTTGGCCGACCAGGGCCATACCGATCCAGAGTTCGCTCGCATAAAACAGCGCGCCCGTGAATGGGTTGACCACCGCGGTGCCGAGGTAGGTCGCAGGCAGGTTGCAGCGCAGCGGCGCGGCGAGTGCGAGTGCGACGAACATGCCGGCGAACGGGACGGGGATGAGCGACAAGCACAACCCGAGGCAAAACCCGCCGGCGATCCCGCGCGGCGTGCCGCCGAGGGAGACGAGCTTGCGGAGGCCCTCGCGCACGTGTGCCACGCCCCCGAGCGTAGCGCCGCCGGGCGAGAAATCCCCGCGACCGGCCCGGGTTGCGAATCTACCTACGAGTTGATATTCTGAAAAACTGATGGGCCGTCCACCGACCGCCACGGTGACGATCGCAACGCCAAAGCGCCTGCTCGACGCGGCCCAGGCCGAGTTCGCTGCCGCCGGGTTTGCGCGGGCCAAGCTCGCCGACATCGCCGCGCGCGCCGGGATCACCCGGCCATCGCTGCTCTACCACTTTGGTTCGAAGGAGGAACTCTACCGCGCGTGCGTCGAGCGTAGCTTCGGGCGCCTTGCGAACGCCCTCGCCACTGTGATGCTCGCGCCCAAGCCGTTTCTCGTCCGCCTGCGGGCGACCATCGTCGCCTACGCCGAGTTTCTCGGAGCCGAGCCCGAGATCGCTCGCATCGTGTTGCGCGAGCTCATCGACGGTAGCGGTCCCGGGGCCGATATCCTCGTCAAGCAGGTCGCGCCGCTGGTCGATGGCGTGGAGGCATTCGTCCGCAGCCAAGGCGTCGAGGCGTTGCGACCCGGCGTGCCGGTTCGGGCGGCGATCATGCAGATCGCCGGCGACATGTTGTTGCGCGTCGCTGCCGGCCCACTGCGCGCGCCGCTATGGGGTCCCCGCGATCACACCCTTGAGCTTGCCATGACCTTGCTGCTCACCGACGAAACAGGTGGATCATGACCGATGATACGAGCCCATGGACGGCGGTTGGCCGTTCACGCAACCCGAGGGTGTTTCTCGACCTGGTTGGCCCCGCGATCCGCGGTTTCTTGCTCGAGCGGGGGAAGTCGAACGAGGTCACCACCGTCACGACGCGCAACGATGCGCGGTTTTCGTGGACCTACGACCGCGACCGCGAGGACCTCAGCAAACTCTACGAGGCGGCCAAGCGCGCGCAATGGAACGCGAGCACAGAACTCGATTGGTCAATCGAAGTGGATCCGCACAACCCGGAGCGGATGCTGTTGCCCGACGAGATCCTGCCGCTTGCGGAGGTGCCCGAGTACCGGGGGCTCTCGGAGCGAGAGCAGTTCGTTCATCGCTGGGCGCTGACCGCGTGGATGCTCTCGCAGTTCCTTCACGGCGAGCAAGGAGCGCTGTTTGCCGCGTGTCAGGTCACCGAGGCGATCGCGTGGGTCGACGGTAAGCTCTACGCTTCGACCCAGGTGGTCGACGAGGGCCGCCACGTCGAGGTGTTTCACCGCTATCTCGCGGGTAAACTCGAGAAGCTCTACACGATCGACGACAATCTCTACACCGTCATCGACGCACTGATGGGCGATGGGCGCTGGGATCTCAAGTTTCTCGGCATGCAGATCATGATCGAGGGCCTCGCGCTCGGGGCGTTCGGCGCCCTACGCCAGGCCACGCGCGAGCCGCTGTTGCGCGAGCTTCTCAAGTTCGTGATTGCGGACGAGGCTCGGCACGTGACGTTCGGGGTGATGGCCCTGCGGGACTACTACGCGCAGTTGCCAGAGCGTGAGCGGCAGGAGCGGGAGGACTGGGCCTACGAGATAACGGTCCTCATGCGTAACCGGTTCCTCGCCCACGAGTTCTACGACGAGTACTACGGGCACGTAATGTCGCGGCAGCGTTGGGATCGGCTCGTGCTCAGCTCGGAGTTCATGCGTCGCTTCCGCCACACCATGTTCCGGCGGCTGATCCCGAACCTGCGGAAGATCAATCTGCTCACGGATCGCGTTCGCCGCCACTACGACGCGATCGGCTTGCTCGTCTACGAGCGTGATCGCGCGGCCACGGATCTCTCGGCGGCGGAGATCATTGCGGACAGTGAGCCGCCAGCCGCTTGACAGAACCCGCGCGTGCCCGCGACCCTTTCGGCATGCCGGAGGTGGTGCTGTTCGACGTGATGGGCACCCTTTTGTACGATCCGTTCTTTCGCGAGGTGCCGGAGTTCCTCGGCATCGCGCTTGAAGAGCTCCTCGCCGTGAAGCACCCGACGGCATGGGTGGACTTCGAGCTCGGCGAGATCGACGACGAGACACTCGCGCGGCGGTTCTTCGCCGACGGCCGTCGCCTCGACGTGGATGGACTGCGTCGCGTGATGCACAACGCATACGCGTTTCTCCCGGGGATCGAAGAACTGCTGGCTGAACTTCGCGCGCGGGATGTTCCGATGCACGTGTTGTCCAACTACCCGCACTGGTACCGGAACATCGAGGATGCCCTCGGGCTCGCGCGCTATCTTCCTTGGAGCTTTGTTTCCTGCGCCACCGGCGTGCGCAAGCCGGATGCCCGTGCATACCTTGGCGCGGCGGCTGCGCTCGGTGTCACGCCGGAAGCGTGCTTGCTCGTGGACGATCGTCGGCAGAACTGTGAGGCAGCCCAGGCGGTAGGGATGGACGCAATTCGCTTCTGCGATGTCACGGGCTTGCGCGCCGGATTGGCCGAGCGCGGGTTCTTGGCGGTCGCGGTGCGGTGAGCTCGAGCCGTGGCCCCGGCGGGCGACCAATGGCGCGGTCGCGCGTTGCGCGGCCTTGGGTACTGCCCGTTCGGCCGCCGCATGCCAAACCGCGGGCCAAGCGCGGTTGCCTTCGGGGACCGCGCAGAAACGGCATTACCTGCCCTCCCGGACGGCGAAACCGGTGCGGAGAGCTTGACCTGGCAGATGTCGGCCAACCTCGTCCATGATGAAGCTGGTTGCCTGCACCGTGGATCAGGCTCGACAGCTCAGGAGCGGCGCACGCCTGTGTGGCGCCGTCAGTTCCTGATGCCGTCGACGCGAAAGGAGCGTCATGAAGCTGCCACTCGAGATCACCTTCCGCAACGTCCTACGCACCGACGACCTGGAGGCCCGAATTCGGGCGAAGGCCGCCAAGCTCGACAAGTTCTTCGATCGAATCACCGGTTGTCGCGTCGTCGTAGAGAGTCCGCACAAGCACCACAATAAGGGCAACACGTACCACGTGCGGATCGAGCTAGCGGTGCCCGGAGGCGAGATCGTCGTTACGCGCGATCCGCAGGTCCAGGAGCACGAGGATGTCGGGATCGCGTTGCGAGACGCGTTCACCGCCGCGCAGCGTCAGCTGCAGGCATACGCCGAGAAGCACAACCCCAGCACGTCGCATTCGAACATGCGGATCAGTGAGATCCTCCCCAGTTGAGCTGGGGCAACGCCCTGGGTGAAGCCCTCCGGTGGCGTGTCCACCGGTGGGCTTCGCGTTCGCAGCAGTCCAACGATCGCGGGTTTCGAGGCCCCTCTAGGGGCGACGTGTTATCCCCGATCTCGATGACGGAAACGCCGCTTGCTGGGCCCGTAGTCACCGGCGACATGTCCGGCGCCGCGAAGTAGCCAGCGTGAAGTGACGAGGCCATCCGCACCGACCGGGCCGCGGGCGTGCAGCTTGCCCGTGCTGATGCCGACCTCGGCCCCGAGTCCGAATCGGTAGCCGTCAGCGAAGCGGGTGCTGGCGTTGTGAAAGACACACGCGGCATCAACCCCGGCCATAAACTCCGCGGCTGCGCTCGCGTCATCGGTGACGATTGCCTCGGTGTGACGTGATCCATGGGCCGCGATATGTGCGAGCGCCTCGGTGAGGCTGTCGACCCGTCGCACGGCAAGCACGAGCGCCCCGAACTCGTGACCGAAGTCGCTATCGGTGGCCGCGACCGTGTCGGGGTGACGAGCACGCGTCGCGGCGCACGCGCGCAGCTCGACCCCACTCGCACGCAGAGCAACGACGCAAGCATCGAGGGCGGCTTCGGACCCACCGACCCATAGGAGCGTCTCGATCGCGTTGCACGCCGCTGGATATCCGCACTTGCCGTCGACAGCGATTCGAGTGGCCATCGCCGGATCGACGGGGCCGTGCAGGACGAGGTGACACACGCCCTCAGCGTGGGCCAATACGGGGATCTTGCTGCGAGCGCGGACGTGGGCGACGAACGAGGACGAGCCGCGCGCGATCACGAGGTCGATGTCGCGATCCATCTCGCAGAGGATGTCAACGTCTTCGCGCTCGCTAACGAGGGAAACCGCGTTGCCGTCGAAGCCCTGATCGATCAGCGCGCGCCGGAGCGCGTCGAGAATAACTGCATTTGTGCGGGCGGCTTCGCGGCCACCCTTGAGGATGGCAGCGTTGCCGCTGCGGACGGCCAGGCCGACGATCTGTGGCACCGCGTCGGGGCGGGCCTCGAAGATCGCTGTGACGACGCCGAGCGGACACGTCACCTTGCGCAGGATCAGGTCGTCGTCGAGCTCGCGATCGATGAGCACGCGGCCGATCGGGTCAGGCAGGGCGGCCAGCCGACGGAGGCCGTCGCCGAGGCCGGCGAGTTTGCGCTCGTCGAGGGTGAGGCGCTGCAGCGACGCGAGGCCGATCTCACCGCGCGCGTGGGCGACTTCGGCGTCGGCCCGGTCGGCCGCGTTGGCCTGGAGAATCGCCGCGCGCAGGTCGCCCCGTTCGAGCGCATCGGCCATCGCCAGCAGCACCATCCGGCGATCAGGGCCGCTGGCCGAGCCCAGCGCGAAGCCGGCGCGCTTCGCCGCCTGGACGATTTCGGTTAGCTGGTCACGTCGATTCGTCGCCATCGTCTCGTCCTTTCGCGGCCGCGCCGTGAGCCGCCATGACTAGGTTGTCCCGGGTGACGAGGGCGTCGTAGCCGCGGGTGCCAAGGATCGTCACGATCTCGTCGCTGTGGTGCCCGGCGAGGGCGCGACACGCAGGCGCGTCGTAGTTGGCCAGGCCGCGCGCGTGCACGCGTCCTGAGCGATCGCGGACCTCTATCGCATCTCCGCGGGCAAAGTCACCATCCACTGCGATCACACCGATCGGCAGAAGCGAGGCCTTGCGATCGCGCAGCGCAGCAATCGCCCCGTCGTTGACCACCAATGCGCCGCGGCGCGGCCTACCGGCGATGTCTCGACGCCGCGCGGGTCGGTGAGACGTCGGTAGGATCAAGGTGCCGACATCCTCGCCGGCGAGAATGCGCGTGAGGACGTCGGGCATGTTGCCCGCCGCGATCACAGTCAGAATCCCGGTGGCGGTGGCAACACGCGCGGCCGCAAGCTTGCTCGCCATACCGCCGGTACCGCCAACACTGGCACCGCCCGTGCGTTCAAGGCAGGCGTCGTCGACCGCGCGCAGCTCTGGGATCCGCTCCGTCCTTGGGTCGACCGCTGGGTCCGCGGTAAGGAGGCCGTCGACGTCGGTGAGCAAGATCAGGGCGTCGGCGTCCATGACGACGGCGACGTGCGCGGACAGGCCGTCGTTGTCCCCGAACGCGATTTCGGGGGCAGGGCTCCCATCGGCGACGCGGATCTCCACGAGCTCACGCACGCTGACGCTGTCGTTCTCGTTAAGTACCGGTACCGTGCCGAGCTCCAGCAGTCGCATCAGCGTCGTCCGCAAGCACAGCGCGCGATCGGGGTCGCCGAGGTCGTCCTGGGTGAGCAGCACTTGGGCGGCGACGATGTCGAGCTGGGCGAAGGCCTGGGTGTAGAGCGCCATGAGATGGCCCTGCCCGACGGCGGCGCAGGCTTGGCGCAGCCCAAGTGAGCGCGGGCGCTCACCCAGCCCAAGTGCTCGCACGCCCAACCCCACGGCTCCACTCGACACGAGAATAACCTCGAACCCGCGCTTGCGAAGGCGGGCAAGGGTCTCCACGATCGTGTGGAGGCGACCGAGCGCGAGCTCCGTCCCGTCATGGGTGATCACGCGCGTGCCCAACTTCACGACGATGCGGCGGGCCGCGCACAAGGGGGCGCGGGCGGAAGGGATGGCGGTCGTCATCGCCAGAGAACCTTCGCACGCACGGTTACGGGAGCCAACCGGTGGGATCATCGAGCTCGGCGCGCGTGGTGACGCGCCCGCGTCGCTGGCTGGCGATGGCCTGGCGCGCGTCGTCGACCAGCGACGCAGGGATTCGGATGGCCGCGCGTGCACCCTCGAGCCGCAGGCCTCCCCGCAGCAGGTCGCGCCGCACACGACGGACATTGTCGAATCCGAGCCGCGCGCCGCGCCCGTCCATTCCCACCTCTATTACGGACGTGTCGGTCACCAAGACCGCGCGGCGGCTGAGGTGCTCGCGCAAGAGGGCGAACGCGAGTGGCGAACAGATCGCGGCGAGGGGCTGCCAAAGACCGGCGAGCGGCTGATCCCAGAACTCTGGAACAAGCAGTGTGACGCCGACCAGAGCGATGACTGCGAGGCCGGCAGCGAGCGCGATCGGACCGCGCTGCATGGTCTGTTTCTCCCCCCACCACACCAGTGCCTCACCGAACTCAAGGTGGCGCGCGAGGTCGAGTGGGACCACGCTTGGCGAGGGTGGGGCGCCGGCGGCGAGAATCCGGCGATTGGGTTCGCTTGCCGGCTTGCCGCCGGGGAGTGCGCGGAGGCTCATGGGTGGACCCGTACGCGTGTCATGGCATGAGCTCGTCAACCCGCGCGCCGGCGCGCCGAAGGATCTGATCGCACAGGACCAGTGCCGCCATCGCCTCGACCATCGGAACCGCGCGCGGCAAGACGCAGGGATCGTGCCGACCCCGCGCGCGGTACTCGGCCGGCTGGCCGGCGCGTGTCACGGTGACTTGCGGTACGAACACGGTTGCCACGGGTTTGAACGCCACCGCGAAACGAATTGTCTCGCCGTTGCTGATCCCTCCCTGGATGCCGCCGCTGTGATTGGTTGCGGTGGCGATCGGAGGCGTTCGCGCGGGTGCCGGCACAAAGGCGTCGTTGTGGGACGTGCCGCGCATGGCGGCCGCGGCGAAGCCCTCGCCGATCTCGAAGCCACGGCTGGCCGGAAGGCTCATCATGGCGTGGGCGAGCTGGGCGGTGAGCTTGTCGAAGACGGGCTCGCCGAGCCCTGCGGGCACGTTGCGGACCGCGGCGCGGATGACCCCGCCGACGGTATCGCCCGACTTGCGAGCGTCCTCGATCGCGGCAGTCATGGCGGGTGCGACCGCTTCGTCGGGACAGCGCACGGCGTTGGCATCCACGCGCTCGCGGCGGACGAGCTCCGGATCGACGTTTGCGGTCACGTGCTCCACGCGATCCACCCATGCTACGATCTCGATCCCGTGTAGGGTCGCGAGTAGGTCCTCCGCCAAGGCCCCGGCGGCGACGCGACCCACCGTCTCGCGGGCCGAGGCCCGGCCTCCGCCCTCCACGTAGCGCAGGCCGTAGCGTGTGTCGTAGGTGAAGTCCGCGTGCGAGGGGCGATAGACCTCGCGCAGTGCCTCATAGTCACCGGCGCGAGCGTCGTTGTTTCGCACGATCATGGCGATTGGGGTGCCGAGCGTGCGCAGCGTGTGGGGTTCGACCCCGCTGAGCACCTCGACGAGGTCGTCCTCGCGTCGCGTCGACCCCAGCGGCTGCCCCGGGCGGCGACGGGCGAGCTGCGCGGCGATGCGTGCGTCGGGAAAGACGTGGCCGGCCGGACATCCGTCGATGACCACGCCAACGCCGCCGCCGTGCGACTCACCGAAGGTGGTCACGCGGAAGCGCTCGCCGAACGAGTTGCCGGGCACGTCGAGCAGCGTAGCAGGACCGGGCCGAAGTGGCCGGACCGTCACGCGCCTGCACACGCCCGCGCCTATTCGTGGGTGACCGTCAGCGGCCGCCGCGAGCCGTGGTTGAAGCGCGACCGGCTGCACTCGCTACGTGCGGTCGAGGAATTCGAGCAGCCGCGTCCGCCACCCCGTTGGGGCCTCGATCGCGATCGTGTGCCCGACGTCGGGCTCGATGTGAAGCTCAGCACCGAGCATCTCGGCGAGGGCCGCGACTTCCGCCGGTGGCGCGAGGCGATCTAGCTCGCCGACCATGCACAACGCGCGGGCGCGGACCCGCGGGGCGAGGGCAGCGAGTTGCCAATCAGAGTCAGGCGGGAGCTCGGCGGTCGCGCGCATGAGGGCGAGCACGCCCTCGTAGCGGTTGCGTTCGATTGTCGCGCGGATCACCGATTCGAGCAGCGCCGCATTGGCGGTGAGCCAGGCTGGACCGAGGATCTCCGGGAGGCTCACGCGGGCAAGCGCTTCGAGGTCGCCCGTGGCGAGCGCGGCCAGCCAGCCGCGCACGATGAGTCGACCGACGATCCCGCGATCGAGCGCGACGCCCGAGCACACGAGGGTGTCGACCAGATCCGGGCGACGAGCCGCGATCGTGAGCGCCAGGCGCCCACCGAATGAGAATCCACAGAGATCGACGGGCCCGGTCAGCCCGAGCGCGCTGTGCAGGGCGGCGAAGTCCTCGACGTGGTGCGCCAGCGAGCAGTCGGCGAGATCGAGCTCCGTCGTGCCTTGGCCGCGGGCCTCATAGGCAATGACCTGACGCGTCTCGGCAAGCGGTCGCAGGTGTCCGCCCCAGCTCGCCAGCGTTTGCGTCATCCCACCGAGGAGGATCAGCGGGCGACGGTCGGTGGCGTCACCGCGGCGATCGACGTGCACGCGACCGGTGAGAGTCCCGTCAGGGATAGCGATCCACTGGGGCATGTCGCGCGGAGCCTACCGCAGCTGCCGATCACCCGGGAAACCACGGCTCGTCGTTGTCGTCGCCGTCGCAGACGGCCTTTTCGAGGGTGCAGTTGGCCGAGACCCCGGCGAGCGCGTCGTCGATGCAGGTGCCGCAGCTTTCGGGGTTCTCGTCGCACGGGTCCTCGCAGCCATCATGCGCGCACATCACCAGGGTCCCAAACGTCCGAATCGTCTCGCGCGTGGTCCGACCAAAGCACTGATCCGCGCAAGCGCTGTCCTCGGCGCCGGCACAACCACGCAGGCAGTCCGAGAGCTCCCAGCAGGCGAGGACCTTCTGCGGCCCGGGCACAACGCACCAGCAACCATGCTGACCGTCGCTGGTCGCACGCACGCAGCTGAAGTTCACGTTCTCACCGCAGACCTCGGTGCATGAGACCTCGCTCAGTTCTCCACTTGCGGGATCGCAGCTGCGGACCGCGTCCTGATCGGTGCAGCGATCGTCGGAGAGCACTTCGCAGCTCGCCGCGGTTTCACTTGCGGTCTCATCGCTCGAAGACGAACTCCCGCCATCGGAACTCGCCTCCGTGGCCGAGGCCGCCGACTGCAACTCCTTGAAGAACCCGCAGCCGACGACGGCGAGTGTCAGAAGCGGTAGGAGATGTGCCGGTTGGGCCATGTGGTCGGGCAGTAGACCGGAGCGGTGGCGGCAAGCGCCAGTAAACCGCCCCCCGCGGTAGCCTGCGGGGTCAGGGACACCATATGTGCGATAAAATTCGATTTTCTCTGCTCGTTTGTTGACGAATGTTCGTTTTAATGTTTATAACAGCTTCATGTTGCCTCGATTCATCGTACGCGCGTTCCCGGCCCTGGTGGCGTGGTTATCCCTGCCGGCGCCGCCGGCCGAGGCCTGCGGCGGCACCTTCTGCGATGCCGGCCCGATGACGACGCCGGTGAACCAAGCCGCCGAGACGGTGCTGTTCGTCCGCGACGGAGCGGACATCGAGGCTCACATTCAGATCACCATCGATCCGACCACGGACGCGCAGAAGTTCGCCTGGGTGGTTCCGATGCCGGCGGTTCCGCAGTTCGCTGTCGGCTCCCAGCCCCTGTTCGACGCGTTGTTGACGGCGACATCGCCATCGTTCTTCGTGCAAGGCGACTCCTGCAGCGAGTTTGAAGAGGATGGCGGGGCCTTCATCGTACGTCCCGACGGCGGCGCTCAGCAGTTCGAGCCCGAAGTCACCTCACAGGTGGTCGGGGCCTTTGAGGTGACGGTGTTGTCCGGCGGCACAGTTGACGCCGTCATGTCCTGGCTCGGCAACAACGGCTACGCGCAGGATCCAAACGCCGCGCCCATCCTCGCCGATTACCTCGCCGATGGACATGTGCTGGTGGCGTTCAAACTCATTCCTTCGGCGAGCTCGGCCGACATCCATCCGATCGTCCTGCGTTACGAGGGTAGTTCGCCCTGCGTTCCCATCCGCCTGACCGCAATCGCGGCCCAAGAGAACATGGGTGTGCGTGCGCTGGTCCTCGGCGATACGCGTTGGGTCCCCAGCAATTACCGGCACGTGGTGCTCAACGAGCTCACGCTGCCCTGGGACAACCCGTCCGCCTACGACGAAGTGGTCACGCTCGCGGTCGATGAGGCGCCGGCCGGCCATGGATTCACCACCGAATATGCGGGCCCGACCCCGCTCGACGGGCTCGATACCGTTTACGCCGAGTCCTGGAATGCCGAGCCGTTCGAAACGGTGGCGCCCGAGAACGTGGTGGCGCTACTCGACAGCCAGGGGTTCTCGTCGTGCCACGGGATCGTCCCGTGTGTCGTGAATCACCCGCTCGTGGTCGCGATGTTGCGCGCGTACCTCCCAGCACCGGAGTCCACGACCGAGTCGCAGTACTACAGCTGTTTGTCGTGCTACATCGACGTTGCGGACCTCTCCAACTGGGACGCAGCCACCTTCGCCGCGGAACTCGACGCCCGCGTGATCCAGCCCGGACTCCACGCCCGGGAATTGATGAGCAGCTGGCCGTACCTCACTCGCCTGTACACGACGATCTCGCCGGCCGAGATGACGATAGATCCCGAGTTTCGCGCCAACGCGGACCTGCCGGATCAACCCGCACTCGGGCGCGCCACGCGTGTCTGCGTCGAGTGCAGCGAGAATCCGGAAGACGGCGTCGTCACCTTGCCCGGCGGCATGCTTGTCTACCAGTCTGATCAGGCATGGCCGACCTTCCCCGACATGCCGAGGGCAGCGCGGATCGAGACCATCGGGCCCGCCGGCGCACCTATCATCGAAGTCGACAATCGCGCCGACATCCATGCCCAACTTCAGGCGCACAATAGCGCCGCGGGGTGTCTGCCGCCGGGCACCGACACCGGGGGCGTCACGGACACGGGTGGCCCGGGGTCGATGAGCACCTCGGGCGCGAGCGGCGGCATCGAGACCGACACCGGCGAGGGGTCGTCGTCGGCCGACGCGGGTCAGGATGAACCGATGAGTGGCTGCGGTTGCACCGGCGGCCCCGCGGGGGCGCCAGGGCTGGTGGTCGCGGTGGCCCTTGGCCGGCGACGTCGTCGCCCGCGCCGCCCGACCGCCGCCGATCCCATGGCATTGCGGTAGTTCGCCGGCCACTGATAGGCTGACGCCCACGGCATGGGCGAGTCCGAGGACGCACGCAGCGACGCACCGAAGGGCACGCTCGAGGAGCGATTGTGCCGACCTGCGAAGGAGCTCACCGCGCTCCTACGTGAGTACGCCGAACGCCTGACTCATATCGAGCATGAGCTTGGTGAGGTGCGTGTGCAGCTGGCCCGTGGGCATCGCCACTGAGCGAGCGGCCATGGCGTCCACCCAATTGTCGTTTCGCCCGACCTCGCCAGCTGGCACTCCTCCGGTGCTCAGCGTCGCCCAGCTCGTGCGTCAAGCCCACGCCAGCCTTGACGCCAAGTTCGGCGTGGTGTGGGTCGAAGGCGAGGTATCGAATCTTCGCGTCGGTGCGGCAGGCCACGCGTTCTTCACCCTCAAGGACGACGAAGCCATGTTGCCGGTGGCAATGTGGCGATCCAACCTGGAGCGGTTGCGCTTTCGCGTTGCCGATGGGCAGACGCTGCGCGTGTGCGGGCGAGTTGGGATCTTCGCCAAGCAGGGGCGATTCCAAATGTACGGCGAGCGGGCCGAACCCGCGGGCTTGGGTGCGCGCGCGCTGGCGCTCGAGCAGCGCAAGGCCAAGCTCGCCGCCGAGGGGCTGTTCGATCCGGCGCGCAAGCGACGGCTGCCGCGTTGGCCGCGGGCTGTGGGCTTGGTGACATCCGCGCATGGCGCAGCGCTTGGCGACATCCTTCAGGTCGCCCAGCGTCGCTGCCCCAGCCGGTTCGTGGTGGCTCCCGCCACCGTCCAAGGACCGGAGGCGCCGCGCTCCTTGGTCCGCGCGCTGCAGCGCCTATCCCAACATCCCGCCGTCGACGTGATCATCATCGGGCGCGGCGGTGGATCAGCGGAGGATCTCGGGGCCTTCGACGACGAGCGCGTCGCGCGAGCGATCGCCGCGTGCCCGGTCCCCGTCGTTTCAGCCGTGGGCCACGAGATCGACGTGACGATCTGCGATCTCGTTGCCGATGTGCGCGCGGCGACACCCTCGCAGGCGGCCGAGTTGACGGTCCCCGATCGTGCGGCGGCGCTCGCGGCATTCGCCGTCGCGCGGCAACGGTTGCGTCGAGCGATCCTGCGTCGGCAGCTCGACTGTCGCGCGCGCGCCGAACCATGTCTGCCGAGGTTGTCGGCAGCCATGCGACGAAGCGCGCACGAACGTCGTCGTCAGCTCGCGGAACTCGAGCGGGCCCTCGCCGGACAGCACCCGCGTGAGCGCATCGTTCGCGATCGCCGGCTTCTGGGGGCCTTGGAGCGCCGGCTTGCGGCCGCCGCGGGGCCAATGCTCGCGCGCCGCCGGCAACTCCACGCCGCGCTTGATCGACAGTTATTGCAGCTCGCCGCTGAGCTCCTGCCGGCCCGCCGCGCGCGGCTGAGCGCGCTGAGCTCCCGGTTACTGGCGCTGGGCGGCGGCCTTGTGCAGCCCGCCCGCCTCCGCATCGCGCGACTGTCTGGGGCGCTGCAGGCCCTCTCGCCCCTGGCCGTGCTCGAGCGCGGTTACGCGGTGGTCACGCTCGCCGACCCGTCCGACGGAGCGAGTGCGCGCACTGCGGTCGTGACGGACGCCCGAGACGTGCAGCCCGGCGCCCCCATTGTCGTTCGTCTGCGACGCGGTACCCTGCGAGCCATCGTCGAGGGCCGCAACGTGGACGAGAACTGATCTCGCGCGCCTCCGCCCATCCAACCCCGTCGCCGCCGGACCACGCCCAACATGCTCGAGCTCTTCACGGACCCCGAAGTCTACGTGTCGTTGCTCGTGCTCTCCGTCATGGAGATCGTGCTTGGTATCGACAACATCGTGTTCATCACGATTCTGTGCGGGCGCCTGCCTCGCGAGCGCCAGCTGCGAGCACGCCGCATCGGCCTGTTCGTTGCGCTGTTCTCGCGCCTGGGGCTGCTATTCACGATCTCGCGGATCATGCAGCTGCAGAGCGAGCTCTTCCATGTGATGGGCCACTCCGTCACGTGGAAGGACATGATCCTGATCCTCGGCGGGCTCTTCCTCCTCTATAAGGCGACGCACGAGATTTTCGTCAACGTCGAGCACCCTGGGCAGTCGAAGGAAGAAGTCGAGCATGACGCCGAGAAATCCGGTGGAGCCAGCTACAAGGCCTACTTCTTCATCGTCGTCCAAATCATCGTGCTCGACATCGTGTTCTCGATCGACTCCGTAATCACCGCCGTTGGCATGGCCCAGCAGATCCCGGTCATGATCGCGGCCATGGTGATCGCCGTCATCGTCATGATGGTGTTCGCCGGGCCCGTGGGAGATTTCATCGAAAAGCACCCGTCAGTGCGCGTGCTCGCGCTCGCGTTTCTGGTGTTGATCGGCGTGATGCTCATCGCCGAGGGCACCGGCCAACACGTTTCCAAGGGCTATATCTACTCGGCCATGGGCTTCTCTCTGTTCGTCCAGATCCTCAACCTTCGCCTCGATGCCCGTGCGCGTGCGGGAACTGGGGGCAAGTGAACGGCGAGACCATAGATCCCGGGCGCTGCTTTGGCGTATTCGGCGATCCGGTGGCGCACTCGCGCTCGCCCGAGATGCACAACGCTGCGTTCGCAGCGCTGGGCCTGCCCCATCGCTACTTCGCGTTTCACGTCCGGCCGCACGCGCTCGCGAACGCGTTGTCCGGGGCGCGTGCGATGGGGGTCGGCGGCGTGAACCTCACGGTTCCCCACAAGCGCGCAGCCGTGGCCCACATGGATCGGTTGACTGCAGAGGCCGGTCGCATCGGTGCCGTGAACACGGTGGTGATCCGTCGCGGCGAGATGATCGGCCACAACACCGATGGCAGCGGCTTTCTCGACGCGCTCGCTGAGCTTGACGGAGGTACACCGCGACGCGCGCTGGTGTTGGGTGGCGGTGGCGCGGCGCGGTCGGTTGTCGACGCGCTGCGCCATGGAGAGAAGCCTTCCGATGTGATCTGGATCAGCCGCGAACCCAACCGCTTGCCGGCATTCGACGGGGTCGCGCGTGTGGACTACGGCGATCTCGCCGAGGCGTTCGCCACGTGCGACCTTCTGGTCAACGGCACCACCGTGGGCATGCGCGGTGGGCCCGAGCGATTCCCGATCACCTTGCCGATTGCCAGCCTGCGCAAGGGCGTGCGGGTGATCGATCTGGTGTACCCGCGCCCCGCCGACGGCTTGCTCGATCAGGCCGAAGCCAAGGGCGCACGCGGGCAAGACGGCCTTCCTACCCTGCTGTGGCAGGGCGTGCGCGCGCTCGAGATGTGGCTGGCGATCGCGTTGCCGGCCTCGGTTGTTTCGACGATGCGCCGCGCGCTGCACCGCTAACGCGAGTAGCTGGATATTCGTCCAGTACGCCCTGCGAATCGCCGGTTTTTTGCCCCGCCCGATCCGCCCATGTAAGGGGGGTAGACCCAACGGACGAGCCTGCGGCGAGGGCCGCGGCAGAAGGCGATCCGCGAACCATGGCGTACTTCGAACTCGAAGGGGCATTTCCCGATCAGGCCCGGATCAAGGTGATCGGCGTGGGTGGAGCCGGCGGAAACGCCGTCAACACCATGATCGGTCACGGTGTCGAGGGCGTCGAGTTCATCGCCGCGAACACCGACGTGCAGGCGCTCGAGAAGAGTCGGGCCGCGGTGCGCATCCAACTCGGCTCGGCGATCACCCGTGGTCTCGGTGCCGGGGCCAACCCCGAACGCGGACGCGAGGCCGCTCTCGAGAGCGTCCCTGAGCTATCCGCGGTGCTCAAGGGCGCCGACATGGTCTTCGTGACGGCCGGCATGGGTGGCGGGACTGGAACCGGGGCGGCGCCGATTGTCGCCCAGGTCGCCCGTGAGTGCGGCGCCCTGTGTGTCGGCGTTGTCACCAAGCCGTTTCGGTTCGAGGGCCGTCGTCGCCTGCGGATCGGCGAGGAGGGCATCGCCAACCTCGAGAAGGCGGTCGATACCCTGATCACGATTCCCAACGATCGCTTGCTCGACGTCACCAGCACGTCGACGAGCCTCCTCGACAGCTTCAAGCTGTGCGACGAGGTCTTGCAGCACGCGACCCAAGGGGTTTCCGATCTCATCACGATTCCCGGCATCATCAACGTCGACTTCGCGGATGTCCGCACCATCATGGCCGGGCAGGGCCGCGCGCTGATGGGCATGGGCATCGCGCACGACGAGGGCCGAGCCGTGGCAGCCGCGCAGCAGGCGATCAATAGCCCGCTGCTCGAGGACGTCACGATTCACGGCGCCAAGGGCATCCTCATCAATATTACCGCCGGCCCGGACCTCAAGCTCCACGAGGTGGAAGAGGCGGCGTCGCTGATTCAGGAAGCGGCGCACGAGGATTGCAACATCATCTTCGGCGCGGTCATCGACGAGACAATGGGTGAGGCGTTGCGCATCACGGTGATCGCCACCGGCTTTGATCTGCACCTGCCGGCCCGCGATGATCTCGAAGAGGCCATCCGCACCCTCACCGGGCGGCGGCGTTCGACGCAACAGCAGGTGGTCGCGAGTGGTGTCGTTGGACCCGGCGGTCGCAAGGAACTCGTCACCCACGCCCAGGCTTCGCGTCAGGGCGGTCTGTTCGGGCCTGGTCAGCTCGGCCCCGGCGGATCAGGACGTCCACAGGCACAGAACGCCAGCTCACCCTCGCTCGTCCGTGGCAACGCCGCTCAAGCAGCCCAGCCGGGCCAGCCGGGTCACCCGAACGTGCCGCCGGCGGCATGGTCGCGCACGGACGTGGCTGCGGACCCCTCGGAAATTCCGGCGTTCTTGCGCCGACGCGATGAGAACAATGGCTTCGTCCGCTGATCGCGGATTCGGCGTCCTTCTTTCGAGCAAGAGACAACGGTAGGGCCGAGGCGGTGTTGGGGTGATCCCGGCGCCGCTTCGACCTTTTGTGCGATCGAGTTTGGCAAACGCTGGCCCCTCCGATCGTCGTCTGAGCCCGGTTATTTGCGTCGCTAAGCGATCCAAGGGTATTGGCAAGGTGCCGCTTTCGTCGGCGCAGCGTTGGACCATGGCAACCCGTCCCGAGCGAGCGATCCGCAAGCGGCCCCGCGCTGCTCAAGTGAACTCGCGTCGCGTCGCGCGACATGAACCGGCGGTGGTTCCAACACGTTCGGTTGCGCCACCGCGCGGCCGCGGCAATGGGGTCCTTCGTCGGATCGGGCGCTTCGGTGTGCGGGTGGCGATCGCCGGCGGTGTCGTCTACGGCGTCCTGGTTGGCGCCCGCGAGGGGTATGCGTACGCCACGACGTCACCGCGGTTCGAGGTTCGCGCGTTGGAGTACCGCGCCACCGCCCACGTCGATGAGCGTCGCCTCCGGGAGTTGCTCGCGATTGCACCCGGTACCAACATCCTCTCGCTCGAGCTCGATACGTTGGCCGAGCGCGTGACCGCCGATCCGTGGGTCGCCCGTGCAGTCGTCACCCGCGAGCTTCCAGACACGCTTCAGGTGGTGGTGGAGGAGCACAAGCCGGCGGCGGTGCTCGCGGCCGGCGCGATGGTGTTGCTGTCATCCGAAGGCGAACCGTTCAAGCTGCTCGAGAGCGGCGAACGTGGACAACTACCCGTCGTGACGGGCGTGGGGGCCACGGAGCTCCTCGGCAATCCCAGCGCTGTGAATGCTCGCATCGCGCGTGCCCTCGAGATCATCGCGGGCTGGGGGAGCAAGAAGCGTCCCATCTTGTCCGAGATCCACATTGATCAGTTCGGCGGCGCCACCTTGTACACCGAGAAGATCGGTACACAACTCCGGCTCGGCCGCGGCGATCTGGGCGAGGCCCTCGCCCGTTACGACGCACTTCGCGCGGCGATGGGCGAGGAGTCCGACAAACTCGCGGTGGCTCATCTCGACGGCTCGCGTCGCCCCGACGCCCCCGAGCGCGTGGTCGCGAGCTTCTTTCCGGCCAAAGACGTGCCGGAGCTGGTTACCCAGGCCGAGGAACGCGCGGCCCTTGAAGCGACGGAACGCGCAGCTGCGGCCGCCGGGGTCGCCGCCACGGCGAAGTCTGCGCGCGAGCCGGCGCGAAGGATTCCGCGTCATCACTGACGGAGAACGACATGGCCGAGGTTGGAGAAGTCATTTGCGGGCTCGACATCGGGACCACCAAGGTCGCCGCGATCATCGGGGAGGTCACGCCAAACGGGATCGAGATCCTTGGCGTCGGGACCAGCCCATCCGACGGTCTGCGCCAAGGCGTGGTGGTTAACATCGAGGCGACCACGTCGAGCATTCAGGCCGCGATCCAGGAGGCCGAGCAGATGGCCGCCGCCGACGTGCAGTCGGTGTTTGTCGGGATCGCGGGTGGGCACATTCGCGGCTTCAACAGCACGGGCCAGGTCAGCATGCGCTCTCGCGAGGTTGAGCACACCGATGTTGCCCGCGTGATCGAGCAGGCCAAGGCGGTGAACATTCCGCTCGACCGTCAGATCATCCACACCGTTCCGCTCGAGTACATCATCGACGGTCAAGGGCAAATCCGAGATCCGATCGGGATGAACGGCGTGCGCATGGAGGTTCGCGCGCACGTGATCACCGCCGCGGTGACCAGCGTGCAGAACATTGTGAAGTGCTGCAATCGCGCCGGCCTCGAGGTCATCGAGGTTGTGGTCGAGCCGATCGCCTCGGCGCTCGCGGTGCTCCACGCCGATGAACGTGACCTCGGCGTAGTCATGATCGACATCGGTGGCGGAACCACCGATATCGCCGTCTACCATGAGGGGAGCAACGTGTTCACCTCGGTGATCGTGATGGGCGGCCATCGCATTACCCAGGACGTCGCGCACGGACTACGCACAAGCGCCGGCGAGGCCGAGGCCCTCAAGCGCAAGCATGGCTGCGCGCTCATTAGCATGGTCGAAGATGACGAGGGGATCGAAGTGCCTGGCGTTGGGCCGCGTCCGCCCCGTTCGTTCAAGCGCCGGTTCCTGGCCGAGGTGATCGAGCCGCGCGTGGAGGAGATTTTCTTGCTCGCGCAGCAAGAGCTACTCGCGAGTGGGTGTGCCGAGTTGGCTGCGAGTGGGCTAGTACTGACCGGCGGCGGTGCCCAGATGGACGGCATGCTCGAAATCGCCGAAGACATCTTCCAGATGCCGGTACGCAAAGGCGTGCCGCAGGCGGTGGCCTCCGATCGCGTGCTGCCGCACCTGCGATTGGCCGAGGGCGGGTTCTCCGCGGTCATTGCCGATCCGAAGTTCGCCACGGGCGTCGGCCTGGTGTTGTTTGGCGCCGCCCATGAGCCGCTGCGAATCGAAGCTCCGCGGCACAAATCGAAGGAGGACGGCCCGGGCCTCGCTCGCCGATTGGGCGCCTGGGTTCGCGAGATGTTCTGAGTACGCGCGACGGAGTCGGTTGGCGACTATGACACCGATGCCTCGGTCACCGTCGCATCTCTGACGCTGGCGCCGGCGACGATCGTCGGTCAAACTGCCACCGTATGTTTAGGGTGGGTTGGAAACGCGCGGGTTACGTCGGCGTGCTCGGTGCGATCGCGGCGCTGCTCGCCGGTTGCGGTGGTGCGACGCCAGTAGACGGGAAAGACGCCTGCGGCGGCCGCTGTGGCGAACTGGCCAGTTGTGACGAGCCCAGCGGGCAGTGCTTCTGCGAGGCGATGACGTTCGGCGACCCGGAACTCGCGTGCGTCCCCCACGACGACCTATGCCAAGCGGCCGAGGCGGAAGCGGGTCACGGCGTCTGCCGTCACGTGCTCGACGATCCGGAGGTCTGGACGACGTTCTCGATCGGTCACTCGATCGAGCCGGGCCTACGCCGCGGGCTCAAGTATCTCGCCCCGTCCGGTGCCGCGGCTGAACTGCCGCTGGTGTTCGGTGACACCAATTGGTACCGCTTCCACTACTGCCTCATTGCGAAGGGGTTCCCCGAGTTGTTCCCCCAGGCCGAATACGAGGACTACCTGCGTCTCGTGATCGATGCCGATACCCGAGACTATTACGGTGGCACCCTGTCCGAGCTCGCCGATGACGGAACGGGTGTCCCGAAGTACGTCTTCACGATCGAAACCCACGACGACGAGCAACTCGACGCCAAGCAGATCAACTCGGTCTATCTGCAGATGCGCGCGCGCTTCGGCCTGGGGGAACTCAGCTACACGCCCGATTCCCCGGTCCAGCAGCAATGGCTTGAGTCACTCGGCGACGTGCCGTTTCCGGTCCGCGTGATCGAGGCCGGTCCCGAGGTCGCCTATGAGGCGTACACCACCGGCCTGGCCTATGGACGCGTCCGTCGATTGCACGCCGACGATCTGCCCGCCACTGGACCGCTGCCGTTCGGGTGGCAGGACGTCCTGGTGATCGACCACGCGCCGACGTCGCTCGCGGCGTCGATGGCCGCATCGGTAACCGGCGACCGTCAAGACGTGCTCTCGCATCTCAACGTACTTTCGTCCTTGCGGGGGACGCCGAACTTCCACGTGGTCGACGCTCTCACGGTGTTCGAACCCTACGACGGCAAGCTCGTGCGGATCGAGGCGCTGGCGAACTACTACTCGGTCCGAGAGGCCTCTCTTGAGGAGGCCCAGGCCTTCTGGGCCGAGCAGCGCCCGCACGTCGAAGTGGGCGAACCTCCGGACTTCGCGTTTGTCGACGTGACAGGGCTCGACGACGTCGATGTCGCGAGCCCTGAGGCTCGGTCGCTGTCTATCTCGCGTTACGGCAGCAAGGCGACGGGAGTCGCGGTGCTCCGCCACGTCGCGGATCCCGAGCACGTGGTTGCGGGCATGGGCCTGGCGATGGGGGCGTATCACGCGTTCATGGCCAGCAATACTTGGGTTGCGCCGGTGCCCGGAGGTGGCAGCGAAACGCTCTCCTATCAGGCGACGATCGAGCGCTGGCTCACCGACGAGGGCTTCCGCACCGACCCGGCGCTACGGGCCGAATGGTTGACCCTGCTCGGCGACGAGATCGTCGAGCAGGGTGTGGTCGATCCTGCTGTGCTCGAACTCGTCCGCGATCGTGCGCGCGCGACCTTCGGAAGCGACACGATCATGTTGCGGTTTCGTTCGTCGTCCAATGCCGAGGATAGTCTGGCGTTCAACGGGGCGGGTTTGTACGCGTCGGCGAGCGGGTGCCCGCTGGACGTCGACCGCGATGCCCCGTCGTCGATGTGCGATCCCAGCGACAAGGGCAAGCCGGTCGACCGCGCGATCAAGAAGGTATGGGCGAGCCTGTGGGGCCAGCCGGCCTTCGAGGAACGCGAGTACTATCAGATGGACCACCTCCAGGTCGGCATGGGCATGCTGATCAACCCGCGCTTTTCGGGCGAGGCGGCCAACGGCGTGGCCTTCACCGGCAATCCGACGGATATCACCGACCCGAGGTTCACGATCAACGTGCAGCTCGGTGAGACGCCGGTTGTCGACGGGACACCGGGCGTAGTCGCAGAGCTTGACCGCGTGCGGATCGGCGCCGATTCCGTCGAGATCGATCGGGTGCAGGCCTCGAGCCTGGTTGACAAAGGCGAGCATGTGCTAAGCGATGGACAGTTGACAGAGCTGGCACGGCTTTTGGCTTCGATCGAGGCCGTGTACCCGGTCGACGGGACGCCACCGTCGGGAACCAAGCTCATGCTCGATACGGAGTTCAAAATCACACCCGACGGGGTTGTTGTGCTCAAGCAGGTGCGGCCGTTCGTCGCTCGGCCCTACGTGCCCGGCGGCGACCAGTGCCGATAGGGTGCTCGGAACGCAGCACGCCTGGCGGCGCCATTTCTTGGCGCCACGTCGTGGGCGGCGGGCTTGCGCGCGAGCCCGGCCCGGGCGACGCTCCGTCGCCCCATGCGTAGCGTTTCCCGCACGATCCCCGCCGCCGATGGCACGCCGTTGCACCTCGACCTCTGGCTACCCGAAGGCAAGCCGCGCCGCGTCGTCGCGGTCGCCCACGGGGGCGCCGAGCACGCTGGACGCTACGCGCGCCTGGCCGAGCAACTCACTGCCGATGGCGCGCTGGTGTTCGGCCCGGACCACCGCGGCTTCGGCTCTTCTGGGGGCACCCGCGGCCACGTGGAACGGTTTGAGGTCTACACCGCCGACCTTCGCACGGTGATGAAGGACGTCGCGGCCGGCGAAGCGGCGATGGAGCTGCCGTGGTTTCTTTACGGCCACAGCATGGGCGGACTGATCTCGCTCTTGTATCTGCTTGACCACCAGCACCAAGCGCCGAAGTTGCAAGGTGCGGTGTTCTCGAGCCCGCTGCTCGGTTTGGCGATGAAGGTCAACCCGCTCAAGCTCGCCCTCGGCAAGGTTGCCGCGGCGCTCGCCCCTCGGCTCGCGTTGCCCTCGGGGATTCCCGTGGACGCCATTTCTCGCGACCCTGAGGAGGTGGCCCGCTACGCAGCCGATCCTCGGCGCGTTGACGTTGTCACGGCGGGTTGGTTTGCGGCCATGAACGCGGCCATCGCTCGCGTCGAGCAATGCGTTGGCACGATCGAACTGCCCTGCTTGTGGTACACGGGCACCGGCGATCGCATCGTCGATCACACTGCGATCGAACGCGTGTTCGCCAGGATCGACGCCGCGGGCGAGCGCGATCAAACGCTGCGCGTGTTCCCGGGCTACTACCACGAGCTACACAACGAACCCGAGGAGTTGCGCGTTCCCATCTACCACATGATTCGCGCCTGGCTGGCCGAGCGTTCGTGAGCCACGACGCGCCCACCCTGCGCGGGCGCACTCAGCTGGCAAAGGTGCGAAGGCTATCCACCGCGTGAACAGGCGCGCGGTCGCCTTTCATCAAGGGGGCGATCGCCGTTAGCACCAAACGCTGGCTCTGCAGCATCGACTTGCCCTCGAACACCGGTGACACGACCTCGATGGTGTAGTGCCCGCCGCTGCCGCCGACCGTGACGATTGCGTCTGGGATCGCGGCGACGATCGCGTCGCGGATCGCATCGCTCACGCTGCCCGTGAAATCGGTCTCATGGTGGCTCATCGTTCGGTTCCCGTCGCCAAAGGCGCGCGCGTTAGAAGCTCGATCAACTGTGGTCCCACGCGGGTGATATTGCCAGCTCCGAGCGTCAGAACGAGATCGCCCGGTTGCACGAGCTCGGCCACCCGCTCGGCTAGGGTCGCCACCTCCGGCACGTGCACGACGGGACGGTCCGGTCGGCGCTCACGCAAGAGCTCGACCAAGCGTTCGCCCGAGATACCGGCGATCGGCGCCTCGCCGGCCGCGTACACGTTGGTTACCACCACCAGATCTGCGGCATCGAAGCACGTGCAGAAGGCCTCGAGGTTGTCGCGCAGCCGCGAGTATCGATGGGGCTGCATGGCCGCGACCAGGCGTCGCTCAGGGAAGCTCGTGCGCGCGCCGGCGAGTGTTGCGCGGATCTCGGTAGGGTGGTGCCCGTAATCATCGACCACCAGGACACCCGCGGCCTCGCCCCGCGGCGTGAACCGGCGTTGAACGCCCTCGAATGCAGCCAGCGCCTGGCGGGTGGTCTCGATCGGGATCTCGAGTTCGTCGGCGATGGCGATCGCTGCCAGGGCGTTGCCAACGTTGTGAATCCCGGGCATGTGCAACTCGAACACGCCCCGATCCGCCCCCCGCGTCACGACGTGGAATTGAGTGGTTATGCCCTCGTGGCGGATCGCGGCGGCGACGTAGTCTGCGTCCACGCGATCGATCCCGTAGGTGGTGATGCGCTTGCCCAGCTGCGGCAAGATCCGCGCGACGTTGGGATCATCGAGGCACACGACGGCGAGGCCGTAGAAGGGAACGCGGTTGGCAAACCCAACGAAGGCGCGCACGACGTCGTCGAGCGTGCCGTAGTGGTCGAGGTGCTCACTATCGATGTTGGTGATGACCGCGAAGGTCGGCGACAAGACCAAGAAGCTGCCATCGCTCTCGTCGGCCTCTGCGACCAGGAGTTCGCCCTGTCCGAGCTTGGCGTTGCTGCCGAGCGCGTTGACCTTACCGCCGATGACGACCGTCGGGTCGAGTTCGGCGGCGTGGAGGATCGAGGCGATCAGCGAGGTTGTGGTCGTCTTTCCGTGGCTCCCGGCGATGGCCACGCCCTGCTTGAGTCGCATGAGCTCGGCCAACATCTCGGCCCGCGGAATCACCGGGATCTTGCGCTGGCGCGCGGCGATGATCTCTGGATTGTCGCGCCCGACCGCGGACGACACGACCACGACATCGGCATCGCCGAGGTGAACCGCGGCGTGGCCGATGTGAATGATGGCCCCGCGTTTGGCCAAACGTCGCGTGGTGTCCGACTCCGCGATATCGGTGCCGGTGACGCGGTAGCCGAGGTCGAGCAGGACCTCGGCGATTCCGCTCATGCCGATGCCGCCCGTTCCGACAAAGTGGATGTGTGTGTCGCTCTTGCGGAACATCTCGGTCTCGGTGCTGCGCGGGCGCCTAGAACCAGTAGCGGGCGCCAAGGGCAAAGTCGAAGTTCCAGAACGACGTCGGCCTGACGACGATCGGGGCGTAGGCGGTTTCGAGGTGCACGTCGACCGGTGCGTTCTGGAGGTGGAAGGCGAGTCCGAGCACGGGGGCACGCACAAACATCGCGACTGTGTGGAAGTCGTCGGGCACGAGCGGTCCGACGAAGCGCTTGTGCCAAAAAGCGAGCCCCACGCCAAGTCCGACGTAGCCGTGGAGGAAGAACCCGTCGTCTTGGCGCCAGGGCTTGCTGTGGAACTGGTATGTCGCATGAAGCCGGCCGCCCCCGAGATGAAACGGCCCGAAGCCCAGGGCGGATTCCAAGGCGTGGCGGGGGTGGAAAAATGCCTTAAACGTCACCCCCGTCGGGTCGCCGAGGGATGCGCCAAGCCCGAGATCGCCGCCCTTCCCGGTTCGGTGGGGCGCTGCGTGGGCGCCCGCGGACGATGCCAATACACACAGCAGCGCAGCGAACGGGCGCGATCGACGTCGCCGCGGGAGCGCGCGCATTCGCCGATCATGCCCGGGTGGGGTCGGCTCCGCAACCTCGGTGCACCCGGTGCCCGCGACGACGGGGCGTGCTGGCAACCCCCATGAAGGGGGGAAACGGATCCGGCGCGGGCGGGTCCAACACCACGTTGGCGTGTTGGCGCCTCTAGCGTTGCAGCGCGGATGCGTGGTCATCTGCTCCTCGCCGAGAAGCGCTCGGTCGCCGTTGTCGCATGGAGCGGCTGGCGCCGGGCGTGTGCGGGGATGTTCTGGCCGACACGCCGCAGCACGACGCGGATTCATCGCTGGAAGCGCGGGGCAGCCGGCATACGATTTCGGCGATCCCATCCACGGGTGGAATTGCCGCAAGCTCGTGTAGGCTTGCGGCGTGCAACTCCCATTTCGTTTCGGCGCATCCTTCCGCATCGTCGCGCTGGCGGCGGTCTACTTCGTCCCAGCGATCGGTTCGGCGCACTTCATCCTCACCTCACCGCCGGCGATGACCGAACAGGGACCCCTGGGCGATCCTCAGAAAGCGCCGCCGTGCGGGGACGATGGGACTGCGGTTGCGACTCGGGTCGTGACGCCGGTAAACGCGGGCGACACGATCACGATCACGATCGACGAGACGATCTATCACCCAGGGCACTACCGCGTCGCAATTGCGGGTGACCCGAATGACCTGCCGGACGTGCCCGAGGTTGCCCCAGGGCCGGACTCGCCGTGCGGCACGGCCGACATCATGGATCCAGCCGTGTATCCCGTGCTTGCCGACGGCATGTTGGTTCATGACCAAGGGTTCGCTGGCCCCCAAACGATCGAGGTCACGATCCCCGAGGATGTCACCTGCACCACCTGCACCCTGCAGGTGATTCAGTTCATGTCGCAACACGGGCTCAACAACCCCGGCGGATGTTATTACCACCACTGCGCCGTGCTCGAAGTGGCCAATGGCGGCGCGACGGCCTCGGCCACCGACGGCGGAAGCGCCGATGGGACCTCAGCCGGGAGCGCGGGCGAGACCAGCGATGGTGGCCCGGCTGGCTCCACGGGAGCTGGGGACTCCGGCGCAGCCGAGACTGCCGCGAGTACGCTGCCAGGTGGCGGCGACGGTAGCGGTGGCGCCGGCGGATCGAGCGGCGATGGCACCGGCGGGGCCCCTGCCGATGAAGAAAGCGGCTGCGGATGCAGCACGACCGAGCCGCGCGGCCTGCTCGGCGCGGTCGTGTTCCTGGGCGTGGGGTTGATCCGACGACGTCGTGTCCGCTGACGCCTCGAGCGCGCGTGCGCGCTCGACTCGCGCTCGGGTTGCGCCCAGCGTGCGAACGTTAGGGCATGAGTTCGACGGCGCGGCCGTGGCGGCGGCGCTCGATCCGTGGTTTCGCGCCAATGCTCGCGAGATGACCTGGCGAAAGACCCGCGACCCCTACGCGATCTGGGTCTCCGAGGTGATGCTGCAGCAGACGCGCGTGGAGACCGTCGAGCGGTACTACGCCGACTTCCTCGCCCGATTTCCCGACATCGGTACGCTGGCCGCCGCAGATGAGCAGGATGTGCTGCACGCCTGGAGTGGGCTCGGCTACTACCGCCGCGCGAAGTTGCTCCACCGCGGGGCGAGGGTCGTGGCTGATCGCTTTGCCGCGCGAATGCCGGGCGATGCAGAAACGTTGCGCCAGATCCCAGGCATCGGGCCATATACCGCCGGCGCGATCGCTTCGATCGCCTTCGATCGTCCCGAAGCACTGGTCGACGGAAACGTTGCGCGCGTGCTGTCCCGCCTGGAGGCGATCGATGATCCCAAGCAGCAGCCGGCGAATGCTCGACCACACTGGCGTCGGGTGACCGAGATCCTCGAGCACGGCACCCCGCGGATCCTCGCCCAGGCGCTGATGGAGCTGGGCGCGACCGTGTGCACGCCGACATCGCCGCGTTGCGAGGTCTGTCCCGTGCGTTCGAACTGTCGCGCCCACGCGCAAGGGCGCGTCGACAAGATCCCCGAGGTCGTGACCCGCGCGGCGCTGCCGATTGAGCGCTGGTGGGCGCTTCTGGTGACGAGCGGCGCGCAGCGACTGTTTGTCCGCCGGCCGGCCGAAGGTCTGCTCGCCGATCTGTGGTGCGTTCCGCTGGTGGCACGAACTGGCCCCACGTTGACCGCCGCAGCCGTGAGAGCCACCGTCGGTCGTGGCGCGCGCCTGATCGCCGAACGCGGCGACGTGGTGCACGTGTTTACCCATCGACGCTGGGAGCTCCGCACCGTCGAGGTCGCGGTCGGCCGAGCCGCGACACCGCCCGGTCTCGAGGACGCGCGCGCTTACTGGGCTGACGCCGGCGACGAGCCACGCGGCGGCGTGCCGACGCTGACGCGCAAGCTTTGGGGCCGGGGATGACGCACGCAAGCGTGGGGTACGTGGCGCGTGCCCATGGCTGGGGCGCAGCCGCGTCGGTGCAACCACGACTCAGCAGACCGTGTAGTACGTGCCGCGCCCCATGCCGTGGCGCTCGAGCTTGCCGTTGCGCACGAGTTGTCCGATGTGGAATCGGAGCTTGCGTCGACCTGCGCCCGAGGTGAGCGCCTCGAGTTCTTGCATCGTCGCTTGACCGAGCTGGGTGACGATCGGAAGCAGCACCTTCTCGGCTTCGTCGACGCTCATGCGATCGTCGAGGCTGATCTTCGGGGGCTTGCCCTTGGCCGCGCCCTTGCCGGTGGGTTTCGCGGCCGGCTTCGCGCTCTTCTTGGTGGCCTTTTTCGCAGGCTTCCCGCGTCGGGCGCGAGCGGGCGGCTCGTCCGGCTCGTCGTCTTCTTCCGGCTCGTCGTCTTCTTCCGGCTCGTCCTCGTCGGTCTCTTCGCCGGCTTCGGCCAGCTCCTCATCCTCGTCGTCGGCGTCGTCCTCATCTTCGTCGACGCGGGCCGGGGCGTCCGCGTCGGCCGTCTCGCTGAGCAGGGCATCGGCGAGGTCAGCCAGGGAGAGGTCGCCGACCTCCGGCCAACCGAGCGCCTGCGCGGTGTCGACGATCTGTCCGACAGTCACCTCGGTGTCGAACTTCCGCGCCAGAACTTCGAGCACCGCCTTACGCTGCTCGGCGGCCAGGTGGCGACGATACGAGGGCTCGAAGGCCGATTGCCGTTGCACGGCGCGGACCATAGCAAAGCCGGCCACCCGCGGCCATGCCCACGGCTGGGCCCTCGGCTCGCCCCACGGCCCGCGGCGCTCCCCAAACGGGCGGGGTAACCGGCGAGGGCGTGCTACCGTCTGAGCTTGAGCGTATGGCCGACGCCCAGCACGTGGACGGCGACAAGCCCGTCGAGCAAAAAATCGATGCATGGGCGCGGATCCGACGCGTGTTCGGTTATGCGCGGCCCTATCGCGCGCGGCTGGGGCTGGCGCTCGTGGCCCTGCTCTTGGCCAGCGGCCTAGGGCTCTTGTATCCCGCCTACTTTGGGGACGTCATCGACGCCGCATTCTCCGAGCAAGACCTCGCTGATCTCGATCGCTCGAGCCTGATCTTGGTGCTGGTGTTCGCCGGTCAAGCCGTTTTTGTGTTCTTTCGCCACTACCTGATGAGTTGGGTCGGTGAGCGAGTTGTTGCGGATATGCGCGTGCGTGTCTACCAGCACCTCTTGGCGATGCCGCAGGCGTACTTCCACCGCAAGCGCACGGGTGAACTGCTCTCGCGGCTCTCCGACGACGTTACACGCGTGCAAAATACGGTGAGCTCAGACCTTAGCATTGGTCTGCGCAACGGCCTCACGCTCGTGGGTGGCGTGGCGATCCTGGCCGTCACAAATCCGCTATTGACGGTCGTGATGCTGTCGGTCGTGCCGCCGATGTCGATCGCCGCACGCTACTGGGGTCGAAAGATCCGAGCGTTGGCGCGCCAGACCCAAGACGAGCTCGCCCGGGTGGGTGGAGAGGCCCAGGAGCGCATCGCGGGGATCGAAACGGTGCAGGGATTCACGCGCGAAGCCCACGAGCTTGGCCGCTACGACGCGGGGATCGGGCGCACCTTTGCCTTGTACGTCAAGCAGGCCCTGGCGCGGAGCTGGTTTTGGTCGGTGTCGAGTTTCGCCGCCTTCAGCGGGATTGCTGCGATCTTCTGGCTCGGCGGCCGCATGGTTGTCGCTGGTGAGATCACCGCGGGCGGGCTCACCCAGTTCATGCTCTACACGATGCTGGTGGCGGGCGCGATCAGCTCGATGACGGAGCTCTGGGCTTCGCTGCAATCGACCCTCGGTGCCACGGCGCGGATCTTCGAGATCCTCGACACCACGCCCGACATCGCCGATCCGCCCGCCCCGTTGCGGCTGGCCAAGGTCCGCGGCGAGGTCCGGCTCAATGGCGTGCGCTTTTCCTACGGCGATCGGGATACGGAGGTCTTGCGCGGGATCGATCTCGAGGTCCGGGCCGGGCAGTCGGTGGCGCTGGTCGGCGCGAGTGGCTCGGGCAAGACGACGATCATGCGGTTGCTGCTGCGCTTTTACGATCCTATCCAGGGCAGCGTGACGCTCGATGGTCACGATCTGCGCGAGCTGGCGCTCGCGGAGCTCCGGGGCCACATGGCGGTCGTGTCCCAGGATCCGGTGCTGCTGTCGGGCAGCATCCGCGAGAACATTCGCTACGGTCGGCTCGATGCGACCGACGCCGACGTCGAGCGGGTGGCCGCGGAGGCGAACGCAGACAGCTTCATCCGCGGCTTCCCCGACGGCTACGACACGCAGGTCGGCGAGCGCGGGGTCCAGCTCTCGGGCGGACAACGCCAGCGGGTTGCAATTGCGCGGGCGATGTTGCGAGATCCCGAGGTCCTCATCCTCGACGAGGCCACGAGCGCGCTCGATGCCGAAAGCGAAGCGTTGGTCCAGCAGGCGCTCGAGCGGTTGCAGCGGGGGCGCACCACGATCGTGATTGCGCACCGTCTCAGTACGATCCGCAATAGCCATAGGGTCGTCGTGCTCCACGACGGCGCGATCGTCGAACAGGGCACGCACGACGAGCTGGTGGCGCGGGGCGGCGCCTACGCCAAGTTGGTCGCGCGGCAGCTTGGGGCGGATCACGCCGGTCTTGTCGATGATGAGCACCGGCCCCGGCCGCCGGCGGAGCCCCTGCGGGTCGTGCCGGATTGACCACCGCCTGCGCTCGACCAGCTCGGTCCGGACGTGTTATCTGGGCGCCATGACCGAGGCGGCCGAGGAGTCCGACAAGCTGCAGAAGATCGTGTCGCTGTGCAAGCGGCGCGGGTTCGTGTTCCAAAGCTCGGAGATCTACGGCGGGCTGCGCAGCGCCTACGACTACGGCCCGATGGGGGCGGAGCTCAAACGCAACCTCATGAACGAGTGGTGGCGCACGATGGTCCACGGGCGCGAGGACGTCGTCGGAATCGACGCCTCAATCATCATGCACCCGAGGGTGTGGCACGCCAGCGGGCATTTGGCCAACTTCGCCGACCCGCTGGTCGACTGCAAGGTGTGCGGCGACCGGTTCCGAGCCGACAAGGCGCCGCGCGCCCCTGTTGGCAGCGCAGCCGTGATCACGCTGGCCGATCGCGGGCGGGCCGAAGCAGCCGCAGAGAAGCTGAGCAAGAGCATGGGCCTCACCCTGCGGCGCGACGGAAAAACCCTGCACGGTGCCGAGGTCGGCAGCGTGGGCTACGTCTGCCCGAACTGCGGGTCACCGCTGCTAAGCGACGAGCGCCAGTTCAACCTGATGTTTCGCACTAGCTTGGGGCCGGTTGATCCCGTGGGTGAGATGATCGCGGCGATCCGCGGCGCCCTCGTCGAGGGGGCCGATGACGCAGCGCTGCGTGCGAAGGTCGAGGCCGCGTTGGCCGAGAGCGCGGTGTACCTGCGACCGGAGACCGCCCAGGCGATGTTCGTCAACTTCCTCAACGTGCAGCAGAGCCTGGGCCTCAAGATCCCCTTCGGCATCGCGCAGATGGGCAAGAGCTTCCGCAACGAGGTTAAGGTCGAGAAGTTCATCTTTCGCAGCTGCGAGTTCGAGCAGATGGAAATGGAGTATTTCTGCCACCCCGGTGAGGGGCCGAAATATCTCGAGTACTGGAAAAATGAGCGTATGCGTTGGTGGATTTCGGTCGGCCTGCGCGGCGACAACTTGCGTTTGCGACCACACGGGTCCGACGAGCTTGCCCACTACAGCGACGGTTGCTTCGACGTCGAATACTTGTTTCCCTGGGGATGGGACGAGTTGGAAGGCATCGCCAGCCGGACCGACTACGATCTCGGCGCCCATAGCCGCGAGTCGGGCAAGAAGCTCACGTACTTCGAGCAGGAGTCGGTCGACCCGGCGACTGGCAAGCCGGGTTGGCACTTCGTACCGCACGTGATCGAGCCGGCGGCCGGCGCCACGCGCGGGTTGCTGGCGGTGTTGTGCGATGCCTACGACGAGGAGCCGGGCGACGCGGAGGGGAAGGGCGCGCGCACCGTGCTGCGGCTCCATCCGCGCCTCGCCCCCATCAAAGCCGCAATCTTGCCGCTGGTGAAGAAGGACGGGATGCCGGAGGTCGCGCGCGAGATCGTCGCTCGGTTCCTGTCGGCGGGGATCAATGCCAAGTACGACGAGCAGCACGCGATCGGCCGTCGCTACGCCCGCCACGACGAGATCGGTACGCCCTACGCGATCACCGTCGACACCCAGACGCTTGCTGACAACACCGTCACCGTCCGCCAGCGCGACGATCGCACGCAGGCGCGCATTCCCATTAGCACCGCCGTCGAGGTCGTGGCACACGCGCTCGCGGAAGCGTGATGCCTGCGGAGGTGACGGCAGCGGGTCCGGCGCCCTGCGGCGGGATGGCGCCTCGGTCAGGATAGGTCGCTGGGCGGGTCGCCCGTCGGTGGGTCGTACCAAGGACGTCCGGCCGCTGCGGCGCGCTCGAGCTCTGCGATCACCTGAGCGCCGAGCAGCAGGATGATCGCGGCGACCTCGAGCCCAAGAAGGGCGACGATCGCGGTTCCCAAGGGGCCGTAGACCACGTCCACGAGCGAGAGATTGGCGAAATACCAGAGCATGGCCGAACGAACGGCTTCCCACAGAACAGCGGCCACGAAGCCACCGACGAGGGCGCGCCGGACGGCGATGTGCGGGCGGGGCATCACCCAGTAGAACGACGAAAGCAGCAGCACCAGGCCGACGAACGCCAGGCCCTTGACGATTGTCGTCGCGAGCGCGCCGTCGAGCGACCGGCCAAACACCCGGGTGTCCGACGCCGGAAGCGTGTCCAATACCACCATCAGCAGGGTCAGCATGAGCAAGCCGATGCCGATGAGCAGCACATAGGCGAGCGGGAGGACGAATGCCCGAAATCGATGGGGCTCGCGCCCACCGCGGTTGCGCTGGAACACCACCGCGAATGCTTCGTCGAGCATGCGAAACGCGATCGCACTGAAGAACACCAATACGCCGGTTCCGACCACGCCGATCGTGGCCCGCCGCTCGACGAACTCGGCGAGGACTTCGTTGATCGCGGCTCCTCGCCCTGGCAAAAGGACGTCGGTCTGGGTACGCAGCGCCGCCACGAGAATGTCTGGATCGACTTGACTTGCCAGCGCCACCATCACCAGGGCAAAAAGCGGCACGATCGACAGAAGCGTGTTGTAGCCAAGCGCGCTGGCGAGGAGCAGGCCGCGGTTACGCTGGAACGCGACCAGCGTACGCCATGCGAACACGGCGATGCGCCGCGGCTGACGCGCGGCGTTGACGATCGTCCGGCTCTTCCCGCCTTTGGCCACCTGGTTCTCGCGCGTTCCGCGTTCGCGCACGGGGATCATAGCGAACACGAGCGCGCGTGCGGAAAACACGACGCGTACCAGTTCCCGCCCTCGGGTCGGCACCCAGGCTCAACCGTTCGGAGCCACGCGGATCACCGCAGCGCCGCGGATCGCATCGCACTTGAGATCGATGAGCGCGTCACCGATCTCGGCCAGCCCATAGCGTCGCACGTGGGTCCGCAGGCCGATCCGTGCGGCCTCGTCGAGAAATGCTTGGCCATCGTCACGGGTGTTGTTGGCGACGGTACGGATCTCACGCTCGTGGTAGATGCGGCCGTAGTCGAACGAAGGGATCTCGCTCATGTGAATCCCGCCCAACACCAGAATGCCCCCGCGATCGAGTGCGCCAAGGCCAACTGGGACCAGCTCACCCGCGGGGGCGAAGACGATCGCGGCATCGAGCGGGACGGGTGGAGACGCGGTCGCATCGCCGACCCAGGCGGCGCCGAGGTCGTGGGCGAGGGCTTGGTAGCGCTCGCGATCTCGCGTGCACACGAAGACCTCTGCACCCCGAGCGCGCGCGATCTGCAGGGCGACATGCCCGGCAGCGCCGAAGCCATAGAGGCCGAGCCGCGCACCCGACCAGCCGCGCGCACCGAGCCCAGTGCGACCGAGCGCGCGGTAGCCGATGATTCCCGCGCAAAGCAGCGGTGCGAGGTGTTCGGCCTCGAGTGCATCGGGAAGGGGGTAGACGAACGTTGCCGGGGCTCGTACGAGTTCTGCGAACCCGCCGTCGACGCTGTAGCCGGTGAACAGGGCCTTTTCGCAGAGGTTCTCGCGCGCGGTCGCGCAGAATCGGCAGGCGCCGCATGTCTGGTGCAGCCAGGCGATTCCGACGCGGCGGCCGAGCCAGCCGCCGTCCACGTCTGGGGCGGCGGCAGCCACGACCCCGACGATCTGGTGCCCGGGAATCGTCTGTGGACGCACGTGGGTCAGCTCCCCTTCGACCACGTGAAGATCCGTGCGACATAACCCACAGACCTCGACGCGGACGAGCACATCGCCGGCACGAAGCGTCGGGTCCGGCAGGTCACGAAGCGCGAGCGGGCGGGTTTCCACGGAGCCGGGGCGGTCGAGGACGGCGGCGCGCATTCCTACAGGAGTGTGCGCGTACTACGGCGACGGGCGGGCCGGAAACGTTTGCAGCGTTTGCGCGCTGGTCGGCGCGTCGGAAGTGCCGAACCTGCGGGCGACCTCGCGACTCGGCGTGATTATCATGCTGGCATGAACGGTATCCATCGCTGGCTAGGCGCGGCCGTACTGCTCCACCTGGTGGCCTGTGGTCCGGATGGTTGCTGGTGGACGGGGGATCCCATCGGCGAGCCGACCCCGCCGGCCGAGCTCAACCGGGCCTACACCACCGAAGGCGGCGCGTTTACGGTGCTGCTGCGGGGTGACGACCCGTGGCCGCCGATCCCCGGCATGTTGCCGCTGCGCATCGAGTGGAGCCCGCCCGATCCTCCGCCTCCGATGC
Organism: uncultured Myxococcales bacterium; assembly: GCA_902826865.1. Classification (GTDB taxonomy): domain Bacteria; phylum Myxococcota_A; class Polyangia; order Nannocystales; family Nannocystaceae; genus Xiheibacterium. Next base: position 34,203 of record CADEGN010000011.1, read on the forward strand.
CGCGCCTGACGGTCGCACGTCCAAGGCTCATGGACGACGATCTGGCCGCGCCCGCCGACCCTGAGGTGGTGGCCGTCGACGAGCTCACCTGGCGGATCGACGGACTCGAACTGGATGCGCCCGGGCGGTGGGAGCTTGAGCTCACCTTAGAGCAGGGCGAGCTGACGGACCAGCTCACCCTCGCCGTCGAGGTGGTGGACGAATGACGCGCGCAGAAGCTACGCGATGCTTGCCGGTGCCTCTGCTACACCTGCCGGATGTGGGGGCCTGCGCCGCACGGGATCCAAGCTGATACTGCGGCCGTGGATCGCCGCATCGGACCGTTTGCTCTCATTCTCGTTGCCTGCCGTCCCTCCGCAGAGGTCCCGACGGTGGAGGAGCAGACCCCCGGCAATGCCGCTGCTCCGAAGACCGGCGTGATCTCGGGAGTCGTCAAGGCGGCGACCGTGCACATGTCGTCGCACTTCATCGACGTGCTCGACGTGCATCAGGCGCTCATCCGAGGCGCGCTACCCGAGGCCCAGGCCGCGGCGGCCCATCTCGAGCACGAGCGCCCCGATGTCATGCTGGCGGAGTGGGCGCCTTATCTGCTCGGGACTGCCGGGGCGGCACAACGCGTACGCCAGGCCAAGACCCTCGCCGAGGCCGGTCCCGCCGCGGCCGCACTCGCGCGCAGCTGCGGCGACTGCCACAGCGCGCTCGGTGTGAAGTTGCGACCGACCGTTCCACTCGGTGCGCCTCCGACCGGCGCCGACGGTGCGGCGATGATGAGGCGGCACGCCTGGGCGTTCAACCGGCTTTGGGAGGGGCTGGTTTTTCCTTCGGACGCGAGTTGGGAGCGGGGGGCGGCGGCATTCGCCGACCTCCCGCCGTGCGAGGACACGCCGTCGCCGGAGCAGGATCTGAGCGCCATTTCCAAGGCGCGCGAAGACTCCCGAGCGTTCGAGGCCGATGCCCGCGCCGCCACCAACGCCGACGCGCGGGTGGAAGTCTACGGCCGCATGTTGGGGACGTGCGCGGCTTGTCATGCCGGCGGCTGCTGAACCGCGGCACGCCTCCGCCGGTGGCTCAGTCTTCGAACACGCGCTTGCGTAGGCGGGTAAGCTCGTCGCGCAAACCGCCGGCGAGCTTGTCGACCTCGGCTGCCGCCCGTTCGCTGGCGCGCTCGATTTTGGCCTCAAACTCCCGCACGCGCGGTTCGAGGTTGGCCCACGCGTCCTTGGCATCCATGCTGGCGAGGTGGATCCGCACCCGGATCTCGTCGCTGATTCTCTTCAGGTCGCCCACGATGTCGTCAGTCGTCATCGTCGCCAGTTTGCCGCGCGCCGCGGGCCCGTCAACCCGCAGATCGTGCAAGTCGTGTTCATGAGTGTCCGAGCATACGTTCGACACAGGTGCGTACCTCATCGGAGAGCTTGGGACCTCGACGCTCGCCGATCTCGTATCGCGCGCGCACGAACCGACGCTCCGCTGGCAACAGGCGCCGCAAATCGATCGGTGTCCCCAGCACGACGACGTCGCATGGCGTCGCCGCCACGGTCGCGGCGAGCTCCTTGAGCTGTTCGGGGAAATAGCCCATGGCCGGCAACACCGGTCCGAGGTGGGGCCACTGCTCGAACAAGGAGGCAAGTGTTCCGCTGGCAAATGGGCGCGGGTCGACGATTTGTGCCGCTCCATGACGTTGCGCCGCAAGATAGCCCGCTCCGGTCGACAACTCGCCGTGTGTCAACGACGGCCCGTCCTCGATCACGAGCACTCGCTTGTCGGCGACCGCCGCGGGATCGTCCAGCGTGATCACGGAGTCGGTTTCGAAGATCGGTGCGCGCGTGTTGGCGCTGCGAATGTTGGTCCGCACCCGCATGACGGCCTCAGGCGGCGCCGAATCGACCTTGTTGATGACGACCGCATCGGCGCGGCGGAGGTTGACCTCCCCCGGGTGGTAGCCAAGCTCGTGTCCGGGGCGATGCGGGTCGACGATGGTGATCCAGTAATCAGGACGGACGAACGGCGTATCGTTGTTGCCGCCGTCCCACACAATGACCTCGCCCTCGGCCGCCGCTTCCTCGAGGATCGCAGCGTAATCGACGCCTGCGTAGACGGTCGTGCCCGCGGCGATGTGCGGCTCGTATTCCTCGCGTTCCTCGAGCGTGATGTGATTGCCCCATGCGTCAAGATCGGCAAGGGTGGCGAATCGCTGCACCCGCATGGCGGCGAGGTCCCCGTAAGGCATGGGATGGCGCACAACGACGACGCGGTGGCCGGCGTTCACGAGGGTGCGGGCCAGGTGGCGCGAAACTTCGCTCTTGCCCGCACCCGTGCGCACCGCGGTCACCGCGATGACGGGCCGGTTGGTGCGCAGCATGGTCTCGTCGGGGGAGAGCAGTTCGAACTGACTTCCGGCCGCGAGCGCGCGGCTGGCCAAGTGCATGACAGATGTGTGCGAGAGATCGCTGTAGGCCAGCACCACCTTCGTTGCGCCGAAATCAGCGATCGTGCGCTCAAGCTCTTGCTCGGGCACGATCGGGATGCCGTGGGGGTAGCGCGGCCCGGCCAGTTCCGCCGGGTAGCGCCGACCCGCGATCCGCGGGATCTGGGCCGCCGTGAACGCCACCACCAAGACGTCGGGATCGTCGCGCAGCCGGACGTTGAAATCGTGAAAGTCGCGACCCGCAGCGCCGAGCACGATGATTCGATGACGGGGGCGGTGCGTCATGGGCTCCCTTCAACATGGCGTGCGGCGTTGCGCAGGACAGGCGCATGGATCGACGTGAGCTCCCGTCGCTGGCAGCAACAACTGCCGGTGGACCGTGAGGGCGCCCTCACAACCCAAGGACGCGCCGATGAAACGCAAGCTCGACGGCCCAACTGTCGGCGATGTTCTCGGCCCGGCGAAATCCATGGCCTTCCCCGGGATAGCTGCGCAGTTGGACGGGCACCCCGCGGCGGCGCAAGGCCTCGACCATGGCCGCGGTTTGGCTCGGGGGCACCGTGACGTCATCTTCACCCTGGAAAAACACGACCGGGACACGGATCCGATCGGCGGCGAACAAGGGTGAGCGCGCGCGCCAGACGGGCGTGGGATCGGCGTGTTCACCGAAGAGGAAGCGATCGTAGTAGGCCTCAAATTTGTGGGTGTCACGGACCAGCGACGCCACGTCGCTGACGCCGTAGTGGCAGGCGCCCGAGGCGAACACATCGTGGAACGCGAGGGCAGCGAGCACGGTAAAGCCGCCCGCGCTGGCGCCTCGAATGATCATGCGCGCGCGATCGACGAAGCCCGCGTCGGCGAGGTGTCGAGCACCGGCGACCACGTCAGCGACGTCGCGAATCCCCCACATGCCGCGCAGCCGCTCGCGGTAGGCGCGGCCAAACCCGCTGCTACCGCGGTAGTTGACGTCGAGCACGGCAAAACCGCGACTGGTCCAGAACTGAACGGCGAGATGGGTATCGACGATGGCGCAGCCGGTTGGACCGCCGTGGGCCATCACGACGAGTGGCGGTTGCTCACCTGGTGGGCCGATGGTCCCCGGAGCGAGCGGGCGATAGAACCACCCGTGGGCCGTGTCACCGTCGGTGGTCGGAAACTCGACTGCCTCGGCCTTTGCCCACCATGGCGGAGGTAGGACGTCGTGCAGCCCGGTCCCGAGCTCGATGATGGGGGCGCCGTCGCGATCCCACCAGCCGAGCGAGCTGCCCCGTCCGTCCCAACCCTGCGAAACGAGGACCCCGGCCCGGTCCGCTAGCGCGTGGCCGATCGTGCGCGGACCATCGCCGATCGTGGTGGTCGAACCGTCCTCGAGATCGATGCGGATCATCCGCGCCGCGCCGCGCTCGGTGGCCGCGGCGACCGCGGTACGTTGGTCGATCAAGCCCCACGTGCGCAGGCCGAGGTTCCACTGCGGGCCGCCAAGTTCGAGGCGGCGCATCGTGGGGTCACGCACGAGTGGCACAGGGCCGCTCGCATCGGCGCGCCACAGCGTCCAGGCCCCTTCAACCTCCCAAAGGAAATAGAGGGTGCCGTCGGCCGCAAACAGTGGTTGCTGCGTCGACGCCGTGGCGTCGCCGGCAACGTGAAGGGGATCGACCAACGAGCCCCCGGCGTCGATCCGTAGGGTCCATAGTTCGGCCGCGTCCCACGGCATTTGTGGGTGGCTCCACTGCAGCAACGCCAGGCGATCGCCGTCGGCCGAGATCGTGGGCGCGGCGTAGAAGTCTGCACCGTCGAGAAGGACCTCGACGGTGCCATTGGCCAGGGAGACGCCGACGATCGCGGCTCTCGGTTCGGCGTCGGGTTGGACGCACTCCCCGACGGCGATCAAGCGATTGCGGCGATGATCGGCGATGGGCTCGGCGAATCGCCAGGGACCCGAGCGGGTGAGTGCAGCGATGGAGCCGTCGGCCGCGCGAAGGTAGATCCGTCCGTCGCGGCGGTCGCAGAATGCGATCTGGTCGCCGAGCTCTACCCATGCCCGTCCGCCGTATTCGTGGACGCGTGTGCCCACGTCGCTCGGCGCGGGTGTCAGTTCACAGGTCGAGCCATCGCGATCTACGCGTACGAGCGTGGTCCGGCCGGCCTCGGCAGGGCGAGTTTCCGCGACCACCACGGCGTTATCGACGAAGCGTGGCGATGCGAACCGCTTGCCGGCACGGGCCATGTCGGCCGGCTCCAGCGGGCTGGGCCACGCGCCATATGGGACGATCCGATCCACGCGGCGTGAGCGGAGGTGCACAGGAATCGAACGTGGCCGACGGGAGTCCGAGAACATCAACGATCGTGGGTTGTTGGCACGCAAACCCGCGGAATCCCGTCGAGCTTCGTTCCATCCTGTGCCGCGTCGATTCGGGTCGTGACTCGGCGTCGTCGGGCTCGGTGGTGACGCAGGTGGTGACGCGGATCAGAGTTGGACCTGCATGATCGCGATGGAGAGCGCGAGCGAGATGATCAAACCGCCCCCGAACCGAAGGACGAACGATTTCCCGCGCGGCACCAACAACGCGATGCCGACGAAGCTGCACCCGAACGTGACCAAGAATGTGCTCCCGGTGCCGAGGGAAGCGGCGCGCATCCCGAGCCCAGCAAGGGCGGCGAGACCGACGAGTCCAAAACCGCCGATTTGGCGACCGGTCAGACTTGCGTTCGCGTCCACGTCGTTCAAGCCCATTCCCTCGGAGATCATCCCGAGCGCATTGCCGTGATCCTCGATCCCGCCGCTGTCGTCCGCCATGGCAAACATCTTGGTTTCCTTCGCGGCATCCGGTCAACGCCGCGGGTCGGTAGTCCTCTGTGCGAGGACTTGAACAACGAACCGGCGGCTTTCTCTCGCGTGGAGGCGCGCGCGTGTGGGGTGTGCACAATGTGCGGCAACGTGCCGACCATGGTTGCATCGCGGAAGCAGGCAAGAACCGGGCCCCAACGAAGTGGAAAAGGTGAAGGTCGCGGCGCCCCCTCATCGGCCGTACGCCGGCCGGGAGGATGCGCCTTGAGAGCGTCGGCGAGTCGATCGAGCAGTCGCCCGTCATCGGCGAGTTCGACGACGCGGGTCTGCTCGGCGGCACGTCAGCACGAAGAGTCGCGCGTTGAGGCGGCGCCTGGTGGGGTCGTCCGCCCGAGCACCCGCCGGATAGTCCTCGGCCACCACTCGCCGTCGCGCGCTCGAATGCCGTGGGCGCGGCAATGCTCGGCCACCTCGCGCAGGCTCATCGCCTCGCGCAGCTTGGCCAACCGGGCGATTGTTTTCTGCTCGGCGGGGTCCTCCACCAAGTGCACGCGATCGTCGGCGAGCCGAAACCCGTACGGGATCTTGCCGACCCGCTCGCCACGACCACGTTTCACCGCCAACGCGGCCTTGGTCCGCATCTTGACCAACATGCGCTCGTACTCGGCGAACGCGTCGATCATCGTGCGCATGAGCTTGGCCTCGGGCGTGGCCTCGCCCGCGACACCGTCGGCGGTCAGAACCCGGCCACCATTGCGCTCGACGAGGCGCCCGACGACAGCGGCGATCATCGTGTCGCGAGCAAGCCGGTCGCGACGCGCGACGAGGAGCACGCCAGCCCCGTGATCCCGTACCGCGTCAACGGCCGCAGCGAGCCCAGGACGGCGGTCGAGCGGCGCACCCCCCGATGCGCCGTGGTCTTCGTGGACGGCCACCAGGACGGCCCCATGTTCGCCACACCAGCGCTCAAGTGCCGCGACCTGGGCGGCGGGGCTGTGGTCCTGCCGGTCGGTGGAGACTCGGACGTACCCGACCACGCGCTTGGGGTCGCCCTTCGGCCGTCGGTGGGATCGGGGTCGGTGGGGCTGGGTTGGCGATGATGCGTCCACCCGATCACCATGCCCTGATTCGGCCCATGAGGACCTACCGAACGGCTGAGGCACAGCGTGGCCAAGCTCGGCGTCGACGTCGAGGCTAGCAATGTTGGTTTGGGGCCCCGGGACGGGTTCGGTTGATGGTGGGGCTGGAGCCGCCTATCGAGAACCCGGCTCGATCCCGAGCACGCTGGCGACGCTCTTCACCGTCGCACGGTTCGCGTGCAGCAGAGCTGCCGCCGCCGCGTGTTGGACCTTGCCGTGCACGTCGAGCAGGAGTTCAGCGGGGAGCACCTCGAAGACGCGGGCAAGGTGGACGATGGTCCGCAGCGACGGCATCTCGCGCCCGTTCTCGATGTCCGAGATCGTGGCTCGCTTGATGACCTCGTCCAAGTGGGCCTCCAGGTCGACTTGCTTCCACCCACGTGCGCGCCTCAGCTCCGCCACACGACGCCCGAGGATCTTGGCCAAAGCCACCTCCTCGGGGGAACGACGGGCCCGGCGTTCGGCGCTGGCGTTTTGCCGCGACGCGGTTGGTCGTCGTCTTCTGCGGGTATCACCCACCTTGCCTTGACGCTAGGCGGCCCCGACTCGGAATATGCGGGTGTGACCCGCATTCGACATCTCGCACCGAGGGCCTTCGGCGTCCACCTTCCGCGGCTGATCATCCTGGCGACCGCGATGGCCGCCGGCTGCTCGTTGAAGTTCAACGGCAAGCCTCTCTTCGGCGAGGAGTCGGCCACTCCGGGCGGGGAGAACAAGACCGCAGCCGCGACGACGCCCGATGCCGCGAGCGAAGCGTTGCCGGATCTCGATGAGCCCACTGCGCAGAAGTGGCGCCGGTTGGAGACGAACTGGGACCGACTGGCGCCGCGGCTCGACAGTGAGCCGGAGGTTGTCGCGCGTGCCGTGAAGGTCTGCCTCGATGCCGAGGCGATCAGAACGGAGGCCCCGAGCCTGGGCCCGCACGCCCAACGCATCCAGCAAGACGCGTGCAAGGCGTCGTTGACCCGCGTGCCCGACTGTTGGCCAAAGTGGACCAAGACGGCCGCCGAGTATCGAAACCCCGAGGTTCTCTCGCGACACTGCGGTACGGTCGGTCAACACAAGGAGGCCATGTCGATCGCCGAACAGCGTGGCCTCGTGGACGGCGGCGTGGTGACGCGTGCCCGAGCCGCGCTCGCGCGTGACATTCGCGATGATGAGCTTGCGGCGAAGCTACGCCCGATCGACACGGCGGGGAGCGGCACCTGCGAGGCCCTTTCGGCGTTGCTCGCCATCTATCGGGACGATCTGAGCGACGAAGAACGCGCATCCGTCGACGGGTTGGTCACGGCCGAGCGCGAAGCGATCCTGATGGGAACGGCGCAGACTCCGGGCGGAGCGCTTGGGCAACTTGGTCGCGAGATCGGGAGGATTCGCAGCAACCTCTACATTCACGCGACCTCGTCCAACAACGCGGCGGTGCAAAACCGCAACCCCGACAAGGCCGACGATAGCGCGGCCGAGATGGCGTGCCTCGGTGACTACCTCGACGCCCCAAAGCGGGCCGAGATCGCGAGCGCGAACGCGAAACGGATCCGCGCTGAACTGGAGGAGGAGGCGAAATGCAGGGCTGACCCCAAGTGTCGCGCGCAATGGGTCGCCGAGGACATCTGCCGTCTCGTCGAGATGCGCAAGGACACCGTGGCCATGATCGCGGAGGAGAAGCGCTACGCGAGGAAGGTCGGCGTTCTCAACCTCTCCGAGCTGCAGATGCTGAAAGAGGACCTGCAAAGCACCGACGCGCGCATCGGGGAGCTCAAGATCGAGTACAAGACACTCAACGGGAGCGCGTTCTCCTCCCGGTTGTGCCAGTGAGGGGGCGTCATGCAGCAGGCGCCCCACCAAAAACGTGACACCAACCGCAAGGGGACCGCGATCGCCGTGGGCATCGGCCTGCTTCTCGTCGCGATCGCGTTGCCGTGGCCGAGCATCGCCTTGGCCGCGATCGCGGCCGGTGTTGCCGCAGCGGTGTTCGCCGGCAAGATCTCTCGTGGGGTGTCGGCCTCGATCCGTCGCCTGCCGAAGGACGAGCGCGGCCGGAACATTCGCGCGGCTGGGATCGACCTGGCCGCTGCCATCGGGCTCGGACTCGTCGCGGTGTGGTCCATCAGCTTGGCCAAGGAGCGTCACGAACGTGAGCAGGCCGATGAGCGACGTCGTGCGGCCGAGTTGGCCGAGGCCGAGCACCGTACGGCGGAGGAGGCCGAGGCTGCGCGCCTTGCCGACGAGGCCCGCAAGGCAAGGCTGCGCGAGAAAGCCCCCGCCGGCATCGTCGAGGCCGAGAAGTTGTCCGCGCAGGCGGTTCGCCTTCGCGAAGATGGCGACTGGCGCGAGGCGCTGTCGAAGATGCTCGCGGCTCGGGGAGTCGCATCGGTGTTCGCCGAGGTGAGTGACGACGCCGTGGCGTTCTTGGCCAAGACCGAGAAGCCCGCGAAGGAAATGAGCGACTCCGTGGCCGTGATGGACGGGGCTGCATCAGCGCGCGGCAGACTCCAACGTGCGCGGGACCTGACCGAGGCCAAGAAGTACATCGACGCGGACGATGAACTCGCGCGGGCCCTCGGGGAGCTACCGCAGGTCGAGGCGGGTTCTGAGCACCACGACGAGGTCGAGAACGTGCGCAGCCAGATCGCGAAGCTCCGAGGGATGCTCGCGCCCAAGGTGGCAAAGGCGCGCAAAGATCAAGCCGCCGAGGCGGCCGCGGCCAAGCCGAGCGCAAGCGCGAGCAGCCGAGCGGACGCCCTCGTCGTGGCGAACGACCTCGGCGTGGGCGCGAAAGGGGCAGACCTGATCGAGAAGATCGCGACACGCTACGGCGTGGCCGCACGTGACGTCGCGGACAAGGCCGCCAAGGCTGCCGAGCTGTGCGACGGTGGGATCGGCCACGTGAGCGGTGCGCTCGTGTTCGCCGAGGGGACCAGTCGAACGAAGGAGCAGCGCGAGGTCGTCCCGCTCGACGACGCGTTCGTGCTCTACGTGGCGCAGGGTTGCCCGACCTGACGACGGGTCGCGGCCGAGAGGCCGCGGTCCGCAGCCGCACGTCGTGCACGGTACGCCCGCGACCGCATCGCGGCGCGGGTCGGATGCGACGGGGTACGGCCTTCGCCAACCTGATCGCGCTCGTCGTTGACATCGCGGTGGCTCAGGCGGGTGCCGACGCGGTAGGCGGTACTGCGGCTGACGCCAAAGAGCTGGCCGAGCTCGGCTAAGGTGAACGGCATGGGCTCGAGGTTGGCCAATGCCCGGGCACGTCCGTCGAAGAGCTCCCGGAGCTGACGAACCTGATCGGGTCGGAGCTTGGTGGGCACAGTGCGATCAGCGTGAAACCCAGCGCAGCTCGGTGCAACGCGCCGGCTCGACGTGGGCATTTCGGCGGCATGGAGGGCCCACCGCGGGACCGCCGGCATGGAAAAGCGCCGCATTCTCGGCGCCGATCGTGTCCATCGTCATGCCCGGTCAGTCTCCGATCCGTGGCAGCGGCGCGGGCTCATCGTCGGCATCGTCCGCCGCCGTGATCCCGAGTGACGTCCGTGCCGCGTCGACCTTGTCCATGAGTGCTTGCTCGCGCCCCAGCATCGCGGCGATCTGCCGAACGTCGTCGAAACGGTCGGTCGGGATTTCACCGGCGGCGCAGAGCCACGCTGCACCACGAACGAACGCGTCCGTCGCCAGCTTGGCGCGCCGCCCGTCCGACGGACGCTTGGTGACCGGCGCCGCGTAGACATAGCGCCCCACGCCGCCCAGATCGGCCACGCTCTGCACCGCGATCCATCGCGGATCGGTGCCCGGCTTCTTGCCCTTGCCCACGCCCTCGGCAGGCACCTTGAGCACGTGACGATGGGTACCCTCATGCCAAAGACGGGCCAGCATGTCGCGGTCGAGGAGGGCCGACGGCTCTGAGAGGTCGAAGACCTGCCCGGTCTTCACGTCTTGCAGTTTGAGGGCCTGCCCGTCGGCGCGTACTTCGACCCGGCGAACACGCAGCCGCCCGCCCCAGTCGTTCGCCTGCCACAGCCGCGCGTAGATCGAGTCGATGGGCTCGACCTTCTGCTTCTTGCGGATCTCGGCGTGCTTGTCGTGGACGCTGATCGTGATCTGCCCACGGCCGCGGCGGCCTGCCTCTACCGTTTCGCGCTCCCCGTTCTTGGCCAAGCTCGAACGCCATGCGTTAGCCTTCTGCCGCGTACGAAAGTTGGGTTCGTCGAGGATGTGGAATCGGAAGCCCGTGAAGTCCGACGCCAGCTCCAGCCGGTGGACGCGCCAGCCAGCTGCCCCAGCATCCATGAGCCCCGTGCACCGTTGGCCAATGAACCAGTGGGACGCGAGGCGTAGCCACGTTTTCGCCCACGGCCCGATCCCGCCGTACGTCCACACCTCCTCCTTGGCCGCGATGACCTCGACGGTCCCTGCGTACCGCATGACCTTGATCGTGACGCGGCCGGCGACGTGAAGCTCTATCTTTCCCGGAGTCGCGGACAGCACTCGCAGCGTGAACGCGCGACCGCGCGAGTCGTGCAGATGAACAACGCCGCCACGGTGGGCTGTACGAAGCGCGTCTTGGACATCCCGGTGCCACATCGTTTCGGCCGCTTTAGCCATGAAGGACGTGGCGCCATCGACCTGGAGGGCGGCCACGCATTGGACCTTGGGATCAGCACCCGGGGCGGTTGGGGTCCGGGGTTTGCCACGTTTGGGCGCGGGCTTTTGGTCCTCTCCCTCGACCACGCAAGCGTGGTCGAGATGACAGCCGTTGGCTGTCATGGTCAGGGGGCGCGCCTGCACCGCCTCGCACTCATCGTGCTCCGTCGCCTCCGGCGCGCCCCCTATTCCAGGGGCCCGGCGGTCCGCCGCTTCGGCAAGTCCCCGATCGTCGCATCCTGTCGGGTAGAGGGTCGGCGTTTCGCTCGGCGGACAACCGCCGACCACGGAACCCGCGCAGCGGATCCCAACGCCCGCGGGCGCAAGGCAAAGGTGCGGCGTCCGAGCGGCAAGCACCGAAGGTCGTGGCGAAGGTCGTGCCGCCGCCTCGAAGTTGGCGATGGCACGTTCGTACACCGAGCGCGGGACCCGCACGAGACCACGCCCCTCGTCATAGCCAACGACGAGCCGGGTGTGTCGATGGGAGCGCTGCCCGGGCACGATGTCTCGGCCTTGGAGCACAACGAGCCCATTCGGGGCGAGATGCCGCTCGACGGCGTGGCGAACCTGGGCTTCGGACACGCCCGCGACTTTGGCCAACGTGACGTAGTTGACGCGGCAAAGGTCGCGTTCGTCGCGAAGTTCGATCATCGCGCGCCAGACTTCGTAGGTCGGGCCTTCGAGGCCGACAACGTCTCGGGCTACGCGGATGAGGTCAGGGTCGGTCGAGCGGCGTGCGTCGGGCATGCCGACGGACTTGCCCGGGGTGCTCTCGATTTTGCGTTCGCGGACGACAAAGACGGCACGCCGGGCTCACGGCAAGCATCGGCACTCGGGCGCAATATCGGGTTCCCCGGGAACGGATCGAATCTCGACATCGTCGAGGAGAAACACCCGCGGCCCATCGCCGACTCCGTCGAAGCGAAGGCCGATCTCGCGAATGTCGGACAGCACGATGCCCTCGCTGCAGAGCACCCCGAGTGGCACCCGATAGGTGGTCTGCATGAGCTCCCACGCGTGGCAGCCGCCCCCGCCGAGGACACACAGACTCTGTTCGTTGCGGGCCTCCGGCAAAGCCGCCCGTCCATAAGGGGTGAGGTCGATCTCGACGTCGGCTTGCTGACCGTCCGAGACAAGCAGCGTGATCAACGGGAACGCACCGTCGACGCCCATGCACACCGGTGCCGGCTCGACGATGTCGACGGCTGCCCCGGCGCGCAGCGTCAACGATGTCGCGCCGGCCAACGCGATCCGAGCGTTGAGATCGAGCTGCCACCCGATTTCGTTTGACGGATCCCACCCGACCACGGCGGCGTTGGCGATGTGCATGGCGTCGAACAGCGAAGCCACGTCGGCCTCCTGGTACATGCCAGGGTCCGCCACCGCGAACGAGAGCCCCGAATCGGACGACGTCGGGTCACCGTTTTCAAAGCCGTCGATCATCGTGGACGCGTAGCCATCCGTCGGATCCACGCGGACGCTGGTGGTCCCGTAGATCTGCGGCTGGTTGCCGGGCGAGTTCGGCCAAAACGCCGGATCGGAGACGGAAGGCGTGATCACGGGCGTCGGTTCGTCGGTGTTGAAGAACAAGTCGAGGCTCGCCGGGTCGTTGTAGAACGTCGCGGTGAGGAACCCGTTGAAGTAGGTTGTTCCCAGTGCGACGCCCTTGGCGGTCGTAGGACACGACCCGCCGGCATGGCCCCCGTACTCACTGTGTTCGACATCGAAGGCCCAAATCCACGCCTTGCCCGGCGCGGAGGTGACGGTCGCGTCCGAGGTGGCCGGCACGACGCTGTCGTAGTGGGACGGGGCGGCGCCGAACGTGTCGCCGTCGCCGGTCCCTTGCATCACGAAGTACGGGGGTGCGTCCGGGCCGAGCACGATGCTCTCCATCGGCCCGATAGCGTTCGGTGCGAGTGTCGCCACGGCGACGAGGTCCTCGGCGGCGAGAAAGCCCGGCGTGGTGGTTGCGAACCTCGCCGCGTCGAACGCACCGCGTCCGCCGGTGCTGTGCCCGGTGATCGCCCATCGGCCGTTGAGGCGACCGGCGCCCGACCATGCGACATTGTCGTGCAACAACGCTTCCGCCACGCAGAGGATTCGGGGCGCGCGGATCGTCCCCGAGCCCGAGACATCGCCGTCGTCGACGATGGATGCGATCACGAACCCCCGTTGCGCGAGGTCGCCGAGCAGCTCGGGGTAGTTGTCGCCAAACTGCGCGTTGCCGTGCGAGAACGAGGCGAGGTTGAACGTACCGGCTGGCCATCCGCCCCCGGCGAGCGCAGGCCGGTTGATCTGCGCGACAAGATCCTGCGGAAGCGAGATGCCGAGGTCGCCAGCGAGCGCCACCGTCTCGGGACAAGACGCACTCATGTTCTCGATCACCGTCACCAGCTCGGCGTTGTCGGGCGGGTCTGGAAATGAGGGCACAGGCGTCGGTACCGCAGGGGGCGGCGGGTTCACGCACGCCTCTGGCGGGATATCCGGTCCGCCGGTGCCGGTCGTGTCCGCTCCCGTGACATCCACGCCGGTCGCCGCGGTTGTCGCGGTAGTGGATGTTGCGCCCGTTGTGGTGTCGGTGTCGGTGGCCGTGCCGTCGCCGCCCCCATCGTCGGGGCAGCCCGAGATGAGCAGCACGACGAGAAGGTAGACCGCGCGACTATGTTGGCATCGTTGCGCGCCGTCCATGGTCCTGCCTACGGAGCGCTGAGCAGGAGCTCACCCTGGAGGGTGAGGATATCGTCGACGTCATCCTCGTTGAAATCACCAATGAACCCCGGCCAGGTGTCATCGAGCCACACCCCGGACGCCTCGCCTAGCGGGTCCAAGACCACCCACACCGCGTTGTCTCGCACAATGAAGTCCTGCGTCGTGTCGCCGTCGAAATCGCCTCCGAGGAGCGTGGAGGCGCCCGGCGATGCGCAGGACTGGCACGGACAGCCCGGGCACAGCGACTCGGCCGCGAGCGTCGCGAGCGGGGCAAACCCTCCGTTCGCGTTGCCCTGGTAGACGACAAAGGCGCCGTCGCCCGCGTTCCACACCACGAGATCGACGACGCCGTCCCCGGTCAGGTCAGCGGCAGCGATTGCCCTTGCGTCCGCGCCCATGTGGTCGACCTTCGTGTACGTTGCGCTCCCGGCCCCGTTCGCGCGCGCGACGACGATAGGGAAGTCCACGATGGGCTGGTTGTTGCCGGTCCCGAGGATGGCTGCGCCCGGCCCCGCTTCGCCGACGGGTGGCAGCTCCGCAACCCAGGCCACGAGGTCCGCACCAAACTCACCGTGGGACATCGCCGGGGGCGTAGCCGCGAAGCTCCCCGAGCCATCGTTGAGCAGAGGTTGCAACTCCGGCTCGGCCTCGTCGAACGCCCCGCTGTTCGTCCCGAGTACGTCGTGGACGCCGTCGCCGTCGAGATCCAATCGAATCGCCCGCACGACGTCGAGCAGGTTGACTTCCGGGATCTCGGACACGACGACGTTGTCGAATGCGGTACCCGTGCCGTCGTTGAGTTGCACGGCGATGCCGCCGGACCCCGCCGACAGTAGATCGATCCCGGGCTGCCCGTCGAACTCGCCCACCATGGTAAAGCTGACGAGTTGCGGGACCTCGTCGGGCTCGGGGATGTCTACCGGTGACGAGAACGCCCCGGTGCCGTCGCCGAACACGATCGCATACCCCCCGATCATGATGTCGAGGTGGCTATCGGCGTCAAAGTCGGCGAGCGCCACGGGGTTGTTTGGCAGTTGCAAGTCGACGCGGCCGTAGCAGTAGATGCCTGAAACTGCGACGCCGTCGCCGCAGCTCGGGTCGGTACCATCCCATGGTGGAACATCGCCCGAGTCGCCAGTCGTCGTCTCCGTCCCCGGCGGTTCACCACTGCTTGCGGAACCTGGACCGGTGGAGGCCGCTGCGCTCGTCGCCGACGCGGACGGGTCGGTGACGGCAGTCGAGGTCGGAGCGTCGCCCGTGGACGAGCCACCGCTCCCGTCCGATCCTGGGTGCCCAGGTCCGCAGTTGCACCCGCTCGCCAGGGCGCCAGCGACCGCGAGGGCGACGCCCGTTCCCTGGATTCGCCGATCGTGCCACCGAGTCACGAGATCGACGTTAGCACTCGGGGACCTCCACAACGGCGGCGATCGCTCTCATCGCCCGCTCGTGGGGGCCGAACGCAGGTTCCGCGGGCCAGTCCGGCGCACTCAGACGCGCACGCCCGGCCAGCGGGGCCCACGCCTACCATGAGCGCCGCGCGCTTCGGCCTAATGCGAGGCTCGTCGACGGTTGCTACGCATGCGCGTGTATCCCCGGCGGCGACGTGCTGCGCAAAAGCGGATGCTGCCCCGGCAAGCCCTCGACCGTGAGGACCGACCGCGACATCGCCCGGTCAGTGACTCGATGGGGTCGCCGGAGACCCGCTGGCTTGGACGAGGGCGTCCTCCGACTTCGCACCACCTCATGCCGCCTGGTGCCGGCCCATGCAAAATCGACCCCTGGCCGACCAAGTCGGGCGGCATGAGGAACGAAACGAACGACCCACTCCACGGAAACAACGCCACCGAAGACGTCGATCCGCGCGTCACGCTGCCCTCGCTGCGAGTTCTCTGCGCGCACGAGGCCGGGCACGCGTTGGCCTACGATGTTGTCGACAACGGCTTCGACGGACGGATCATCATCGGCGAGCATGAAGTGGGGGGTGAAGCCGTGCTCGGCGCGGTCCACCCAACCTGCCGCTACATGCGGTGGGACTTTGGCGACGTCGTGATCAGCGTGGCGGGGCCCGTCGCGGAGTGGAAGGCCAGTGGGCGCCGGCTCCGAGCGCTGCAGTGGATCGGGGGCACCTCTGGCGATCTTGATCGGGCCCGGCACGTGGCCGCGTTCGTGTGCCCAACACGAAGCACCGAGACCTGCGTGATGGCGGCTCAGCATGCTGCGTGGTGGATGCTACGCGGCAACACGGTCCATGGCCGCGCGTGGCGGCGGCTGACCGACCACCTCGTCGAGCACCGGACGTGCGACACCCCGACGTTCCGTCGGATTGTGGGGCGACTTGACCACAGCCGCATCATCGACGAGATCGACCAATGGGCGCGTCTTGTGTGGGACCAGGCGCTGCGGACGAGCGGGCTCCGTGGACCGGTGTGCCCAGCAGTGCCCGACGCGGGGCAGCCATGAACACGGACACGCTCGCGCCGGTGCTCACCGTCGACGAGGTTGCGGCGCTCCTTCGGGTTGACCGCAAGACCGTCTACTCGATGATCCGTCGCGGAAAACTCCCAGGAGTGCGCCGGGTTGGGCGAAGCATCCGCCTCGGGCGCGACGCTGTTCTACGATGGCTCGGTGCTGACGACCCGCGACCTGCCGAGGAGTGATCCGATGGGAGTGTCGAAGGTCCGCGTACGCGGCCGCCAGATGTGGCGCGCCCGCGTACGCCAAGGCGACCGTGTAAAGACGGCGTATCGGCGTCGCCGCGATGAGGCGGTCGAGGCCGAGCGTGAGCTGCGAGACGAGCTCGCACGGGAACAGCGGCCCCAGCCCGCTGCGAAGGAGGTGTCGAACGAGGTCCCGCTGTTCAAGGACTTCGCCGAGCAATGCATGACGACGTACTTTGCGGTCGAGAACCGACCACGGACGTTCCGCGAGAAGCAGCGGATGTTGAAGCGTTCCCTGTTGCCGATCTTCGGCGACATGCGCGTCGACGAGATCGGGGGCCGCGAGGTCGCCGAGTTCAAGGCAACCCGGCGTGCAACGAAGACACGGCAAGGCACCCCGCTCACGCCGAAGACGGTCAACGAGGAGCTGTCGTTGCTGAGCAAGATCCTCAAGCTCGCGCACGAGTGGGAGGTTATCGATCGGCTACCCCCGCTCAAGCGACTGCGGCAGCCACCCACGAAGTTCGACTTCCTCGACTTCGACGAGGCGGAGCGTCTCATCGCCGCGGCCAAGCATGCGACCTCACCGTGGAACGCGATGGTTCCCATCGCATGCTGGACGGGGTTGCGCTTGTCCGAGCTGCGGGGGCTCAAGTGGGACGACGTCGATCTCGTTGCCCGGCGAATCCATGTGCAGCGCGCGGCTGACGATCGGTGCGACCTCTACCCGCCCAAGAGTCACCGCGTGCGCTACGTCGACTTGCCTGACAAGGCGGTCGCGGTGTTGAAGGAGCACCGCCACCTTCGCGGTGACTTCGTGTTTTGCCGCGACGATGGCTCGATCCTCCCGACGCACGACTGCGAGTCGAAGTCCAAAGCCGAGAAGGACGACTCACCGGTGATGAAGCTCTGCCGCAAGGCTGGGCTACGCCGCGTCGGGTGGCACGTCTTGCGCCACACCTACGCCAGCCACCTCGTGATGCTGGGCGCCAGCCTCATGCAGGTGAAGGAGCTGCTCGGGCATTCGAGCATCAACACGACGATGCGATACGCGCACCTGAGCCCGACCTCGCGCCGAGCAGCGGTCGACCTGCTCGACCAACGTGACCAAGGTGGTGACGCAGGTGGTGACAGCGTTGGCCAAGCGAACGAAACGGCCTCCAACGCGACGTTGAAGACCGTTTCTTAGCGGAGGTGCACAGGAATCGAACCTGCCCAGGATGCTCCTCGCACCCCACACCGGTGTTGAAGACCGGGGACAGCACCAGCACGTCGAGCACCTCCGTGCGTGGGAGCAGGGTATCTCAGTCCGGGACGCAGGGTTCACAGGCGCCCTGCGGATCGTCCCGCACGGGGTCAAACTTCGACCGGGCACGCGTCTCGAACACGAAGTGACTGGTCACGCCGTCGCTCGCGAAGATCCCGGCCGGCAAGGGGCGGAAGTCGTAGGTGTCCGCGCGTTCGGTCACCGCGGAGAGCTGGATGAGGGTGTCTCGGCCGGAACTGGCGCCTGATTCGCCGCCTCCGCCCCCATCCGAGCCTGTAGCGCCGGTCGACATGGCGCCCCCATCGTCCCCGGCGTCGGCGCCGAGATTCTCAGGGTCGAATTCCACCTCGGGCGGCTCTGCTCCGGCCTTGAACTCGCGCCACTGCATTTGGTCTTTGACGAAAGCGTACGAATAGCAGCTACATCGCCAAAACGTGTTGGCCGAGTCGATCAGACACGGGCTGTCGGCTGGGCTCGCCTGCGTCGCGCTCACGCAAGCCGCGGTTTCGGCCACGCGCCGCTCCGCGGTGAACTTGAGCAGGAAGGCGTCACCTCGCTGCTGGGGTGGGACATCCTCGAACCCCAGGCCGATGTCGTAGCGGACCAGCGACCACACGCCGTCCTCATCAAATAGTTGTTCGGGTGGCTCCGTCTTGCAGCCGCCGGTGGCGGCGAGAAGGCACACGCAGACCAAGGGGAGGGGGCGAGCGAGCTTCATGGGTCGAGGCGCGGGACACTCCCGCGCCTGTCACGCTAGCACAGGCCCCGTGGGTGGTGCGAACTCGCGCCGATCGCCTGGCCACGGCCGCCCGAGCCCCGCTGCCCGTGGCGGCGACGGCACCCCCGACGTAGCGGCGCGGCGGCCCGCGGCGAGCGTTGTGTTGACACCGCGAGGCCCGGTGCTTAGCTTGCGCGCGCGGTGCCCGCGAAGCGCGACTACTACGATGTCCTGGGCGTGGCGCGCGACTCCGGCGTGGCTGAGATCAAGCGCTCGTATCGCAAGCTCGCGATGCAGTACCACCCCGACCGAAATCCCGACGATGCCGCTGCGGAGGAGAGCTTCAAAGAAGCTGCGGAAGCGTTCGAGGTCCTGAGCGATCCCGAGAAGCGCCGCCTCTACGATCAGTTCGGCCACGAAGGGCCGTCACGCGCCGGCTTCTCCGGCTTTTCGGGGACCGACGAGATCTTCAGTCACTTCGGCGACCTGTTCGGCGACCTATTCGAGAATCTCGGTTTCGGTTCGCGACGCAGCAGTGGGCCCGCGCGCGGCCAAGACGTCAAGGTTGAGTTGCATCTGTCGTTGCGCGACGTCGTCGACGGCGGCGACCATGAGATTTCCGTACCGCGGCGCGATCGTTGCGGCGACTGCGGCGGGACCGGAGCGCAATCGGGCAGTGCGCCCGAGAGTTGCCGGCAGTGCAGCGGCAGCGGGCAGGTGATCCACCGCCAAGGCTTTTTCACGTTGCAGACGACGTGCCCGGTGTGTCGTGGTGAGGGCAAGTTCATCGCCAATCCATGCCGCGGCTGCAGCGGTACAGGCGTGGTCGCCCGCGAGTCGACGATCAGCATCAACATTCCCGCGGGTGTCGACGATGGTCAGACGCTGCGGATCCAGGGACGCGGACACCCTGGCTCGCGCGGCGGTCCACCGGGCAACCTCTATGTTGTATTGAGGGTCGAGGGAGATCCGCGATTTATCCGTGACGGCTTCGACATCCACAGCAAGGTGAGGATCTCGATGTTCCAGGCGGCGCTCGGTTGCCACACTGAGGCCGAGACCCTCGACGGCACCGACAGCGTGGAGATCGAGCCAGGTGCGCAGCCGGGCTACACCATCGTTCGCCGCAGCAAGGGGATCCCAGTGCTCGGCGGTCGCGGTCGTGGTGATCATCACATTCATGTTGAGGTCTATGTGCCCGACGACCTCAACGACGAGCACGAGGAAATGCTGCGCGAGATCGCCGAGGAGCGCGGCGAGAAGGTCTCGGAGCCGCGCAAGGGCCTGTTCGGCTTCGCGAAGAAGCGCAAGAAGCGATAGTGCCGCCGCGCGTTCGCACCGGCGCTGGGCCTGTGCGGGTGATAGCCTTGCATGGACGCATGTTGCGCCCCGGCTCGCGTCCACGTATCGCCCGCTACTGGTGTTTGCTCACCGTCGCGGTCCTGGCGTGCAGCCGCAACCCGGCCACGGGTCGGTTGCAATGGGGGCTGCCCGAGCAGGAGGACGAAGTCGAGCTCGGTCAGCGGGCCGACGGCGAGGTTCGCCAGGAGTATCCCGCGTACGACGAGCTGCCCGCGGCGACCAAGTTGCTCGCGGACGTCGGCCGCAAGGTCGCGAGCGCGACGGAACGCTCCGAGTTGCCTTGGTCGTTCACCATCCTCGACGACCCGATGGTCAACGCGTTTGCGTTGCCTGGCGGCTACGTCTATGTGACGCGGGGATTGTTGGCCCACCTCGGCAGTGACGACGAGCTCGCCGCCGTGCTGGCCCATGAGGCCGCCCACGTCAGTGCGCGCCATGGTGTCGTCCAGTTGCGCAAGCAGGAGGTCGCGCGCCGTAGCGTGGGACTATTCCGCATCGTTGATCCAAACCTCCGCCACATCGGTGGGATCGCCGCGCGCTCCGCAGGGCTCGCACTGTTGCGCTACTCTCGCGAGGACGAGCACGAGGCCGATGATCTCGCGTTGCGCTACGTACGGGCGGCTGGCTGGAATCCGCGCTCGGTGGTGCGCGTGCTCGACATCCTGGCTGAGATCGAGCGCCGCAAAGGCTCGAAGGTGCCGCCGTGGCTGTCCACGCACCCCGATTCACACGCACGCCGGTCACGAACCGCGGGTGCGCTCGGGATCACGGCGCCCCCATCGACGGGGGCCGAGCCCGAGTACTTGCGGGCGATCGATGGGATCGCGTTTGGCGACGATCCTCGGGACGGTTTCCTGTCGGTGAACACGTTTGTCCACCCGCGCATCGGGTTCCAGGTCGATCTGCCAGCGCGGTGGAGGGTGGGGCACCGGCGCGAGCACGTCCTGGCCGTGAGCGAGGACGAACGCGCACTGATGATCGTGATGCCGACCAAGTACGAGTCGCCTGCGGCCGGCTTGGCCGACTTCTTCGCCGATCCGTCGCTCACCGCCGGCGACACCTGGCAAGGCAAGGTCGGTGGTCTTGCGGTGGTATCCAAGACCTTTGCGATGAACGGCGACGACGGTCGCATCCTCGGCTTGGCCGCGTTCGTGGCCCTTGGTCGGCGAACGATGGCGTTGGTCGCACTCGGCCCGGAGCAGGGCTGGTCTGCTCGATCCGATGCGATCGCGACCAGCTTCGGTAGCTTCGCTCCGATCGAGGCTGCGCTCACCGCTCGCGTGGTTCCACTGCGTATCCGCGTCGTCGAGCTCCCCGGCGAGACGACGATCGCCGCATTGGAGAGCGCTGAGCCGAGCGCGGTGGATGTCGAGACCGCGGCATTGATCAACGGCGTTACCAAGGACACGCCGTTGCCAGCCGGACGGCTGATCAAGCGCGTGCTCAAGCCGCGGACTTGACGCTAGCCCATGAACGGGTAGCGCCAGTCGTGCGGCGGCGCGAGGTTCTCCTTGATCGCGCGCGGCGAGAGCCAGCGGATCAGATTCCACATCGAGCCCGCCTTGTCGTTGGTGCCCGACGCACGCGCCCCGCCGAACGGCTGCTGGCC
>CADEGN010000012.1 GCA_902826865.1 uncultured Myxococcales bacterium
CGGTTCCCGGTCCGCGCTCGCGCGCGGCTCGGTCCCCGATCGTCACGACGCACCACGCGCCGAGCGTAGCCGCTTGGCTAGGCCCGGCGCAAACCCCCGGGGATCGCCGTCGCCGCCGCCCGGGCGGTCGGTCCGCGCTGGGGCGTGGGATCTCGAGCAGCGCTGCTATGGCGCGCCCGGGGCCAGGACCACGGCGGAGAAGGCGACGGCCAGCTTGGCGCCGGCGTTGCGGTAGCCGTGGTTTTGATCGCCGCGAAACACGACCACGTCGCCGGGCGCGAGGCGATACTTGGCGCCCGCAACCGCGAGCTCCAGGGCGCCCTGCTCGCACGTCAAATACTCGCGGGTGCCGGCGGTGTGCGGCACCCCGGCAAAACCGGCGCCCGGCGGCAATTCGATCCGCTCGAGGTCGAGGCCAGGTAGCGGATCCGGAAGAAGCTTGCGGATCGCCCCCTCGCCACGCCGGCGCGTGGGCAGCTCGGCGGGTCGGTAGTGCCGAGCCGTGGCCCGCGGCGGCGCGACCAGCTCGTCGAGTCCAACCTGCAGCGCACCTGCGACCCGCAGGAGAACGCTCAGCGTCGGATTTCCGCCACCGGACTCGAGGTTCGTCCAGGTGGCCCGCGGGATCCGGGCGAGCTCGGCCAGTCGCCCCTGGGTCAGTCCGCGGGCCTCCCGGAGCATGCGGATGTTGGTCGCGAGCATGGCCGCTGGTTCGGTCCCCATCGCCGGCGAAGCTACCGCAGATCGCCCGACGATCGCGGCGAGCGCCGCTGTGATGCTGATCCGACGCGCGCCAAGTTCGTGCCAACTCGGGCGCGCGGGGTCGACCCTCGGGCGCAAGCGCCATGGCCTCGCGCGAATCGACGCGGGCCAGACGCCAGACGACTCTCGTGGCCCACGACGAAAAAGCAGCCCCCGGGCGTGGACGAAGTCCTCGCTCGCGCGACGTCACCCCCGAGGTACACCAAAATGGCACCGAAGAACGTGGGACGACGTCTCGCCGTCCTCGCGGCAGTCACGGCATGCGCGCCGGCCGACCCGCTCGAATTGCCGGACACGTCGAGCTCCGGGCAGCTGACGGGGGCCTCGCAAGAGACCTCGGTGGCCACGTCCAGCAGCGACGCGGCAGACGTAGGCTTGACCTCAGATGGTGGCGAGACTTCCGGCTCGAGCAGTTCGAGTAGCGGCGGCGCGGAAGAGATCGACTGCGCCCCTGGGTTCACGCAGTGCGATGGTACGTGCGCGGACGTGTTCCGGGATGCGGTCCACTGCGGCGGATGTGACGTGAGTTGCGCGGGATCCGAAATCTGTGCCGTCGGGCACTGCGCCGCTCCGCGCTACATCCACCCCGATGGCGATGACGCGAATCCGGGCACATCCGACCTGCCGTGGCGCACGTTCGCTTTCGCAATCGCGCAGCTCCAACCGGGCGACGCGTTGCTCCTCCAGGACGGCACGTACACCGCTGGCACGACTGGACTGATCAACGTGGATTGCCGCGCCGAGAGCACGGCCTGCGCAGGTGGTCCGTGCGCCAGCGGAACCGCGGCCGATCCCATTACAATCGTGGCCGAGCACGAGCGCAGAGCTCTGATCCAGAGCGATGGATCCGACAGTGGGCTCGTGCAGTTCAACACCTGCTCGTACTGGAACGTGGACGGGCTGCACACCCAGGGTGGCGACACGTACGTCGGCACCTCGGGCGTCGGCGACCACGTCACGGCGCGGGGCGAGTCCTCGCACCTCACCTTTCGCCGACTGCTGCTCGACAAGAACAACCGCTACTACAACGACCACCTGATGAACCTCTTCGGGAGTTCGCACGTGGTGGAAGAGTGCGAGTTCTACGACTACCACCGCCACGGGATCCTCAATCGCTACGCCTCCGATACGACCTATCGTCGCAACTACTTCAACTCGCGAAATGCCCAGGACATCCCCGGAGGCTATCCGTCCGGAGGCCCCGGTGGTGACACCGGGGTTACGATCTATCCGGGCTCCGGCAACCTCTTGGAGAACAACGTCTCCGAGAACAACCTCAGCCACGCGGACATCGCCGCAATCGACGTTTCCACGGGCAACCGATTTCTCGGCGAAGTCTCGATCAACGACCACTCCGGTGTGATCTTCCACCAGCGCGGCGAGAGCCCGAACACACCCCCCACCGACACGCTCCTGGCCGACTTCATCGTCGTGAACCCAACGATTGGAGCCTACGCCCGTGGTTCGACAAACACGCGCTTTGTCGGAGTCAGCATCTTCTTAGGACCCACCAGCAGTGGCATCGTCGCGGACATGGAAACCGGCATTGACGTCGGCTTTTCGACCTTCGTCGAGAACACGCTGGTCGCGGGGGACTCAACCGGGTACGGGATCCGTTTCGTCAACCAGGCGAGCCGGGGCGCTGACTACTGCAACGTTACGGGGGCGGCCATCCCATATGCGCCGGACGATGCAAACAGCACGAACAAGAACATGGACGACCCGGCCATGGGCGACTGTTTGGTCCGGATCCCCGACACGAGCCCGCTCAAAGGGGCCGGAAAGGACGGCGCCGACATCGGCGGAAACGCGGTCTATCGCTACCGCGACGGTTCGCTCACCGACGAACCGCTGTGGGACCCGCAGCAGAACTACCGCTTCTCCGGATGCGGAGCCGTCGTCGCGGGTGTCAACGACGATCCTGCCACGTCATGCATCGGCGTCGCGCAGCGGCTCCACGTCGGCACCGCCGACCCAGCGGCCATGTGTCCGATGCCCTACTAGAAACTCGCCACACGGTAGAGCTCGAGTCCACCGGTGGCCGCCAGCGGCAACATCGTCACCCTCACCGGGCCGAAACCAAGGCCTCGATCGCGCGCCTGGTATGCACACGCAACATCTCCCGCCGATAGGGCGCCTCGTACGGCACGTTCCCGAGGGGCTTGCACTGCTGGTGGACCCGATCGGCCACCGCTCTCGCCACCTTGGGGTCGTCGAGCGGCACGCCAAGCAGATCATCGAGCCGCGTGACCTCCCGCGGTCGCGCTCCGAGCACACCGACAACAACCCGCAGGCCAACGATCGGCGCATTCGAAGCATCGCGTTCGAGGTCGAAGCGCAGGGCCACCGAGACCAACGGAAAATCGATGCTCTTGCGAACAGACCACTTGCTGTAGCCGGTACGGCGAGGCCGGCCTGGCCACGGAACGCGAATCTCAGTGGTCAGCTCGTCGGCGCCGCGAACGGTGTGGTTGGTGCCGTCGGCCTGATAATACGCGTCGAGCGGGATCTCGCGTTGCCCGTCGGCGGTTCGCAACAGCAATGCGCCGTCGAGTGAGATCAGCACCGGCACGCAGTCGCTCGACATCGCTGCCACGCAGTTGCGCCCGCCGGGGACCACGTGGCAAACGCTCCCCTCGCTCTTGAGACAACCGCCGATCGCCGAGCGCCAGAACTCCGTCTGATTGACGTAGCGGCAGCGCGTGTCGAGATTGATGTTGCCGCCGATCGTTCCCATATTGCGTATGAGTGGGCTGGCAACCCGCCCGGCCGCGTCCGCCAACGAGGGGAAGAACGCCCGCACGTCGGGGTGCTCGCTCAGCTCGGTCAAGGTGACACCAGCTCCGATCCGAAGCACGCCCGCAGTTTGGTCGCGCACAATCGTTCGCAGGGCACCCACGCGCGAGAGACTCACGAGTAAGGGCGGGCGATCGAGCCGATGCTTCAGGTTGGGCAGGATGTCGGTGCCCCCCGCGACGACGCGGGCCCCGGGGGTGCGAAGCAAAGCAAGCGCATCGTCGAGATCGTCAGGCGTGGCCACGCGGAGTTGCGGAAGTCGCAGCATCAGCCCGCTCCCCCTGCGGTGGCGCGCTTGTGCGGCGGCAGCTCGCCGCGTGCCTCGGCGGCGGCGCGGGTCTGCAGCGCGCGAAGCACCTTGGGCGGCGAGAACGGCAGGGTATCGATGCGCACGCCGACCGCGTCGTAGATCGCATTGGCAATCGCCGGAATCGACGGGTGCAACGGCCCTTCGCCGGCCTCCTTCGCTCCGTACGGACCATTTGGATCGGGGGCCTCGACGATCAGCGCCTTCAGCTCCGGCGTATCCAGGAACGTCGGGATCCGGTAGTCGAGGAGGTTCGGCCCGGTGTGCACGCCGCCGTGTCCCGGATCGACGATGTGCTGTTCCATCAACGCCTCGGCAAACCCCATGTAGGCCGATCCCTCCATCTGCCCCTCAACGATCTTGCGGCTCAGCGCGCGGCCGCAGTCATGTGCGACCCAGATCGTTGTCACCTCGACGACACCGGTCTCGCGATCGACATCCACCTCGGCGACGTGGGCCGTGAAGCTATAGGCGGGGGAGGCTCCGATGGTGCCGCCGCGATAGTCGCCATGGCGATCCTTCGGGGTGTTGTACGAGCCGACCTCGCCGAGCAAACCGTGATCTTCCTCGGCCCACTGGAACGCTTGGGCGATGTCGACCCGCTGCTCGGGGTCCTCGCGGTCGATGGCTTTGCGTTCGACCAGGCTGATCCGGTGACGCGGGACACCCCAGCGTTGGGCGACCGCGGTGGTGACCCGCTCGCGTAGCTTGCGGGCCGCCTCGAGGCACGCGTTGCCAACCATGAGGGTGATCCTCGAGCTGTAGGCACCGAGGTCGACGGGTGTCAGGTCGGTGTCGGCCGAGAGAACGCGGATGTCCTCGAGCGCCAGGCCGAGCTCCTCGCCGACGATGACCGCCAGCATGGTGTTGCTGCCCTGGCCGATGTCGTTGGCGCCCGAAAACACGCGCGCGCGGCCGCTGCGATCGAGACAAATCTGCACGGCCGCCTGCGGCATCGCGTTGGGGTAGATCGGATAGTTCGTGCCACAGATGTACGTGCTGCCGGCAACCCCGAGACCACGCCCGTACGGAAGCTGTGCCCGACGCTCACGCCAGCCGCTTGCCACCTCGACCCGCCGCAAGCACTCGAGGAAACCGTTCGAGCCGATGCGAAACTCGTTGACCGTCCGGGCATCGGCGCCGAGATCGTTGCGTCGACGGAGTTCGATCGGGTCGATGCCAAGCGCAACGGCGGCCTTGTCGAGCTGAACCTCGGTGGCAAAACGCGGCTGCACGCTCCCGTGGCCACGCTTGGGCCCGCACCCGGGCTTGTTTGTGTAGGCGCGGGTCGAGTGGAAGCGATACGCACCCATCACGTACGGCGAGCACGCGAGCTGACCGGAGTAGTAGGTGGTGACGAGACCGAAACTCGAGTACGCACCGCCATCGATCACCGTACGCGCATCCATGGCGAGGATTCGCCCGTCGGCGGCGAAACCGGTGCGGTAGTGCATCTGCATCGGATGCCGCCCCCTGTGGGCGTAGAACACCTCCTCGCGGGTATAGAGGATCTTCACCGGCCGTCCCGTGACCATCGCCAGCTTGGCGACGCAAAACTCGAGATCAAACGGCTCGCTCTTCCCGCCGAAGGCACCGCCGAGCGGCGGCTGAATCACGCGCAGGCGATGCGCTGCGATCCCGAGCACCTTGGCCAGCTCGCGATGGAGATAGTGCGAGACCTGGGTGGCCGACCACACCGTCACGAGGCCCGACGGCTCGACGTGGGCCAAGGCGCAGTGGGGTTCGATCGCCGCGTGGGTGGTGCCCTCGAAGAAATAGTCCGCCTCGATCACGAGATCGGCGGCGGCCAAGCCGCCATCGATGTCGCCGAACTCCAGGAGGACTTCCTTTGACAGGTTGCCGTGCTTGGAGAACGGATTGATCGGATTGGTGGCGGACGCGGCCAAGGACGCGACCGGATCGAATAGCGCCGGCAAGACCTCGTATTCGATCGAGATCGCGTCACACGCCGCGATCGCGGTGTCTTCGTCGACCGCGGCTACGGCGGCAACGCCGTCGCCGACAAACAAGGCCTTCTCGAGGGCCAACGCGGTCTCGTCGGGCGTCCACGGGATGATCCCATAGGGCGTCGGAAAGTCCCTGCCGGTGACCACGCCGAACACGCCGGGCATGGCAAGCGCGCGCGTCGCATCGATCGCAACAATCCGCGCGTGGGCGTGGGGGCTGCGCTTGATCTTGCCGTGTAGCATGCCCGGCAGCTTGAGATCGTCGGTGTAGCGCGTGACACCCCGCATGCGCTCCATCGCATCGACCTTGCGATGTGCCTTGCCCAGCTGCCAGGTCGCGGTGACCGGAGGGACCGGAGTGCGTGCGTCGTCAGCCATGGCGGACTCGTTGGGTCAGGAACGAGGGGGATCGACGTGCGCACCAAACATCGTGCGGCTAGCATCGACGACGGCATCGAGGATCTTGGTGTAGCCGGTGCACCGGCACAGATTGCCCGCGAGCGCGTGACGGACCTCGTCGAGCGAAACCTCGCGCCGATGACGGCGCAAGAGCGCCTCGGCGCTCATCAGGATCCCTGGGGTACAAAACCCGCACTGCGCGGCGTCGTGGCGATCAAACGCATCCTGAAGCGGGTGGCAGCCACCATGGGCGAGGCCAAGGCCTTCAACGGTTGTGATTCGGCGACGATCGCACGCAACCGCGAGGGTCAGGCATGCGAGCTGGGGTGTGCCATCGATCTGCACCGTGCACGCCCCGCAGTCGCCCTTGTCACAGCCCTGTTTGCTCCCGATGAGGTCGAGCTGGTAACGCAGGACCTCAAGCAGGGTGTGGTGCGCAGCTGCGGCGACATCCATGGGGGTGCCGTTCACGTCCATGTGCACGGCCACGTGGCATGGCGCGCCAGCGGACGCGTGCGGGCCTTCGGGCATGGGCCCCAGCTTGGCGGTAGGCCGCGCGCGAAGCAAGCGGGCACCGCGCGTGGGCATTGCCGCCCGAGCCGGCCCCATGATAAGCGCGGAGCCATCGTGGCGAAGCGAGCGACCCGTTCTGCACCAACCCACGAGCGCGGAGCGACGCCGCGATCGACTCGTGTGCGAAACGTCGCCAAGGCAACCGGGACGGCGAGCGCGCCGGGCGGGGCGATCGCGCGGCCCTCCCCTGCCCCGGCCCGCGCCGGTTCGCGCTCCGCCGCGCGCGACCGTTCATCGCCGGCTCCGGTCCCGCGCGCGAGCTGGGACGAGTACTTCATGAACATCGCGCGCGAGGTCGCAACCCGCTCGACCTGCCCGCGAAAGTTTGTCGGTGCTGTGATCGTTCGGGATCGAACGATCTTGTCCACCGGTTACAATGGCTCGATCCGCGGCACGCCTCACTGCGACGAGGTCGGCCACATGATGGAGGACGGCCATTGTGTCCGGACGATTCATGCTGAGATCAACGCGATCATTCAGTCGGCGAAGAACGGCACGGCGATCGCGGGCGCCGCGATCTACGTGACGGCGTCGCCGTGCTGGAACTGCTTCAAAGCGATCGCGAACGCCGGGATCGGTCGGGTCGTGTTCGGCGAGTTCTACCGCGACGATCGGATCTTCGATGTTGCCACGCTATTGAACATCGAGCTCGTCGATCTTTCGGGGGTGGGCCGCGAGGCTCCACGCGGGGGCCCATGAAGGTCGGGACGGCGAGGCGCTCGGTCGCACTGGCCACGCTCTTCGCCGCCGGTTGCATGCATCATCGCGGCGCATTCGCAGCGCGCGACGACGCCGATCCCGGCCCTGGTGTGACGATCGCGATCATCGGCAACACCGGAGGATCCACCCGCGACGCCACGGCCGTGGCCGACCGGCTCGGCGCAACGCTCGATGCTGCCTCCGGCCGCCATAGCGGCGGCGTTGTGGTCTGGCTGGGTAATGCCGTGGGCGAGCGCCCCTACCTCGCGCGACGACCCGCGAGCTGCCACCGCGATGGAAGCTCGTCTCCGATCGCTCGGGCCGTGCGCGCGCGAACGCGTGCTGGCACCGGCGAGATCGCCGTGGCGGGCCCAGCCGAGTGGCAGTGCCGCGTGCCGCCGCCGTGGCCGGCCAACGCCCACGTCCGCAACGGCGTGGTCGCGATCGACGCGCGCGGACGGGTTCACCCGCGCGTGCGCTGCCACGACCACCGCTGCGAGGCCGTGGGTGATCGCAGCGGCGCAATCGTCGAGCTCGTGCTCGTCGATCTCTGGCCATGGTTACATCCCGACGGGATCGCAGATGCCGACGGCGAAGTCGCTGCCGTGGAAGCGCTCATGGATCAGATCGCCACCGACGAGCGCGAGGTTTCGCGCCTGCTCGTGCTGCACTACCCGGCCGAAGGCGCCCTCGAGCACGGGCTCGGCGCGATCTCCGGCGGGGACGCGACGTTTCACGCGTTGCCGCCCTCGCTGCACCGCGAGCTCGTGCGGGGTGCGTTTACCGGCGTGCTCGCGGGTGGAGAACACGGCCTGTACGTCGTGGAGGATCTCGCGCCCATCGTCATGCGCACCGACAAGGTTTGGCTGTCGCGCCCGCTGTGGCAACTCGTGAGCGGTACGGCCGGCGGCCGGGGCTCGCCCGCTCGTCGCAGCACGCTAACGCGCGGGGTCGGCTATGAACCCGCGACCTGGAGCGACCACCCCGGCTTTGCGTTCGTGACGATCGCCGACGGCCGCGCGCGCGTCGGGATCGACGCGCGCGTGCGCGGCCGCTGGCAGAGAGTCGAGCGCGCGGTGACACTCAACCCACCTGCACGTGGCAGTCGCGCGACGCTGCCGGGAATGAACCCGTGCGTGCGGTGTCGCGATGTTCCCGCCAACGAACGTCCGTGACGCCGCGTCGCCGCCGCTGCGCCCTCTCTCCGCGAGGCTGGCGCCGCGGCCTAGCCGGTTTCGCGGCAGGCCGGCGCCAGCTCGGTGCGGTTGCGCCCCGCTCGCTTGGCCGCGAGCAGGGCGTCGTCGGCCGCGCTGATCAGGCGCGACGAGACCATCTCTCCGGGGGGCATCGCGTCGAGATCGGCGATCCCGATCGTCATCGTCGTCCCGCGGGCACGTCGCTGGGAGGCAAACGCCTCACGCAAGCGATCGGCGATCGCCCCGGCGGAGTGGGCAGCGCAGCCCGGCAGCACGATGAGAAACTCATCGCCCCCCCAGCGGCATACCCGATCACCGGGGCGCAGCTGGCTCTGAAACGCCGAAGCAGCCAGCCGCAGCACATCGTCTCCCGCTGGGTGCCCGTGAGTGTCGTTCACGGCCTTGAAATGGTCGAGATCTACGAGCATCACCGATAGCGGTCGGCCGGTGTGCAGCGCTGTCTGCCAAGCGCCGTCGAGGAACTCGGCGAGCGCTCGGCGATTCGCGAGCCCCGTGAGTTCGTCGCTACGCGCATCCTGTTGTTCGCGCTCGAGCTGGCGCAGGCGAATCCACTGCCGTCGCACGACACCGATGAGATCGAGCAGCTGCTGACGGACGATCGCCACGTCCTCCGATGCCGCGAGCGTGACCTCGAGCTTCACAGATGGTTCGTCGGGCGGGGACAGCCGCAGCGAGACGGCCCACCCGACAACATCGTCGTTCGCGACCCCGACTTCGTGCCCGATGCGATCGCCCTCGACGATACGAGCGCGCGTCGCCCCGAAACAGGACACCATCTCGTCCGCACACGCATTGGCGAGCTCGCTCGGCCTTGAGGCCTCGATCACCCGCATCGCGAAGCGCAGAACCGGTGGTGTGGCATCATGCTCGGCCACACCCCCGACATCGCTCCGGCGACGGCGATCCTGAAGGACGGGCCCGGGCCACGGTGGCCCGTCGGCGGGACACAGCTCCCGGCGGAGTGTCCCGCATGCGAGCCTGGGCGGGTCTCCACCGCGGCCACGGCGGCCGGGCGGCGGCCAGGGCCTTGCGACTGCAGCGGGCCCATCCAACACAGAATTCGTGGAAGGCGAACGCGAGCGAATCGCGGTGATTTCGCTGCAGCGGCTGGGCGATCTTCTCACCGCGGCGCGCATCACCGATGCGCTTGCACAGCGGAAGACGACCGCTTCCGTCGAGCTCGTCCACTGGGACTCGACGGCACAGGCCGCGGCACTGCTGCCAGGGGTCAGTGCTCGTCACACA
Organism: uncultured Myxococcales bacterium; assembly: GCA_902826865.1. Classification (GTDB taxonomy): domain Bacteria; phylum Myxococcota_A; class Polyangia; order Nannocystales; family Nannocystaceae; genus Xiheibacterium. Next base: position 9,966 of record CADEGN010000012.1, read on the forward strand.
CTGCCCTTTGGTGCCCTGCGTCGCCGTTCGCGGATTCATCCGCTCGCGGCGCTGCGTCACCTGAGCGAGCGAACCGCAGCGATCATTGGGGCGCGCGGCTTTGATCGCGTGGTCAATCTTTCGTCGACGCGGTTCGCCTGCTGGTTCGCACCAACCCTCCTCGTGCCGCACGGCACCATCGTCGGCCCGGCCATCGACGGCAACGGTCGCTACTACGCCAGTCATCGCGCGATCGACTACCTCAACGACTGGGGTACCGATCCACAACTTTGTACTTTCGCCCACGCCGATCTCTATGCCCTGGCGGCTGGCGTGCGCTTGGCGGGGTTCGCCGGCCTGCGCGACCGGGCGGGCCGGCGCGACGGCCCGGTGGTGTTGCACGTATTCGGCAGCGAGCGGGCGAAGGACTGGCGCACGCCTGACGACTGGATCGCACTCATCCACGCGATTGGCCGAGATCTGGGGCGGCCCTGCGTCCTGGTTGGCGCACCCGACGAGGCCGACGCGCTTTCCGACATCGCCGCGCACTCGGGCAGCCGCGTGGTCACCTCCCCACTTGAGCCGTACCTGAAGCTGCTGACCGACGCGACGGGACTCATCAGCGTCGACACTGTCGCGATCCACCTCGCCCAGCTCGTCGGCACACCGACGGTGGTCCTCCGCCAGGGCAGCGCGCGCGGACACGCTTTCATCCCGGGTGCGCATGCCATCTGCCTCGACGCGGTGCCGGATCCAGCCCGGGTGGCTGACATCATCGCGGTGGCGCGGCGCCAGTTTTTCGGCGGACATGGGCCGAGCGACGCACCGGTGCAACTGCAACCGGGGGTTATCGCGCGAGCCGGGGTCTGCGACAAAGACGGGCTCTTGGGCTTGGCGACGCCTGAGTGGATCTCCGCCGGCCCCCAGGTTCGCGCGGCCCAGCGCCGCGACGCGAGCTGGCGGGCGATCTGGCGCGATTGGTTCGCCGGGCGCACACCGCCAAGCGACGCGGTTGCGGCCGCACTCGCAGGTTCGAGCGAACAGGACGCCGCGCGCCGCCAGCGGGTGATAGCTGGAGTGCTTGGGCCTGACGCCGCCGCGATCGCGCGCCACATCGGGAGCGCCGCATGACCCGGACACCCAGCCTCGTACCAACGCTCGGCACGCCGAGAGATCCTCCGGGCAACGACGTGACGTCTTCGTCCTCACCCGCGCCGAGCGTGACCGCTGAGGCGTGCACGCTGTGGCTCTTCGAGGACGGCACATCGGCAGCGCCGGCGCCGCCGACAGCGATCGCATGCTCGCGTGCCCAGGTTTCCCACTGGCTCGCGGGGCAGATACCAGCGTGGCTGTGGGCGCGACGCACCGACGGCATTGCGGTCCTGCGAGACCCCTCATGCGGCCGTGAACTCCGCCGCATGGCCCGTGAACTCCGCGATTTGCTCGCGCCGCGCACCGCCGCAGGGCTCCTGGAACGGGTGGCCGACAGCGACGGCCCGCTGCGCGAGGCACTCGCCGCGCTTCCCGGGTCGAGCGCACCAACCTTCGCCGATCTCGCTCGCAGTCTCGCCACAAACCCCCACCCTGAAGCGGCCCGCCTAGCTCGCCTGGCGTGGGCGCTGGAGCATCTATGAAGCAAACGCCGAACGCTCCCTCCGACACCCCGCCCGGACTCGGCAACCTCGTGGCCGAACTCGCGCGCATCAACTGCGCTCTTTGGCACGAGGAGGACTCGGCGCGCAGCGACGATGACCTCGCGGTCGCCCGCGCCAAGCGCAAGATCGACCGCCTCAACCAGGCGCGCAACGACACCATCGAGAAGATCGACGACCTCGTGATCGCGTGGGCCAAGGACGTGACCAATGGCTGAGACGGTCGGCAGCTTGGTCGACAAACTCACGATCGTCGAACTCCGGCGTTGGCATACCGAAGAGGCGATGTTCAACCCACGGGCCCCCGACGACGTGCGTCACATGGCGGCGCTGCGCCTGCGCGTGATCGACGAACAGCGCGCCGACCTCGCCGACGAACTCGCTCTCCTGTGGCGGGAGATCACCGCGGGGCGAGTGCTGCCGAAGGTCTACCGGCAGTTCAAGCTCTACAACGACGCCGCGTTGCGCGAGGCCAGCGGCGGCACGTCCGACCCGTGACCATCGATCGTGCGTGCCGCTCGCGGTTGGGGCGGTAGTTGCCCGCACCGCGTTTGTTCAGCTCGGCGTCACTCCGAGATCTCGCTAAAGCCCTTGGGCTTGACGAACTCAAACTGACCGTCGGTCAGCCCCGAGTTCCGCGAGATGCCGGTGAGAACGTAGTGATTGGTGCTGCCGTCTGCGTTGAGCACCGCGAATGCATCGACGCGGCCGGTTGCGTCGTCGACGACCAGCAGCAGCTCTTTGTAGTGTGGGTTCTTCTTCACAGGCCGCAGCTTGAGCACCGTGTGCGCCGCGATCCCGTACTGCTTCACCAAATGCTCGGGGGCCAGCTTCACTTGGAAGTCGTCGAGGAGCTGACGTCCGCCGAACAGGAACTTGTCGGCACCCGCGAAGTCTGAGCTGTCGACTTCCTTCTTCAGGACCTGTTTGGTGGCCCGCTCGACCATCCAAAGCCGCTGACCAGAGACCCACAGATCGGGCGTGTCTTCGCTGGTGTAGTCCCAGACCATCTTGCCGGGCTTCTTGATCCGCAGCTTGCCCTCGCTGGTGGTCTTCGTCCCATAGACCGGATGGACGTACGTCTGCTTGAAGTTCGCAGACATGTCCGCCGTGTCGTCATAGAAACTCTGGACCAACGCCAGCTTCCGCGACGCCTCGCCCTTGGGCGGGGCGACGCCAGGGGCGTCGTCGGTCACCGACGGGACGCTGGGCTCGGTGGCGGCCGGCGGGGCCACAGGCGCGCTGCAGACCAGGCCGTAGGAGAGTAGGCAGCTCAGCGGATCCATCGGGCGAACTCCTCAGGGGCAAGCCTAGTCGAGGACGCGACCCGTCGCACGCAGACAAGCACGAAAATCCCCGCAACGCGGGAATGGCCCCAGCGCGCCCCGGTTGTCCGCCCCCGAGCGGGGCGACACCATGCTGGCAGAACTACTCCATCTGGGGGCTTCCGCCCTCCTGTTCGTCGCACTCGCCCTCGTCATCGCTGCCCTGTTCGACAGCTGACGGGTCACGCCGCAGTGACGTAGACCTCGCGTGGGGTCGTCCCGCGGGCCGGGCCGATCACACCGCGCTCCTCCATCGCTTCGACGATCTTGGCGGCACGGTTGTAGCCGATCCCGAGCCGGCGCTGAAGCATGCTGGTCGACACCTTCTGTGCCTCGGCGACGATCTCGACCGCGCGATCGTACATGGGATCGAGGCTCTCATCGGCATCGGCCATGTCGCCCTCGTCATCGCGCTTGCGCACGATGTCCATGTTGTAGACGGGCTTGGCCTGACGCTTGACGAATCCCACCACCTTGAGGATCTCGTCCTCGGACACGTAGCAGCCATGCACGCGTTGGGGCTGCATGCCGCGATCCATGTGCAACATGTCCCCCATCCCGAGCAGCTGCTTGGCTCCCTTGCCGTCGAGGATCGTGCGGCTGTCCACCTCGCTGGTCACCTGGAACGCGATGCGGGAGGGGAAGTTGTTTTTGATCGTGCCCGTAATGACGTCGACACTCGGGCGCTGCGTGGCGACAATCAGGTGAACACCTGCGGCCCGCGCTTTGGCGGCGATTCGCGCGACGCACTGCTCCACTTCCTTAGACGAGACCATCATCAGGTCGGCGAACTCGTCGATGATGACGACGATGTATGGGAGCTTGGACGGCCGCTCGGGCATATCGACGGCTCCGCCGTAGGTCGGCTGCATATTGCCCTGGGCATCGATCACGACACCGGCGAGCTTCGTGCCATCGGCCCCATCCTCGCCGTTGTCCCTGGCGTCGCGTTCGACCTCGGCCGCCGCGATCTCGAGCTGGCGTTTCTCCGTGTCCCAGGCCGCCTGCAACTCGGGGAGCTTGCGGTTGTAGCCGGCGATATCGCGGACCTGTGCCTCCGCCAGGAGGGCGTACCGGCGCTCCATTTCCTGCACCGCCCAACGCAATGCCAAGGCGGCCTTTTCCGGATCGGTCACCACCGGCAACAATAGATGCGGGATCCCCTCGTAGATCGACAGCTCCAACATCTTGGGGTCGATCATCACCATTCGCACGTCTTCGGGCGTGCATGTATAGAGCATCGAGCACACCATCGCGTTGACACCGACGGACTTGCCCGATCCTGTCGCGCCTGCGACAAGAAGATGCGGGGCCTTGGCCAGATCGATCATCGTCACATGGCCAGTGATGTCCTTGCCGAGGGCGAGCGGAAGCCGGTTGCCCGAACCGAAGTTCTCGGCGGCGAGGATCTCTTTGATGTAGACGGTCTCGCGGGTCTTGTTCGGCACCTCGAACCCGACGGTGGACTTGCCCGGGATCGGCGCAAGAATGCGAATCCGAAGCGCCTCGAGGGCCATCGCGATGTCGTTCTCGAGGCTCTCGATCTTGGAGAGCTTGACGCCGGCCTCGGGCTTGAACTCGTAGCGGGTGATCACCGGCCCGGGGTGAATCTTGGTGACCTTGCCCTTGATCCGGAACTCCGCGAGCGCAGCGACGAGCCGTCCCGCTTGCTCGAGCACGAACTCGCGGTCGAAGTCGGTGTGGACCGTGTCGGCCGCCTCGAACAGATGCAGCGGTGGCAACTCGTAGGGCCCGTCTGTCAGTCGAACGATGCCGGGGATCGCAGACTCCGGCTTGCGGGCCGGCGGGCCGGGCCGCGGCGTGATCGGCACGGCCTGCTTGGCCAGCTCCTCGGGGCGCGGCGGGGCGGCCTTCTTCGGCTTGGCGGACTCGGCCGACTCGCTGCGCACGACGATCTCGGGTACCTCGTCGAGCTTGGCTTTTCGCGAACGCGGGACCGCGACGGCGGCCGTCGCGTCGGCGTCGGCCGCCTCGTCGTCGTCCTCCCCGTCCTCCTCGACGTCGTCGTCCTCATCGACGTCGGCCGCGTCATCACCGCTTTCCTCGTCCTCGTCGTCGTCCTGGTCCTCGTCCTCGTCCTCGTCCTCTTCGTCCTCGTCCGCTTCGCCTTGATCCGCCGCGATGGGTGGCTCGGCGACCAGGGTCCCGCCCCGCGCGACCGATCGAATCGGTGGCGCGGCCACGGTCCGCTTCACCTCACGTCGCCGTCCGTCGGGCGCCGGGTCCTCTTCCTCCTCATCCTCCTCGTCGCCGACCTGCCGCGCGGCGGCCACCAGCCCCACGGCACCGCGATACAGGTAAACGCTCACCGCCACGGCTCCGCGCCCGGCTGCACGCGCGAACGCGACAAGGTGCGCGGCGGACAGCGGCGTGGATGCGATCAACCCAATGCACATTACCGTCAAAGCGAGGAGGTACGTCCCGGCGGGATGAAGCAAGCCGAGGCTTACTTCGCCCACCAGTTCGCCGGCGAGTCCTCCGGCCGTGTACCCGTGCACGCGATACTGCGGGAAGGTGATGTGCAGCAGCACGCAACCCGCGAGGCTGGCGACCGAAAAGCCGACGGCATCCGCAAGCCCGAAGCTCGCACGCCGACCGATGAGCGCCTGCACGCCCATGGTGAGGATCCCCAGCGCGATCAGATACGAGGCCATTCCGAAGCTCGCGTACAACGCCCCGGCCACGAGCTGGCCCACGGGTCCCATCCACGCGTTGGCGCCGGTCTGGTAGGCGAACAGACCGCCGAGGGTCAGGACCGCGAACGCGGTCAGCGCGACCCCAAGGAATTCACCCCAAGGGCGCGGGATTCCCGCGCTTTCGAGGGGCGCTCGGGACTTCGACCGATCGTTCCGTGCTGCCATGATCCGTCGTGATTCCAATATGTTGCCCGGCCGCTGAGGCGGGATCGTCCCCGTATCCTACATAATCCCACCACGAGATCAAGCAAACGCCCTGCCCGACGGGGGCGACCGTCCAAGGACGCGCGCTTGAAGCGAGGCGGCCCCGGCAGCCCGCGCAGATCGAGATCCGCCCTAGCGCACCACCTTAAGACGATGCGACGAGCCCACCAACTCGATCGCTACCCGCACGTTCGCCTGCGCGGCGACGTGCCAGCGATCGGCGGGCGTGGACGGCTGGACCTGCAGCATCGGTGTCGCTTCGATCGGTCTCGTCTCGATCGCCTCGCCGTCGTAGTCGGTGGTGTGGAATAGCGCTGCGTAGGGCGCATTCGCGATCGAGCCGTGGATAATGAGCTGAATGTCAACGGTACCGCGCACGGCTGCCGCGCGAAGGACCTCGACGACCCGGTCGCGATTGCAACGCAGGTACACGGGCGCACGATCGAGGTCACGGCGCCACAGCACCGTCGGTCCCAACACGGCGTTCTTGTTGAGCTGGAGCTCCACCCGCACGCCCTGGTTGGCGGGTTTCTCCGGGGACGGCGGTTGCTCGAGCGAGACCCAACGCACCCAGACGACGAAGTCGTCGTGGCGAGCGTCGAACCGGACGAGCGGATGGCGGATCTCCACGCGCCGCATGGTAGCGCGGGCCGCCCCAACGAGCGCGCGCGTGCTCCCGGGCGCGCTCGTTGCGGCCGCGGGCCCCGCCTGGTTGCCGCGACACATCCGGGCATGGGACGCTCCCGTCCGCGAAGATGGCCGACCCGATCGTCGTCCCCGACCGCCTCAACATGACCACCTGGTTCCTCGACGACCGCGTCGCCGAGGGGCTGGGTGACAAGACCGCGGTCATCCACCGCAGCGGCACCCGCACCTACCGCGAGCTCGTGGCCGGGAGTTGCCGCGTCACCAACTTGCTGCGCGAGCTCGGTATTCGCATCGAGGAGCGCGTCCTGCTGCTGCTGCTGGACACGCCCGAATTCGTCGAGGCGTACTTCGGGGTGCTGCGCGCGGGTGCGGTTGCGGTCCCCGCGAACACGTGGCTGGCCAGCAACGACTACGCCTACTACCTCGAATATGCGCGCCCGCGGGCCGTGATCATCGACGCTGAAGTGTGGCCCGCGTTTGCGCCCGTGTGGAAGGACGCACCCTACACCGACCACGTGATCGTGCTCGACCGCTCGGGTGGCCGTGCGCCTGAGGGCACCGTCGACTACGTCCGTGAGGTTGGACGGCAGTCGCCCGACGCACATACGGAGCCGACCTGGCGCGACGATTTCTCCACCTGGCTGTCGTCGAGTGGGTCGACCGGTTTTCCCAAGTGCGTGATGCACATGCACCACGACTTCGTTTGGAACACCATCGCCTATGCTCAGCGCACCCTCGGCCTGCAAGCGACCGACGTAACCCTGGCCGCGCCCAAGCTGTTTTTTGGCTACGCGCTCGCCAGCAACATGCTGTTTCCATTCAGCGTCGGTGGCACATGCGTCCTTGCCGATGAGCGACTCGAGGCCGCCGGTTACCTCGATCTGATCGAGCGTCACCGGGTCACGCAGTTCGTGACCGTACCCACCAACATCGCCAAGCTCGTGTCACTCGAGGACGATCGCCGGCGCGACCTGTCGTCGCTCCATTCGCTGGTGAGCGCCGGCGAGGCCCTGCCCCCACGGCTGTATCGCGACTTCAAACAGCGTTACGGCGTGGAGATCTACGACGGCATTGGCTCAGCCGAGATGTTCCACGTCTACATCACCAATCGACCCGGCGACGTGAAGGAAGGATCGCTCGGGCGTATCGTCGAAGGCTATCGCCATCGGCTCATCGACGACCGTGGCAAGGACGTGGCATCCGGGGAGATCGGGACCCTCGTCATCGAGGGTCCGTCCGCCGGCGCGGGTTATTGGCGGATGCGCGACAAGAGCCGCGAGACGTTTTGGGGTGACGCCGTCAAGGGTGGTGACAAGTTCTTCGTCGATGCCGATGGCTACTTTTGGTACTGCGGTCGCGGCGACGACATGCTCAAGTGCTCGGGCGTGTACGTATCGCCGGTTGAGGTCGAGAACTGCCTCATCGGGCACCCGGCGGTGCGTGAAGCGGGAGTCGTAGGTTGGCGCGACGAGGCCGGCCTCGAGAAGGCAATGGCCTACGTCGAGCTCGCCGACGGGCACGAGGCATCGCCCGCGCTGGCGGAGGACATCATCGGCCACTGCCGCGCCCACATCGCCGCGTACAAGGCCCCCCGACGGATCGAATTTGTGCGCGAGCTCCCGCGAACCGACACGGGGAAGATCAAGCGCGGCGAGCTCCGCAAGCTGGCGGGAGACAGGGTGTGAGCGGTCGCTACGCCGAGCTCGACCAGCTGAGCTACCCGATGGTCGGCGAGCTTCTTGCTCGCGACGTCGCCAAGGTCGCCCTCGTGCCGGTCGGCAGCGTCGAGGCCCACGGTCCACACCTGCCGCTCGCCACCGATACGCTCATCAGCGCCGAAGTCGCGCGCCGGGCTGGATTGGCCTTGGCCGAGCGTGGGTTCGTGGCGCTACGGGCCCCGGCGATCGCGTACGGTGTGACCGACTGGGCGAAGGGTTTCGCCGGCACGACGTCGCTGCCCGCAAGCACGGTGGCCGACGTCGTGTTTTCGACGGCGCGCGCGCTGGTCGAGATTGGCTTTGACCGCGTCGTAATCACCAACGCACACCTCGAGCCCGCCCACATCGCGACCCTGCGCGGCGTGGTCGCCCGCGCGGACGCCGAGCTCGGCCGCAAGCTCGTGTTCTCCGACAAGACCCGGCGCCCAAACGCAGCGCAACTGGGTGGAGAATTCGCGAGTGGCTCCTGCCATGCCGGTCGCTACGAGACCAGCCTCGTCCTCGCGATCCGCCCCGACCTCGTCGATTTCGCCGCCGCCCGGGCGCTGCCTGAGCACTTTGTCCCCTTGCACGAGCGCATCGCAGCAGGGGCGACCGATTTCGTCGCCTGCGGCCTCGATCAGGCCTACTGCGGCGCGCCGGCCGAGGCCACCGCCGCCGAAGGAGAGGCAACGCTTGCGATCCTCGTGGCCCAGACCGTCGACGCCACGCTCGCGTCGCTTGGCCTCACTTGATCTCTCTTGTGTCGGCGATCCCGAGCTCGCTGACCACGAGATGCATCGGTACATCGTGCGCCGCCATAGGGATGGGACCTGCTGGCGGGTCGATGAACGCCGCGAACGCCAGGCCAACGCGAAGGCAGTCGTCGCGGCTGCGTAGCGGTGCCAACGCGCGATCGTAGTAGCCTCGGCCGAAGCCGATCCGCGCGCCACCGCTGCCAAACGCGAGCCCCGGAACGAGGATCACCGGCGGCGCGATCTCGTGGAGTCGCGTGGGCACATGGGCGTCCGCGATGGCGGGCTCGCGCAGCCCGAAGCGACCTGGGGATAGATCCGCGAGCGCGTGCACGCGCACGAAGTCGAGGCCGATCGAGTCCACGCGCGGCAACCAGACCACCTTGCCCGCGCGTAACGCTGCGGCCACGAGAGCGTCGGTCTGCGGCTCGTTGCGCACGCCGATGAAGAGCGCGACCGCATCCGCGCGTTGCCACCACGTCACCCCGACAACGTGCTCGGCGATGCGCTCCGAGGCTTCACGCACGGTCGAAGGAGCGAGTGCAGCGCGGTGCCCGCGCAAGACCGTGCGAAGACCAGCACGCCGCGCGGCATCGTCAGGGGATCGGTCCACAGCCTGAGGTGTCGAAGGTGCAGGTGAGCGGATCACAGGCGAGCTCGCCCCCTGGAAGGCCAAGCAGGCGGCAATCGAAGCCCTGAAGGTCGGGTCCGTCGCATTGCTCGCCCGCGTCGATCATGCCGTCGCCACAACCGTCGCCGGTACTTGCGTCGGTCGTACTGCCACCGGTGCTTGCGTCGCTGGTACCGGTGCTTTCGCCGGTGCCGCTCGAACCATCGGAGCTTGCCATGCCGGTATCGCCTCCCGAGCTGCCAGCGGTTTCACCGGCGGTCGAGCCCGTGTCGGTCGAGCCAGCGGCGCCGGTCGTGGAGTTGTCACCGGTTGTACCCGCGCTATCGGTCTGGCCGCCGACCGTTTCGGCCGCGCCGGTTTCGGCCTCGCTCGTGGCCGTTGGCGCACCCCCGTCGTCGTCCCCACCGGAGGCATCGTTCGTCGTCGCGAGGCCGCTACCGGCCCCGGTGGACTCCACGGCGCCCGCCGTGCTCACGTCCGTACCCTCGATCCCCGCGCACCCGCTGCTCGCCACGAACAGCCCCGACATGAGGGACCTGGCACACCGCACGTACCATCTAGCCATACTCGTCGGGAGCATAGCGCGACTTCGCAGGCTCCGCGCCGGATTCGCCAAAGGTGCGCACGGCGGGGCCGTTTGCGGACCCACTGCGTTCGGCCTGAATCACCGGCGGCTCCAGACGGTTCCGGCGAACGGCGGGCGGGGACCGAAGCGAGCGCAAGCGCGATGCGTCGCGGGCCACGGCCGGCAGGCGCGGGGGGTCGAACGTCCCACCGATCAAGTGACGGGCGCGCGGGTGGCTCGGACGATCGCCGGTGCTGCGCGAGCTGATGGCACCGGTCCGCTTGCGATAGACTTGCCGGCGATGCACCGTGCGCAGCACCGATCGAAACTCCTCTTGCTCGCCGGGCTCACGATCGCGTGCGGCAAGTCGGAGACGCTGACCGTCGCTCCGACCACCGCCGCGCCGACCGAAGTCGTTCCATCGCCCCAGCTCAAGGAGTTTCAGTACAAGAAGATCCTGCTGCTGCCGCCGGCCGAGCCGGTGGCCCGTGCGAACGCGGGCAAGGGCGCACCGGCGCAGAAGGACGCGGGGTACTACGTCGGCAGGCTGGAGAAGGCGATGCTCGCGCAGGGCTTCGCCGTCGTCTCCCCGGAGATCGTCGCGCGCGCGGCGAAATCGCTGGGCAACCGCGGCGGTTCGATGTCAGCGGTCGAAAAAGCGCTGGTGCTCGGACGCGAGACGCAGTCTGACGCAGTCATGGTGCTGCAGTCGGTGACCATCGCGGCCGGCCAGGCGTTCTACGACGTCGACAAGATGAAGGTCGTGTCCGTCGATCCCAACTTGGCCAAGCAGCGCACGAAAAAGCGACAGATCCGCAAGAAGGGTCAGTGGTACCACGCGGAGAATGAGAACTGCCTCGTGCGCGTACCGCTATTCGAGGTGCGGCTTGAGGCTAGACTGATCGATTCCAGCTCGGGCAACGTGCTCTGGGTCGGCTCGGGCCGCGAGACCGTGCTCGACGCGCTCGCGCGGGACTGGGTCGCGAAGACCGACAAGCGCTGTCGGGTCGTCGACAAGAATTACGACTACAACGAGACGATCGAGGACGAAGCGACGCTCGCGGTGACCGTGGATGCGCTTTTCGCTCGCCTGCTAGGGCCGCTCAAGGCCGACGCCTTCGCCGGCAAGCCCATCGTCGTCGAGGCGCCCAAGAAGCCGGTCGAAAAGCCGGTTGAAAAGCCGGTGGAGCCGCCGAAGGCCAAGGTCGCGATCGTCTCCGGCGATAAGGCTGCGCTTCGCATGGGCCCGAGCAAGAAGGATCGGCGGATCCGCTACGTGCCGCGCAAGGCCGAGGTTGAGATCGTCGAGATGATGGGCGAGTGGGCCAAGGTCAAGCTGCAAGACGGCTCAACCGGCTGGATGCACGACTCGACGTTCATCATCCCGAAGTGATCGGGGGCGACGTCGCCGTTGATCTCGCCTGCGACAGGCGAGATCAACGCACGAGCGACAGCGACCGCGCCGTGCAACCCGTGCGACTCACGAACCTCCGCGCCGCAAGCTTCGGTCGATCTGAGCGATGGCCTTGCTGTATCCGCTCGCGCGACGTTGGGCGGGCTTCAGCGCGGCAAGCTCGCCGGCGTTCGCCGCCCGCACGGCCTTGGCCTTGGTCAGTGCCTTCGACGTCGTCGCAAGCTCTTTGATCACCTGGCGTAGGGCTCGGCGCGTTTCCCCACTCCCGGCCTTGCGTGCGCGACGGGAAGCGACCTTCTTGCGCTTCACCAACGCCGCGCGCCGTTTCGCCAACCGCTTCACCGCGACGGCCAACTTCTTGCCATCACGACTGCGGGATGTGACGGCCTTGTGGCCGGCCGCAGTGGCAACCGCGATCTTCTCGAGCGCAGCGGCGAGGTTCTTCTCCACGAAATCGCTGCTCGCGACGGACTTTCTTGCTTTCGCCATGATTCTCCGTGTCCGCGGTTTCGTGAGCGCGGCCCCTGCGATGATACGGCGTCCATCGCACACGTTTGCGAATTGCCGCGGAGATCTGAAAGTGCCGCGAGTTCGCCTTGAAGCCCCCCAATCGCCGAGAATCGGCATACCACGGGTGGACTCAGTCGGCGGTGCGGCGTTTTTTCTGGCCCGCGCTTCGGAGATCGCCCCTAACGCTCGCGCGGCCAAAAGGTTGGCGGTCGCCCGAACTCGCCGGTTCTTTTGACCTGGAGACTTGGACCGGTCACCCTCGGCGGCAGTATCTCGCGGCGGTCCTCTCGAGAGCCTGATCCACGCGAAGGAGAGACTTTTCCGACCGGTGCAGCTGCTAGAGCTCGACGAGCGGGCCACAGTCGAGGTCGTCCCCGATACCAGGGATATCCACGCCCATGAGGTGCGCGAACGAGGTAAGCAGCTTGTCGTTGTCCTGTGCCTCGGGCAGCTTCACGTAGCGACCTGTCTGCAGCATGCCCTGGGCGTTGCCGAAGAACGCGGCCGGGACGCGGTTCATCCCATGGTGGACGCCGAAGTGGCTGATCGCCAAGGTCACGACGCTGTCGAGCAGCGTGCCCTCGCCGTCGGGCGTGGCGGCCATCCGCTCGACGAGCTTGCGCAGCTCGTTCCAGTCCCAGCGGGCCATCTTGACGTAGTCATCGCGGCGCGCACCCGCCTGGTGGTGCACCTCCCCGTGTCCCGTGTCGACGACGTTGGTGACCCCGGCCCATTCGTACTTCCAGTGATAGCCCGAAGATCCCCAGATCATGCCCACGATCCCCGCTCGGCCGCACGCGAGCGCCGCAAACGCGAGATCCATGTGCGCCGCCGCTCGGATGGGGATGTTGGAGCTGGCATCCGGCACGCCGGGCACCTCGCAGCTGGGCGCCAGGTCCGCCTCCATGTCCTTTGCCACCGCCAACTCCGCTTTGCGGATCGCGTCCTCATGGATGTCGAGCTTGAGTCGCTCGACGCCGTCGAGCTCGCCGCGGAAGCGTGAGAGATCCGCTCCCAAATCGTCGAGGATCGATTGCTTCAGGCGCAGTCGCTGCTGGTGCGCGGCAACGGCTGCCGGATCGGCGGATGGCTCGAAGTCGGCGAAGGCTCGGTTCCAACCATCCACGGGATTGACGAGCGGTGGCTTGAACGCATTGGGGCCGGTCGCGAACGGCCGATGTCGCATGCTGCCGCCATGGCTCTCGTTGACCTGCAGCTCGAGCGTGGGCACGCCCAGCTCGTCGGCGACCAGCTGATCGACCGAGATGCCTCCAGGTTGGCCATCTTCGGAGTCATCGGCGGGCAGCACGTCCTTGGCGGTAAGGACCTTACCGACCGTGCGGACGTGGTTGTTGCCCTTCGGGTTGAGCCCTGAGTTGCGGAGGTTGATCCCATCGATGAGAACCATGTGCTGCCGGACGCTCTCGAAATCCGCGAGAATCGGCGACAACTCGAAGTCCTGCTCTCCACCGGTGGGGAAAAAGTCGCCGGCAGTGGGGTAACCACAGCAGTTGACCCATATGAACGCGCGCTTCGGCGGCACATACGCCGACGCCGCGCGCCGAATCGAGAGGACCGGGGTCAGAAGCGCCGCAGCCTTCAACGAGCCGAATACGAAGTTGCGGCGTTTCATGGGTCAACGGTCTCCTTGATGTAGAGCGTGGGATTGGCGAGGAGCTCCTCGATGATCTCGGTGAGGGCACGTTCATTCTGAACCGAAGCGGATGCAAGCTCGTCGGCCACGGTTGTGAGGGTCTTCCCGGTCATTCGGCCGGTGACGAAGCGAAGCATCTGCGTGGTCAAGCAATAAGCGACCTCCTCGCTTTGGGCGAGCTCCGGAATGATGTCCATGACGCCTGTGTAGTCGCGGGTCGCGCCATCGAGGAGGAGACCCGCCACTTTAGAGTCCAGTGGGCGGTCACCGAAGTGGGTCTGGTATTGGCCGAGCGCGTCGAAGTTGCTCCACAGGTATCCAAACGGCATGAACGTCGCGTGGCACGCGACGCAATGTTCGTCCTGGTTCATGATGAGCTCGAACTGCTCTCGCGTCGTGAGCGCGTCGAAGTCCTCAACTTCATCCATGACCTCGGCCGCCGCTGACTGCACGTCGATCCCCGCCGGAAGTCCGACCTCTTCGCATAGCAGCTGGTTGACGACGAGCAATCCGCGCGGAATGGGCTTGTCCCGCGCAACGTCGCCCCCCGAGGAGTGCACCGCCATCACGCTCGCGAGCGTCAGTACGCCGCCACGCTGCGTTGGGTCGAGTTCGAGCGCTTCGAGCTCGTCGCTGGTCGATTCCAGACCATATAGCGGTGCGGTGTGCCGGTTCGCGTAGGTCAGGCTTCGGGTCAGCAGGTCGGCAAGCGTGCCTTTTTCATCGAGCACCACGTGCTCGATGAAGGCACCCAGCTCGTCGCGAAGCGATTCACCGAGCTCCGGCGTGCCGAATTTGGCGAACTCCTCCGGCGCTGCCGCCATCCGATCGAGCGCTTGAGTGCGGAGCCACTGCCCGATGAAGCGCACGATCTGGGCGCGGCCTGCACCCGTGGCAAGCAAGCGGCGCACGTGCTCGCGAATGCGATCCCCATCGAGTTGATCCGCCTCGGCGTCGGCGAGCAGCAGCTCGTCGGGCATGCTTGCCGTGAGCGTGTACGAGACAAGCGACGCGCGCTCAAACGGGTCCAGCTCCACCGTCTCGGCGTCTGCGTCCGCGGCCTCGCCGATCTCGGTGCGGTACAGGAAGCGTGTGGACATGAGCAGGCGCGTGACCAGCAACTCCATTACCCGGGCGGAATCGTCCGCTTCCTCTGCCGCACCTGCGGCGAAGGCGAGCAGCCCTTGCCGCGCGTCGGCATCGAGTGGCCGCCGATGCGCGCGGCGCCCGAGTTCGTCGACGACAGTTTCAACGCACGCCTCCGCCAGCGGCGCTACGGCATCGAAGCACGGAAAATCCTGCGGCAGTCTGGTGGCCACGTACTCGGCCGCCAACCGCTCCGCCTCCAGATATAGGACGCCGAAGAGGCTTTCCCCCAGCTGGCCGTTGCTCCCGTTGTCGTAGCCCGATCCGCGATCGGAGAAATCGAGGTCTGGCAGCGCCTCGACGCCAAGCAAATCGCGCACCGTGTTGCGATACTCGTGCGCGTTCAGCAGCCGGATCTGGCGCGGATCGACGCTCTCCACGGCTGGCCCATCGGTATCGTCGCCCTCGCCGTCGCCGTCGTCGTCCCCGACGTTGCTCGCCCCGCCCCCGCTGTCGGCCGCAGTCGCGGCCGCCGGACCGCTCGGTAAGCCCGCCAGGCCCGTGTAGCATGCGGTGGACGCCAGCGCGCAGGGGCCGGCCCACGCCATGAGCGTGGCGAAGCTTGTCCCGCGCACTGCCTGGGGAAACGCATGCCCGGGCGCACGGTGACCGGCCGAGGCTTCCCGTTGTCCGACTTGTCTCGCCCAGGTCGTCGCGCGCAGCCCCCGGTCCCAAAGAGATCTGGGCGCGGGATCGCACTGCTCGGTCTACGCCTGCGAGGTTGAATTCGGTCGATGCATGTGGCGATCCGTTCGCTGGAGGTTGCCCCCCGCGCCCCTGCACACCCGACAAGTCCGGCCACGCGGCGAGGAGGTCACCAAGTACTTTTGGTGCACACGCGTACGGCCGGATCGCCGTAATCGCGGCGCAACCCCCGGGGCGCATCGGGGTCGCGACAAGCCGTCGACGGGCGTCCACGGCGAGCTGCTTCACGATCGCGCGCCTCCGTCCGATCCCCAGCGCCCAGCGCGCTATCCGGTACTCTCCGGTCATGTACGATATTGGGTTCCCATGATAAGGAACCTCGGGTGAGGATCGATCGCGCGTTATCCGTCGGGATCCAGCCGGCGCACGGAGCGGACGGTTCGTCGGGGGGCGGGACCCGATGAGCGCGCTCGATCTGCATCTCGTCGGCGGCGTCGACGACCTGGGAAAGAGCGAAGGGACTGTCATTGGTTGCGACTTCGGAACCGCGTGTGCCGCTCCACGTTGGCAGGGTCTGCCCGCCGGGTTCCCCACGGCCGACAGCCAAGCCGTGGAGAACATCTACCTCGAGTTTGAGATCGCTGCGATCGTGACCGGAATCCGAGGTGCCGTGATTGCCGTCCGCGGCGCCTGGGCCACGCTGTGGCGTGGCGCCCTGGGTCACTCGGCGAAGCATGCCCTGGAGTTTGACAAGACGTGGCTGCGCCGCCTCCACTACCTGCGGGGGGCACAGCAGTTTCACGGGCAGGCCGACGCGTTCGGGTTCGCGACTCGGCTTCGCGACGGTGCCAAGTTCAGCTGGGATCCCTTGACCAACCGCTTCATGATTCGCGGGCCGAACAACGAGATCTGGAGTTACTTCCGGGTCAAGAAGGTCCGCGACGCGGTTCGAGCGGCAGAATCTCCCAAGCGCTAGACTCGCGACCCCTCGCGCCGAGTTGGGCGGGCGAAGCCGCGGCGCCGGGCGTCGACCCGGCGTACGATGCAACGATTCAGCGGTGCCCGAGCGCCCTCAACCCGGTCTCGCCGACCCATTCAGCGATCGATGGGACATACGGAGGCAACGGCTCGAATCTCAGTAAGTACTCATTGCCACGGTTCGCGGCCACAGCTTTTTCCAGAGCGCGTTGGATGTGGAACGGGACAGCACCTCTATCGTCGCGGTAGACCCTGAGGATCGCATCATCAAGGTGTAGCCGGTACAAGAGGCTGGTGCCGTCTCGGAACACCGCCGCGGTGATCTGTTGTTGGTCTATGTCCTTAAGCCCAACGGTCGCGGAACCGGGCGCCACACGTTGCCCCTCGGACCGATGCGTACCGCGCCGAAGGATCCCCCCGCGCCGCTGAGTGCATGCGCCAGGGCCGTGAACAAAGTGGTCGCCGCCGGGGCGCGCAGAAGCACAAACGTCAGCACTGGGGCAGCAAGCGGGGCGACCATGCAGCCTGGAGGCTAGCACCCGGGGGAGCTAGTCGCGAGCGTTCGGACAGCCGCGCACGCACGGCGGTCGGGCTTACCGAGTCAACGCCGGCATGCCGTCCCGGCGGTTGCACCCCCGTCACGGGACGTGCTACGACCGTGGGCACGCGGGAGTAACTCAGTTGGTAGAGTGTCAGCTTCCCAAGCTGAATGTCGCGGGTTCGATTCCCGTCTCCCGCTCTGCGTAGGTCGTTGTTGCCGAGGGCGTGGCGTTCCGCGTCACGCGGCTCCCAAAGCACCTCGATTCTATCCGGGAGGTACGAACTCGTCGCAGGCAGTGTCGATCACCGCCACCGCGTTCGCGAAGAAGTCGCTGTAGTCAGCCTCGCAGACCGAACCCCACGATCCATGGGTGAACGCGTCCGCCCACTGACGCAACCTGGGAGCGTCTTCGGCTCCGTCGCCGTTCTCGTCGTACGGCTGGCAAATGCTCCCCGGCTGGCCGGCATCGCCGACGAGGGCCAGCGCGACAATCGCGGCTTGGTCGCCGCCTTTCGCGGCCACCACCGCGGAGTGCCAGTCGCTAGGATCGCCCGGGGACTTGTCGATGTCTTCTTCGTCGGTGATGACCGTGACCACGAGCAGCGCATCGTCGCGCAGAAAGCCCGCGTTGCACTGATCCGTTTGGTTCTCGGTTGTGATCGCCGCGATCAGGGCCGCCATCGGCCGCTCGTTGCCGTCACCCACGGTGCCCACCGTTGCGACGCACTGAAACGTTCCGGAAAGCTCTGGTTGAGTCTCATCGAGCCAGCGGTTGCCACCCACGACCCCGCACGGATCGCCACTTCCGCCGAGGACTTTGCCCGCCCCCAACTGCTCATCACACCCGCTTGTGAGCGAGGGACACGCTGCACCGTTGCAGGAGCAGTCGCAACCGGCTGAGCATTGGGTCTCGCACCACTCGTTGCAGTCGTTGGGCCCGAAGATCGTTTGCGAACAGCCGCCGCCGCCTCCCGCGTCGGTATCGACCGCCATGATGCGGTACTCGCTGACGACGGTCTGCTGGATGGCAGTTATGAACGCCGGAAAACTGGCGGCCAAGTGCGCCTGTTCGTCGGACATCGAGCCCGAGTTGTCCACGATGAAGACGAAGTCGACTTTCTTACAGCCTTCGCCGGTTCCGCCCTCCCCGGCAGCGGTGACGCCACCATCCCCGGCATCGAATTTCACCCCCGTTCCATCGGACATCGAGGGTTCCGACGCGGTGCCCATAGGGGCTGTGGTTTCCTCAAGCCCGCCCGTCTCGCCGCCCTCGACCGGGCCCGGGCCCGGGCCGCCGAAAGGGTCGGTTCGAACCTCGGGGGCACACGCAACCACGCAGATGGCCAACGCTGGGATGGATTTCGCCATCGGTCCTCGTTGGTGAGTTGCCGGACCTCGCGCGAGCGATCACAGGTGCGAACGGCCGCGAGAATCGCCCACGCACCCCCGCTAACTCTATTTCTGAGCACCCTGCGAACCTATGGCTTCCCATGGGTCCGCAGCCGTTCGCGAGGTCGTCCGCCTACGAGGAGCACCGCTGGTCCGCGACGTTCATCTTGGCGGTGCACGAGGAGGTGTCTTGCGCCTGGCATTCCAGGTCTGCAAGACAATCGATCTCGTCCCTGATCGCCCGCACGCAATCGTCGCTCTCATCCTCGAGACCGGACGCATAGTCGGCAACGCAGCTCTCCTTACTCGGAATTTCACCCGCGGGAGAGCACTCGACAATCCGGTCGCATGCGCTCGAGGCCACCTCGAGGCGCAGCTCTTCCCCGCCGGAATCATCGCTCGCCGTCGCGCAGCCGCCGTGGAATATGGCGAGCTGCAGGCCTAACATCCGCGCGTAATAACCAAACTGTCCATCCACCATCGCCGCGACGATAGAGGAGAGCTTGGGTCGAAGTCAAGCGGGCATTCGGGGCAATGGAGCAGCTGCCGGGGTCATTGGCCCGAGAACTCGCGGACCTGCTTGCACAGAAACTCGCCGTTTTCGTACAGCTTGAACTCAAAGTCGAGGGCACGCGGCTTCTCGACATCGGAGACCACATTGCTGCACGAGCCGGTGTAGTAGTCGTCCGCCGCCTTACAGTATGCGATCTCAACCGCGGTGGTGATGTCGAGCAGCGTCTGCATCTGCGCCTCGGTCATCACCGTGGTCGTGAGCGCGGGCTTGTTCGCCTTGGGCGTGGCGAAGCGGGTGACGGTGAAGGCGGTTGGTTCGCCCGCAAGAAACGCGGCAATCACGTTTTCGGCCACGGTGCCCTTTTTGGGGTTGGTGACGACGTTGTTGCCCTTCTGCGTGGAGAACGTGTAGCCGAAGACCCCGCTCGAGTTGAGCACCCGGGTGATGACGACCGAGTTGGCAGCAATGTCACCGCGTTCCTTGTAGCGAGCCACCACCGCCAGGCCCATCGCCGAAGTCGAGTGGTCGAGCCGGGCGAACGTGCGCTCTTCGACGGCGCGTTTGTTCCACAGGCTGGCGTACACGCCCTTCATTGCGCAGGCCACCGTTCGCGGCGAGACCTCGAGATCCTCGTCGGCGGTTTCGACCACGGTGCAATGGTGCTCAGGGTTGTCGACGGCGTCGAAGTCGCCGCGGAAGCTGTCGTAAAGCCCGGCACCGTCGAACCCCGCGATGTCCTCGGCGTTGGAGCTCGACCGGATCTTCACGCTTTTGGTTCCACTCGGCAGCTCGGCTTTGGCGGCGGCGATCACCGACGGCACCAGGGTTGCCGGGAGCTCGGCGTCGAGAAAGAGCTGGCGTACGGCCGCCAGCTGGTCGGCGCGCTGCAACGGCGACAGCGTACCCGCGCGCTCGGCCGCGATCAGTTGGGTGATGGCGTCGCGCAACGCGGAGTTGGGCGCGAACGCGACAACCTCTTGATACATCCGGACCGGCACGCCGACGCCCGCGGGTGACGCGTCGTAACCGAGCTTCGCGCTGAGGCTGCCGGCGTCGGCGGCTGTGCCGAGGACGGACGGATGCACGAGGAACCCGAGGTTGCCCGCCTTGTTGCCGAAGCTTGCGGCCTGGTCGAGGCAATCTTCGGCAGACTCCGGGCACATCGCCGAGAACGCGGTGATCTCGGCCGTGGGATCGACATGCAGCTCGACCCACGGCTTGTTCATGCGCTCGGCGAGCTTGGCCGCGACCTCGTCGTCGGTGGCCGGCTCGAGGGTGAACCCCTCGGCGCTGACCGTCAGGTGTACGGGGCGATCGACGAACTTCTTTAGTTCGCTGTGGTCGGGGCCCGCACTGCGAATCACCAGGTTGGGAGTACCGCGCTCCTTAGCCTTGAGGTTCACGTGACTGCTGGCATCTTGCACCGTCTTGGTGATCGTGCCCGCGACCACGCTGAGGTCGAGCGGGAGCTCGGCGAATACCGGAATATCCGTGGCGCTAAGGGCATCGATATTCGTCGGGAAGATCCGCAGATAACCCCACGCCTCGCCGACCTGCATCGGGATCACGTCGAGTTGGCCGAGCACGCCGTCGATGGTGAGATTTTCCACCGAGATCTTCGCGAGCGCGTCGGTGACGGTCGCGGCCGTTTGCTGGCTGCCGGTAGCGACAAAGGCGACGCGAGCGTCGGCGAGGTCGAAACGCTCGCGCACCGCCGCGACCCCGCGGAAAACGGCGTCCTCGGCGATCACGTCTTGGGGGTAGAACTGAATTCCGTACAGGATCGGCGCATCGGCCGAGGTGCGATAGGCCGCGATGGTGCCGGCGAAGTAGCGCTTGTCCTGGGTGAAATAGGTGACTTCGTTGAACTCAGCCCCGCCCTCTGGGATGTCGAGTACCTCGCGGGCGAAGGCGTAGTGGTACTTCGCTGCGTCGCCACCCCCGGGGAAGTTGGCGTTCATGAAGTGGACCTGGGGCTTGTTGGGGTCGCGTGCGTCGACGAGGAACTTGACGGACTTGCCCATGATCAGCCCGCCGTCCCCGGAGAACGCGAGGGCATCGAACGTGGCCGCGCTATCGATTTCCGCGGCCTCGCGACCGATCGTCGCTTCACACACTGCCGCCCTATCGCCGCAGCAGTCGCCAAACTTCACGCATTCATCGTCGCACCAGCACACGCCCGCAGATTGGCCGCCGCAATGGTCGCCGTCGCCATCGCGACAGCTGCCGGCCGCGTCAGCTTTTCCCAGGGGGTGTCGCTCGACAGCGACCGTTTCGGGGGCTTCAACCGCCGAGCAGCCCAACAGCCCCGACGCGAAGGCCGAGCAGACGAACGACAACAGGAGCGGCGTTACCGGCCGAAGCATTGCGGCGCGCTTCAGCACTTTGTGTGCCAGGCGGAACGGTCGGAAATCGCAGGGATGTTGGGCCACCAGTCCACTCGCCCGTGGCAACAGTCGCCGCCACCCCCGGCGTCGCAGCTTCGCGTGCCACAACCGTGCGAGTGATCGGAACCACGAGGCAGTCGGGGGCCGGAAACTGCCGCCTAGCTGCGAGCGGCGATCGCGATGAACCAAGTCCTGGGCCGAGTCACCCCATCTTTAGCATGGCCCGAGTGGTGCGTTCCCCATCGCCCTTTTTCCGAGCAATCCCCGTTGCGCTTCTTACCCTTGCGGCCTTGGCGTGTTCAGCGAAATCGGAGCCGGCGGAGGCCGACGCCATCGATGCTTGCGCGTTGTGTGGGGGCAACAAGGCCGACTCCCTGATTCCCGCGGAGGGCACGTGCGAGGCCAAGGGGATGCTTGCCTTCGTGAACGAGGCCTCCCCACAGACGTTGGAAGCGGCCCTCGACAGTCGGGTCGCGGCCGGGATCGTCAACGGTCGGCCGATTGCGGACCTGGAGGCACTCGACGCGGTTGCGTTCGTGGGTCCGATCGCCATGGAACGCATTGTTGAGGCAGCCCAAGACGCGGGCCGCTTCGATAGCTGCCAGAACGACTGCGGGCCGTTTGTGTGTGAGATCTTCTGCGAACACGGCCTGGTTACCGACGAAAACGGCTGCTCGAAGTGCGAGTGCGCGCAACCCCAGGAATGTCCGCCCGTCGGCTGCGCGATCTTCTGCGAACACGGGCAGGTCACCGACGAAAACGGTTGCGCGAAATGTGAGTGCAACCAACCGACCGAGTGTCCGCCCGTAGTCTGCGAGATCTTCTGCGAACACGGGCAGGTCACCAATGACAAAGGTTGCGCCGTGTGTGAATGCGCCGAGCCGCCGGAGTGTCCGGCCGTTCCATGCGCGATTTTCTGCGAACACGGCCAAGCCACCGACGACAAGGGCTGCGTCCAGTGCGAATGCAACCAGCCGCCTGAGTGTCCGCCGGTCGTATGCGAGCTGTTTTGCGAGAACGGGCAGGTCGTCGACGACGACGGTTGCGCGCAGTGTAAGTGCAATCCCTGATTGCTAGCCACACGCACCACTCCGGCGCCGCGGACGCGCCGACAACGCGCCGCATGCTCTCGACGATGCTCATCGCGAAGTCGTGCGACGGAACCCGCGCAAGCTGGGCCGAAAGCGCGCGGCACGCCGGAGCCCTCCGCTGGACCGGAGTCACCAGCGGTTGCAGGTCCGTGCGATCCATGTACGCTGGGAGCCGCGTAGGGGGCGGGAGAGTAAGCTTGACGCTCAAGATCATCCCGGTGCCGGGCGGCGGGAAAACGCCGAACATCTGCACAATAAACTGCGAGCCGCCAGTACTGGAGGAGCCCAAGGAGCGCCCGGTCGTGGGCGGGATCTCTACCTTCGGCCTATTGTCGCTTCATCAACGCGTCGCAAAGTGGACGGCCATCCTCCAGACGATCCCCGCGGGTCACCAGCTAGTCAGCGCCGTCGCGGGCGCTCGCTTTCCGTGCAAGGTCGTCAGTGGCTATTTTCAAGTCAAGCGAATGTGGACGCCAGAGGAAACCCTGGCCGTCCGTCCCCTTGAGGATTCTTTCAGCATCATTAACCTGCGACTTGGCAGAAAGCCGGTCGAAGTGCTCATCCCTGGTTCTGGGATCGCGCTTGCCGTGTCCGTTGGGGATCTAGACCCTGAACACCCGACGGACCATCACTGCGCCGCGGCGTTCGCCCATGAGTGCATTCACTTCCTCCACGACGCAAACGGGACGAATCTCGAGCGCTACGATAATGTCCACGACTGCGACAACGGTTGGTGCGCGAGCGTGGAGGAACAGCAGACAATCGGCCTGGGCCCGTACGCGGACGATCCGCTGACGGAAAACCGGGTCCGCGAGCAACTCGGCCTGCCTCTTCGCACCTCGTGGCACACCCTTCCCGATCCTCACGCGCGCGGGAAATAGAGCGGTCGCGCCGGGTGCGGCCGGAGTCTCACGCGCAGTCGGAGTGGCAAGAAAGACGCGTGGCCGTCGGGGCTGCTCGTCGCGTCCTTACGGCTTGGGTACGACCAGCGTGCAGGTCTCAGGATCGAAGAACGTTCCGGGGTCCACTTCGAGATCGTCGACCGGCATGCTCGAGGGAAACTCCATGATCGGCATCTTCCGCGCCAGCGTGCGCTGCAGCGATATGACCTTGAACGCGTCCGCGAGGAATTCGTCGACCGGGCGGGCCTTGCACGCGGCCATGAACGCCGCGCCCACATCCGCCGCCTTGGCGGCACCCTCACCGAGGTTCGTACGCAGCTGCTCGCGCGCACTATCCTCTTTGGCGTCATCGAGGTTGTCCAAGAACCCGTCGCGGATCTTCTTCGCCAGGCCCGACACCGGCTTACCGGTGCTGGTAGTGAGCTTGGTCAGTTTCGGGGCCTCGTCGAGCAGTGAACAGCGCGCGTCGGAGAACACCGGGCGTGTGATGTCGACGGCCAACACAGCGTTGCGAAAATCGCGATCGATGACGCCTTGGCGCTCAAGCTCACCAAGGTAGAGCACGTCCTCGCGGCCCTTCTTGACGAAGACGAACGGGAAGAAGGTGTCGACGGCCGGATTGCCTTGCTTGTCCTTTAGCTGCGTGGTGCCGTCTGGACCGACGATCCTCTGGCCCGACGCCTTGAGCGCAGCCTTGTATTGATCTGCCGTGACGGGCACGCTCGCGAAGGCAAAACTCCCGACGAATGGCTGCGCGGGAATCTCGGTTGGGGTGCGATCCATCGTATCCGTCTCTGCGATGTTGATCTGCACCGTGCAAAACAGTGGTCGCAACACTTGCTTGAGATCCCCAGTCGCGAGCAGCGTGCGCACACGGCCCTCGACGAGCGCTTGATTTCCGGTATTGACGATGCCCTCGAGCTCGATGCCATCGGCCCGACTGCCCAGGTCATCGAACGTATCGATGAGTTTCTTTACGCCCGGGGTGGTGGCTCTGCCCTCCCAATGTAGCCACGGTGCGTCGATCTCTTTCATGGTGAGTCCGCCACCGGGGTGGCAGTTCTTGCAACGTCCCCCTTCCCCCGTCCTGAACTCGTTCGCGGTGCCGAACAAGCTCATCCCGCCGTTTTCGATCGCATAGTACGAGAATCCGTCGCTCGACGAATCGAACGAAATGACCTCAACGTCTGCCGGTAGTTCTTTGCTCTTGCCCGTAATACCGAACATCGAGAACAGGAGCTCGTGGGATGAACGGCCATCGCAACGCCGCGAGGTGACGGTCCGATAGCTGCCGGCCTTCCCCGTTACCTGTGATGTCTCGCTCACCACGGATGTGCGAAGGCCGTCCCGCACGCCCTCGCAGCCTTCATTGTCGGTCTTCCGCAGCTTCGCCGCGATCTCGGCATACGTGGTTGGGCACTCATCCGACTCACCCTTGGACCGCAGCACGAGTCGAGCAAACAGATCGTTTAGCTCCGAAGTAGGGATGACGTCGGTGCCGTCGTCGCCGCCGCGCTTATCGAACACTCGGCCCGCGCAAACGCCCTTGTCCTTTAGACCATCCGCCTTCCCGCCCGAGCCCGCGTCGTCCTGCTCCGCACTCGACGCGGAGCAGCCGAGCAGCGCAACGCAAAGGGGGACTGTTGCGGCTCGGGCTCGTCGTTGCGGAGTCACGGTTGGGAAGTACGGGATCGAGCGATTTGGTTCAACGGAATGGGTTCTTTCCTTTCGCGCCTCGGCGTCACCGAGGTCCTGCTCACCTGAAATTCAAACAGCGAACCTCGACTGGACTCCCCGTGGGCCGCGCGACGGCCACGGCACTCGTCGAACCAGCGAAATCAGCCGCCTTTGGTCGATCGGATCCCGCCGGAAGGGCGATCCCTTGCGAGACATTGCCTGCAACGTCCCGAGCTATTCGCCCGTTCCTCGGTTGGCTGGCGTCACAGCCGCTGCGGCCACAGGTACTCGCTGATATCGAGCACCGCGGCGTTCACCGGATCCTCTGCGAACCACTGCTTGTGCACGTCGTCCAGGAAGGTCCACACCTCGGGATCCCGGCGGTCGATGACCTGGAACGGCCCGCCGGACTTCCGGTGGTCGGTCACAAAACGCACCCACGACGCGTGGTCGCGAAGCTCGGCGATCGCCTTGACCAGTTGCGGCACCGCGCCCAGCTCCACGTCGATGAACAGTTGTGGGCGCGCTCCGACCACCCCGCGGGACACCGACAGCGTGTCTTCTTCAGGCACCCGGGTCAGACCTTCGAAATACACGCGATCGTGGGAGGTGTAGATCCGATTGCCGAGGATCGTGTATAGCCACGAGGCGTCTTTGGCACGCACGCGGACCAGGGTGATCTCCGGCAGGTGCTCCCACGCCGAGCTTGACCAGCCGGTGATGTGATCGAAGGCCGCATCGACGTCGCCGCGCGAGGCCATCTTTTGCGGGATCTCAGCTTGCCCCACGCCGTTCAGGGCGTCGACGGCGAGAACAGCCCCGCCGATGCTCTCGCGTTGCTGCTGCGAGATATCAACCAGGTAGGCCGACAGGCGCTGGTCTCCCTCGGCTTTGTCATTCTCAGACGCGTACTCCACTGCCGTTCCGTACGTACTGCAATCCGGGATGATGTCCTCAAGCTCGGACGAGCACTCGGCATACGTCGGCAAGAGCAGGGAGTTGACCTGCCCCCAGCCGCGTGTTTGATGCCCACGGATCTCCTCCCGGACGTCCGGGGGCAACATCGTGAGAAACAGGTCTTCGGCTTCCGAGCGAACCAGGCTCATCAGCTCCCACGTCTCGAGCTTGTGGGCCACGTTGCCCCACGTCTCGAAGTTCACCACGAGGTTGTAGTAGAGCCGTTCGAAGTTCGAGTAGTTGAGGACCCAAATCGTCTCTGGTAGGCCTTGACGCGGCCCCGTCTCGACGGATGCCGACGTACCGTGGCGCGTGACGGTGAGCCAAGCGTCGGGCTCGGTGCCCCCGTTGCCGTCCCACAGATCTCCCATCGACAACCCGTCCGGGAGGTGCTGCTGAAGAAGGCGGCGATACGCCCGCAAATAGTCGATCTCGCGCAACGTGTCGCCTTCGGCGGGGTCGAGGTGAAACCAGCTCGACTCGCCGAGCAATGGGCCGTTTGTGACCTGCCCCGCGACTTCCTCGAGTGCAGACGGATCGGCGTCGGGTTCGAGGAACCAGATCCAGAAGCGGTCGCGGATGGCGAAGGTGGCCCCGTTGCCTGAGCACACCGATCCACGCACCATGGCGTCGATCATCTCGCGGGAGTTCTCCAGCATGAAGCGGTAGCGTACGGCAGCGGGGATAGCCGCGAAGTACTCGAACGGATTGTCGCTGTCGGCGTCGAATCCATCGTGGAGCGTCAGCTTCCAGTCGCCGTCGTACAGCAGCTGTTGCCACCGCTGCATCGTCTTGGACCCGATGGACCAGGCGATGTGTTGTTTCGCCGCGAGCACATCGGTCTGCTTCATCAGGCGGTAGAAGACCGGGCCCGACCCCGGGTCTTCGTTGGGTAGCTCGGTGACGATCTGGTCGATGGGACCTGTGCGCGTGCGCGAGCGAACCAGCCGATAGAACTCACCAGGGCTCTTGTCGAGGTGGAGATTGGCGAAAAATACGTGCTCGTACACGTACCGCGCGATCAACTGATCTCGCAGCTCCGCCCCCTTCGGATTGAAGAAGTCCTCCCACTGCGCCACAGCAGCGGGGTTCGTGGGGGTCGAGATCTCCGCCTGCGCCTCGTCCGACGGGCCACGAGCTCCGTCCTCGAACCACGCCAGGATTCCTTCGCCGTCCGCGTCCTCGAGCGCCGGCAGACCCAAGGGCATCGCGCGCCCGACCATCGTTTTTTCGCCGGGGCTGTCGCTGCCGACGCACGTGAAGTCTCGATCATCGAGGGACTCGGCGACCTTGAGCGACTGATCGAGCGATGTCGTGCGCTCCTGGGCCTCGGTGAGCACGCGCGCCATCACAGAGTCCGTTCCATGGGCAATCACCGAGTAGAAGTCGAACGAACGCCAGCGATCCTCGCTGGCTGCGTAATCGACCAACCCGGACTTCTGGTCGCGCACACGCCCATGGTCCAAGTGGGCCGGATCGTAGGCTTCATCGATCGACAACACCCGAGGGGCATACAGGTTCTCCTCGTTGGACCCGCGAACGACGCCATCGAATGAGGTCAACTTGAGCTGACACGGTGCATCGCCACAGGAGTGACAGGTGACGCACTGGCGGGCCAAGGTGGGCTGCACCTGATCGAGGAATCCGTCATCACCTGCGTACGGCTTCAAACGGTTGCCGACCGCGTAGATCGAACCGCCACTCTCATCATCGAGATCATCTCCCTTGCCGCCGGGCCCGGCCGCCTCGTCATCGCCGGTGCCGGCCCCGTTGCATCCGCTGACGACAGCCCACGCGGCAAGCACGCAATTGGTGACGATTCGTCGGTTCATCCGCTCTAAAGTTGCGGTCGGGGCCACGTTGGTTCGCGCCCACCCGCCGATTGCCGACCTTCCGAGGCTCAAACCCACGCCTCCCGCCCCACGACGGGCGAAACCGCGCTTACTCACGTCGCCCGTGCAGGCGCGTTACGAAGCGGTGCGTGTGGCCTCGAATTGGACGCGATCACGCGGTCGCCCGCGCGCCGGACTACTCGCGCGCAGGCACGCTTACGTCAGCGCCTGCGCGCGACCCTCGGCTCACTCGCAAGCGGGGGGTTGGAAGTCCATCGCATCGATCTCGATCGTCTGCGTGCACCCCGAGGCCTTGGTGGAGATCTTGGCTTCCTGATTGAAGCCGGCGGCCCAGGCAACGGTCGGCTTGCCCCCGCAGGCGTCCTTGGTCTCCTGCCGACTGTCGACGATGGTCGCCTTGAACGCAACGGCGGCGCCCTGGGGCAGCGCGGCGGTGGCTCGCCACTGCGGGAACGCGGCGCCGTCGAGTTGGAGTCCGTTCCATGGCGTCCAGCTGCCGAGCTCGCCGCTGTCGACGTCGCCGACCTGGCCGGTGATGAACACGTCCTGACCGGGTTGGGTCGAGTCGGGCCCGTTGGTCACGAACGTGACCTGACACGTCTTCGGCTTGAGGGCCTCGAGCGCATCGAGCCAGTCGCCGAGGGCCTGGGCCGCCGTCTTGCCGTGCGGATCCGACGGCATCAGGTTGCCGTTCGGGCCGTTGAGCCGATCGAACAACCACTGCGTCTGCGGCATGAAGATCGGATGGCCCTCGCGATCGGTCGGGTCGCCGGTGATGAAATCGAACAGTGGGATGCGATCGCCAACTTTGACCCCGAGGCCCTTGAACCGGTCGTATTCGGTGAAGTCGGCCTCGATCTTGCGGACTCGGTGACAACCCATGCAATAGGGGTTGACGAACTGGTACCAAAGCGTCTTCTTGGCCGCAATGAGAGCAGCGTCGCCGCTGGGATCACCCTTCCACGACGGCGGCAGGAATTGGTCCGCAAAGCTGTCGTCACCAAACGTGTCGCGTGCCGGGGGCGCGCCAGTCGGATAGAGGCTGTCGAGGAACTCGAGCATCGGCGATCGGGTGTTGAGCGCGTCGTTGGCCGAACGAATGGCCTTGTTGAGCTCGAAGAAGCGCGGCTCAAGCTGTTCCCGTGAGAACGTTTTGCCCACGCTGATGGCCATGAGCGCCGGATCGAACTCGCGGAAGATCGCGTTGAGGTCGGGGCTGCCGTTGAGCCGGTACTTGGTCCCGGAGTGACACGGCGTGCACAGATGCGGCACGAACTTCTTGTCGTCCGCGGTCACGCCGTCACGCTGCTCGTCGTCGAGGATCGCGAATGGGTTGAGCAAGCGGTCACCCGTATCCGGGTTGGGCACGAACACGTAGAACCGAACGAAGCCGTCTTCGGACACGTTCATGCACACCGTGCCGAGGTCGGGGACCTTGTTGTTCGGATTGAAGTTGACCGCCTGCGGCGAGTGGGTCTCGTCCTGCCAGTTGGTTACCCAGCAGCCGCCCTTCCCGCGCGAGATCTCCGTCGTGCACGTCATGTCGCGCCAGAATGCGAGGTCCCACGTGTTGTGGTAGAGGGCGGAGACCGTTTCGGCCTTGCCGACGTAGTCTTCGAGCCACTGATCGAGGGTGTACGTGTCGACGGTGCGCCCGGCGGGCAAGATGCTGCGGTAGTACGCCAGCGCGCCGCGCTCGCTGCCCGGGCCATCGGCCGACAAGAACGCGTAGTCGACCTCGGGTTCCGGTGGCACGGCCTGGCACGACGCGGCGCCGATCTTGTAGATCTCGCCGTCGGCGCGCGCCTGCGGGTTGCCCTCCACCCGTTGCTCACGCATCTGGTGGTTGAGAAAGAACAACTCGCCCTCGGGGCTTTCGCCGAACGCCGCGATCGACTTGCCCGTCTCGGCGATGATTTTCGGGTCGGCCAGCTTGGAGTCGGGGTCGAACGCGAGCAGCTGACCGGTGATGAAGTCGCCGAACACGTACCATCCCTGAAGATCCGGCATGTCTTTGCCGCGGTAGACAAAGCCGCCGGTGACCGAGTCGCCGATGATGCCGCCCTTGGGGCGCTGGGCATCGGACGCATACAGCTCGAAGAGCGGGAACGTTAGGCCCTTGCGCGAGCAGTTGACGGCCTCAGCACCGCGGAACGTGCACACCGACCCCTCGAAAAACGGGTAGCCGTAGTTCTTGCCCTTCTCGTAGATGTTGACCTCCTCGCGCGTGTTCTCCCCGACCTCGGCGCCCCAAAGCTCGAGCGTCTCGCGGTCGAAGCTCATCCGCCACGGGTTGCGGTTGCCGTAGGTCCAGATCTCCGGACGCGCCGCCTTCCCCTCGGGCGTCACACCATTGATAAATGGGTTGTCCTCCGGGATCGCATAGCCGACCGCGGGATCGATCTTGGACTTGTTGACGACGTCGATACGGATGATCGAGCCGAACAGCTTGGCCGGGTTCTGGGCGTTACCAAACAGGTCGAAGGGGAAGCCGCCATCGGTCCCGATCGACACGAACATGGTCTTGTCGACGGGGTGGAAGACGATCGCTCCACCGTTGTGCGTCAGCGCCTGCTTGCGCTCGCGAATCAGGACCTTTCGCGTGCTCGGATCGAGGGTCTTGCCGCCGTCTTTGCTCTCGAAGCGCGCGAGATTCCAGAACGCCTCGCCGGCCTTCCCGTCCTTCGCCTCGGGATCACCCAGCCCGGTGTTGTAGGTGACGAATACCTCGGCCACGTCGGGCCAGTCGGGATGGAACGCCAGGTCGAGGAAGCCCTCCTCCCAACCCGGCGCGTCCTGGCCGAACCGACCCGCGCGGTTGTAGGTCTTATCGGCGTTGCGGGCCTTGCCCGACGGGTTCGACCAATCAAGGAAGACCTTGACGTCCTTGGCGGCAACATCGTCCCGATCGGGGAAGGCGAGGATGCGGCCGAGCTTCTCGGTGACGAAGACCCGCCGCGTGCTCAGGCTCGTGTTGGGTTCCCACTTGATCGACGTGGGATCACGCAAGACGACGTCAGCAAAGGCGCGGTTGACCTGAACACCAGGTAGCCGACACTTGGCCTTCGGGCAGCGGTTTTCGTCGAGCGGAATCCCGAAGGCCTTGTCTCGCTCCGCGAAGTAGTTGTCGTTGTTCGGGCCCGGCCGCACATCGGGACGCAGGCCTTCAACACCGTCGACGTCGCGGTTGTGATCGAAGAGCCTCCCGGTCTTGGTCGCGAGCAGCGGGATCAACTCGAGCGAGTTCTTCCCGTCGACATCGATCTCGAATTCGAATCGCTGATAGCCGGAAAGTCCACCCGGCACTTCGCGTAGGGTTTTCGGATCGAGCTGCTTGAAGCGGGCAGCATCGTTGGCCCCGATGTCGAACGTGAACAGCACGCTCGGCTTGGCACCGGCCTCGACTTCGTCTGCCTCGGCATCGAGCAGGCCGACGACTTTGCTCGCGTCGTCGTTGGCGCGGAGCGATCGAAGCACGACGCGGCACTCGAGGTCGGGGGCGTCGCCGCTGTCCTCCTTGCCGTAGCCGGGGGCCTCAGCATCCTGGAGGCCGTCGTCATGCTCGCCGCAGGCCGGGGCTCCGGCAACGGACGCAACCAGGGCCAAGAGCGCGCTGCCGCGGAGGATCGGGGCAAGGGTCGGCATGACAGTGCTCCTTCGATTAGGGCATTGGGCGGGCGCGGCGGGAGATCCGGCGCCGTAAGCGGAAGGCGAATAGAACCGAACCCAACACAGTGATGGTTCCGCCGGTCTGGTTGCGTGAGCTGCGACACCCGCAACCACCCGCGCTGCCACTGGCGGCGGAATCCGATCCGGCGGAACCGTCGGATCCATCCCCAGCGCTTGTGAACGTAGCGGCCGTCACCGTTGCATCCCCTGTAGCGGCCCCGTCGGCCCCGTTGGGACCCGTGGAGTCGCTGGTACCTCCGGTGACGTAGCGGACCTCGACACGTTGCAGCCCCGCGGCGTGAGCGAACTTGATCCACACCGCGTCGCCGTCGACCGTCCAACCCTGGTCCGTGTCGGCCAGTGCCTCCGGGTCGGCGACCGCATCGAGCACACCCCCGTCGAGTGTGACCGCCAAGGGTGCCGCCGCGCGCAGCTCCAGAAGCATGGGTCGCGCGGGACCGTCGAGCTCGATGCCGATGACGTCCGCGCCCGGCGAGAGCGTGATCCGGGTGTCGTCGTACGTCACCAGGGACGTCGGTTCGCCGGACGGGATCAGCAGCACCGACCAGGCGTCATCGACCGTGGTGATCGCGTCGTTGTCGACCTCGTCGGCGGTGAGCAACGTTTGGGGTACGTGGGCCAGGCGAGGGATAATCGCGCCGGCCCGGACAAACATCGGCACGTGGCTCTGATCGGGGTCGCTGATGTCGAGATCGGTGGGGCCGTCGGTCGCTTCATGGGTCCACCAGTCGACCCACGTCCCCGCCGGCAGGTGGACGATGCGCTCGACCTGCTCGTTGGTCAGCATGGGCGCGACGAGCAAGCTGTCGCCGAACAGGTAGGTGTCGTCCAGCGACCAGGTGGCCGGGTCGTCGGGGAACTCGAGCACGAGCGGCCGCAGGATGGGCAGGCCGCGCGTGGCCGCGGTTGCGGCCTGCGTATAGAGGTAGGGGAACAACTCGGTGTGCAGCCGGGCGTAGGTGCGGTAGTTCGACAGGCCGTCGGGGCCGAAGCTCCACGGGTACTGCATCCCGGCGCCGACTTGCCGATGCATCTGCATGATCGGCGAAAGTGCGCCGAACTGGGCCCAGCGCATGAAGAGATTCTCGGGCGTCGTGCTGAAGTTGACGTCTTGGTAGCCGCCGACGTCATGTCCCCAGATCGCAAACCCACTGACCGCCGCGCTCAGTCCGGCGACGAGGACGCTGGGTAGGCCGTTGCCGGCGCCGAAGTTGGGCTCGTTGTCGCCCGCCCATGCCGCTGGATACGCGCCCGTGCCGAGGAACCCGCTGCGGGAGAACAGCACGCCGTCCGCACCCAGCACGGCGTCCACAGTCTCGTGGTAGGCCACGGTGTAACCGTTGCGCATCTCGTGGCCGGTGCGACCATCTGAATAGTAGGCCCCGATCGGGATGTACGTGCCTTCGCCGTCGTCGATCTTGAAGCCCGAGATGATGCCGTCCGACGCCTCGACCAGGGCCGTAAGCTGGTCGCGAAACCACGCGCGGGCCGCGGCCGACGTGAAGTCGACCGGACTGCCGGTCCCCTTCCACCACGCGACCGAGAGCGGCGGGCCGCCTTGGCTTGCGCGCACGAAATGGCCGGCGGCGGCAGCTTCCGCATAGTTGCTGGCCTCCCCGAGGTTTTGCCCGGGCACGTTCTCATTGTTGGACGCGACGTTGATGAACGGCGTCAGCCACACGACCACACGCATGCCATGGCGACGCATGAAGCTCATCATGTCGCCGACCGACGCGAAGCCATCGTAGGTGGCGCCCTCGTAGGTGCCGCCCTGGGCGAACTGCGTCATGTTCCATTGGAAGTCGTTGTAGGCCGTCTCCCACGGTGAGTCGAACACGAATACGCTCGTCGGAATGCCGAGCTCCACCATCCGCTCGACGACGTAGCGGACCTCGCCACCGGTGCGCCAATGATCGCTCGACATCCACGGTGCGAACGCCCACGGCGGCGGTAGCCGCGGTCGACCCCACAGCCCGGTGCCGCGCTCGACCACCGTGAGCAAGTCGGGGCCCCAAACCACATCGAGGGCCAGTGCGCCGAGCTCGTTGCGCGCAACCCAGCGGTCGTCTTCGCCGTCGCGCATGTCGAACCACGCCTCGGCGGTACCCCCGAGGCGGACCCCGTAGCCGCGCGTGCTGACGAACCACGGCGCGACTTTGTAGGAGAGATCGCCCTTGTCCCCGGGAGGGTCCGCCGTCAGCACATGAACCGTGTTGCCGGCCTGGTCGAGGGTATTGAACTTCTCGCCGAAACCGTAGACGTGTTCATCGGCAGGTGACTCCGCCGCCAGGCGGGTGGCAGTGGGCGGGCTCCCATCCCAGTCGGTGACTTCCACGCGGATCACACCGTCCTCGGCCTCGGTGAGCGCGACGTCGACGAGCCGCGTACCGATGACCTGTGAGAAAGAGAGGCCGTCGGCGAGGTCGCTGGCGCCGACGACCTGCGCGCCCTGATGCCAGCGTCCAGCGAACGCCGCCTGCAGCGGCTGGATCACCAAGATGAGGCCGGCCGGATCGCCGCCGCGATCGGGCCCGACGAGTTCGAGGTGGCCCGACGCGGTGTAAACGCGCGCCTCAAGCTCGCCGAAGCTATGCGCGACGAACTCGCCCTCCGGCGTGAGCGGCCAGCGGATCGCGTAGGTGAACGCCCCCTGCTGGGCGCCCGACTCGGTCACGGTGACCGTCGATGCAACGTCGTCACCGTAGACGAACGTCGTGTCATGATCGCTATAAGGGATCCGCAGGTAGTACTCGACGGTTTCGCCGGCCCCATAGCTGCCGTCGGCGATGGTCGCCGTGTAGTAGACGTTGTTGCCCGCGGTACTGGCGTAGCTCAGCTGGGTCTCAACCCACTCCACGGTGCCGACCGCCCGATGGATGACCGCGCTGCCCGTCTGCAGCTGGTTGCCTGGGTTGCCGCCGCCGCCAAAGGCTTGGTTGCCGCTGACGATCACGACGTCGGTGTCGGCATCGATGTTCGTCACCGGCGCGCGCATGGACGCGTAGCCCGGCTCGGCGCTGGCGGGGATGTGCCACGCGTTGCCCGGTGCAGCGGCGGCCGCCCGCGGCATCACAGCAGTAGTCATGAACAACAGGAACGACCAGGCGAGGCGCACGGAATCCTCGGGCGCGAGGCTAGTCGGGGGCCACGCGCCGCTCCAGGGAATTCGTCACGCGTTGCGGCCCCGCAGTCGGCCCCACTGCTGAGCGCGAACCTCGCCCGGCACGTCGTCTCGCCTAACTCACCCCAGAGCGACGCCGCAAGGCACGCGTTGGCCTAGGCGCGAACTCGGCGTGCCGATCAGCGGTCGATGAGCACGCTCGCCGCGGCCTGCTGGAGTCGCGCGAGCGTGGCATCATCGAGATCGCGCTCGTCGTTCCAGGCGATTCCGACCACAGCGATGCACTCACCATCCGACGCGAGCACCGGCAAGGCCGCAGCCGCCTTCGCGGCGACGGCCTTGGCGCCGGGGCGCACGTCGCCGCTCTGGTCGTCGGCGAGGTTGCAGGTCGACACCGGCCGGCCGCGCTCCCAGGCGAGGCCGGCCATCCCGCGGCCCCGCGGAATCGTCCGCGTAACGTCGATGACTTTGGGCGGAATGTTCACCGCCGCGCAGAGCTCCAGCGCATCGGCGCGCCGGCGGTGGACGGTGCCAGCGACGCCGGCGTGCGCGCGCAGGAACTCGGACAACCAGGACTGTATGGTGGGATCCACGTCGGACATAGGCAGCTCGGGCCAGGACCATAGCAGCGCCTCGGAGACCTGACGAGCGCACGTTTCCTCCGGAGCCGTTGCCGGCCCCCGCTGAGCTTCCTACTCTGTCGGTCGCGTGTCGCAACGACTCACCCCAGCCGAGCTGATCGCGGACGGAGCCGGGCCTCACGACCGTATTGAACAGCGATTTGCGGTGGCGTTCGACTACCCGGTGCTGTTCACGCGCGACTTGTTTGCGATCGACAATCACGTGCTCCCCTGGGCGATCGGCCGTCGCGAACCCAACCGTCGCCATCGCGTGTTGGTCGTGATCGACGACGGCGTCGCGGCCGGCCATCCCAATCTGCCGGCGCGGATCTCCGCGTTCGCCACCGCCCACGCGAGCGTGCTCGATCCATGCGGAGCTCCGATGATCGTCCCCGGTGGCGAGCGGGCAAAACACGATGGCGATCTGGTCGAGACCTTGCAGCGGCGGATGTTCGATGCCCATCTTGACCGCCAGGGCTTCGTCATCGCCATCGGTGGCGGGGCCGTCCTCGACGTGGTCGGATACGCCGCAGCGACCGTGCATCGCGGTGTTCGGCTGGTCCGGGTACCGAGCACGGTCCTGGCCCAGAACGACGCCGGCATCGGGGTGAAAAACGGCGTGAACGCCTTCGGCGTGAAGAACTTCCTCGGGACATTTGCACCCCCGTGGGCGGTGATCGATGACTTCGATCTGCTGCGTTCGCTCGCCGTCCGCGATCGCACGGCCGGGATCGCCGAAGCGGTTAAAGTTGCGGCCATCCGCGACCGCGAATTCTTCACGTGGCTCACCGCCCACGTTTCCGCGCTTGCGACCGGCGATGACGCGGCGATCGAAGTCATGGTCCGTCGGTGCGCCGCGCTGCATCTGCGCCACATCGCAACCAGCGGGGATCCATTCGAAACCGGGAGCGCACGCCCGCTCGACTTCGGCCACTGGGCGGCGCACAAGCTCGAGGCTTTGACGGGCGGCGAGCTCCGCCACGGCGAGGCGGTGGCGATCGGGATCGCGATCGACACCGGCTACTCGGTGGCGACCGGCCAGTTGCCGATGTCCGAGGGAGCACGGGTCGTAGCGCTGCTGCGTGGGCTTGGATTGCCGCTTTGGCACCCGACCCTCGGCGAGCGCGACGCCCACGGTCGTCTGCGTGTGCTCGATGGGCTCGCCGAATTCCGCGAGCACCTTGGCGGCGAGCTAACGGTAACGTTGCTCGGTGACATCGGCCGCGGCGTTGAGGTCCATGCGATCGAGGAAGCCGTCGTTGACGCCGTGGTGGCCGGTTTGGCCCCCGCCGGAGCGGGCGCATGATCCTCGGCGATGACGTCCAGCTCGGCTACTGCACCAACATCCACGCGGCCGAGACTGCCGATGATCTGTGCGCATTGATCGGCGGGGTCGTCGGCGCAGTCAAGGCGATCGCGGCGCCGGAGCAGGCGTTTGGCGTCGGCCTACGTGTGTCAGCGCGCGCCGCCGCCGAACTCGAGGCGCCGGAGGCGTTCGAGCGGCTGCGGTCGGCCATGGCCGCCGCCGACATCTACGCGTTCACCATCAACGGGTTCGTCCATGGTGACTTCCACGGCACGCCCATCAAGGCCGACGTCTACCGACCCGACTGGCGCGCGCACGCCCGCGTTGCCTACACCTTGGCCTTGGTCTCGCTGTTGGCCAAACTGGCCCCTTCGGTTCCGGGCCTGCGACCGTCGATCAGCACCGCGCCGCTCGGCTTCGCCACGGATGTCAGCGCCAGCGACCTACCGCAGGTGCGCGCGCACCTGATCGACGTCGCCTGCGAGTTGTGGCGTGTCGCTGAACGCGGTGGTCCGACGTTGGTGCTCGCCCTCGAGCCCGAGCCGTGCTGCACCCTCGAGACCGTCGCACAGACGGTGGCGTTTTTCGCGGAGCATCTGCACGGGCGCGAGGCTGTGGCCGCGTTCGCGCGCGCCACCGGCGTCGATCGCCAACGGGCGGAGCTGGCACTGCGCACCCACCTCGGCGTGTGCCTCGATGCCTGCCACGCCGCGGTCGAGTTCGAGGACCCATGCGAAGCGATCGACGCCCTGCTCGACGCGGGCATCGCCATCGCCAAGATCCAGGTCAGCGCCGGGCTCGAGCTCGTACCCAACGACGACGCCCTCGCAGCGCTGGCGCGATTCGCCGATCCGATCTATCTCCACCAGGTCGTGCGCGCCACGCCGAGCGGGCTTGTCCGTCATGTCGACCTCGCAGACGCGTTCGCCGCCCCGAGGGCGAGGGAGCTCGCCGAGCGTTGGCGCGTGCACTTCCACGTGCCGGTGTACTGCGCCGCCCTGGCGCCCCTTCACACCACGCAGGCGTTCACCGCAGCGCTGCTCACCCATGCACGACGACGCGGCGCGTGCCAGCAGTTCGAGGTCGAGACCTACACCTGGGACGTGCTGCCGCCCGAACACCGAATGGGCCGGGTCGAGCAGGCTATTGCGCGCGAGTTGGCGTGGACGCGAGCGCAACTGCGATGACCCCCGCGATCTTGCTGCGCATGGGCCGGGTGTCGAACCTGCCAACGGTGTGGACCAACGTGATGGCCGCGATGGTCCTCGCCGGCGCGCGACCGTCGATCAGTGTGATCGCCGCGATGGCATTGGCGGCTTCGCTTCTATACGTCGCCGGGATGGTGCTCAACGACGTCTACGACGTCGAGACGGACCGGCGCGAGCGGCCAGAGCGGCCGATCCCCGCCAATCTCGTGGGTCGTAGTGAGGCGGCGCGGTACGGCTACGGTCTACTGATCGCCGGAGTCGCCGTCGCGGCGGCCACGGGCTGGGTATCCGGTGGCGGCAACCCGTGGCCGGGGATCGGCGCGGCGGTCACGGCGATCCTGATCGTGATCTACGACCTGCGCCACAAAGGCAATCCGCTGGCGCCCCTGATCATGGGCCTGTGCCGCGTCGGGGTGTACGCCATGGCAGGCGCGTTCGCAGCCCCGCGCATCGACGCCAACCTGTGGGCTGCAGCAGGGATCCTGTGTGGCTATGTGCTCGGGTTGACATATGTCGCGCGGTTCGAGAACTCGGGCACCGTCGGCCGTGCGTGGCCGCGGATCCTCCTCGCCTTGCCCCTGGTGTGGGGCGCCCTGCACCTTCGCACGCCCATGGCCGCGGCTGTCGCTGGGGCAAGCGCAGTGTGGCTGGCCCGCTCGCTTGATCTGGTGCGCCGTGGCGGACCCATCCATACCCGACAGGCGGTGGTCTCGCTCATCGCCGGTATCGCCCTGGTGGACGCCGGCTTCCTCGCCGCACTCCACCGAGCCGACCTCGCGCTGGCGGCCCTGGCCGCGTTCGGGCTAACGCTCGGACTTCAGCGCTACGTCGCTGGCACCTGACGCGACACTTCGACGCGCGCTCACTCGAAAACGTGGTCAAGCACGATCCGGCGCACATCCGTCGCCGAAATCGACCCACGTCCGAGCAGCTGCGGGGCGTTGCTGAGAATCACCGGCCCGTGCTCCGGCCGATCGGTCGGTCGGCCGTGGCTACCGCGCACCAAACCGCCATCGAGCGGGATCACGTCCATCAGCGTACGCAGGTTGAGCACCTTCGACCGTAGCAACCTGCCCGCGATCACCAGCTTCGGCAGGGCGATCGTTGGATCGACGAACAGCTCGCACGGATCGTATCCCGGCTTGCTGTGGATATCGACGGTGCGTGCGTAGTCGGGAGCACGACCATCGTCGGTCCACCAGTAGTAGGTGAACCATCGATCTGCCGCACTCACACAGACGAGCTCCCCCGCGCGCGGATGATCGAGGCCGAACTCGCGTTTTCCCGCAACGTCGAGCACGCGTTCGATGCCATCGACGCCCGCGAGCAGATCGGCAACTTCGCGCACCCGCCCACGATCGCGAACGTACACGTGGGCGACCTGATGATCAGCGATCGCGAACGCCGCGCTGCCCCCGGGATCGAAATGCTCCTCGCCGAGCTCCTCTCGCAGCGCGATCAGGCCTGCGCGTCGCAGGACGCGATTGATGTCGACCGGCGCGCGCACCGGTGTGATGCCGTACTCCGACAACACGACGATACGCGCGCTGTCCCGGTCGGCCATCTCGATCAGGGCGCCGCAGACCTCGTCGATCTCGGCCACTGCCTTGGCGACACGGGGGTCGTCGGGACCAAACCGCTGGAGGTCGTAGTCGAGGTGCGGCAGATAAACCAGGCTGAGCGTCGGAGTTCTTGTCCGCCAGATGTGCTCGGCGCAGCGACCGATCCACCGCGAGGACGGAATCCCCGCCCGCGGCCCCCAGAAGTCAAACAGCGGGAATACCCCGAGGGCCGCCGTCAGCTCGCCCCGCAGATCACCTGGCTGCGTGTAGATATCGGGGAATTTTCGGCCGTCGGCACGATAGATCGGGCGCGGAGTCACGGCCCAATCCACGTTTGCGTGCATGTTGTACCACCAGAACAACTTGGCGACGGTGAACCGCCCGTCGCGCGCACGCGCCTCGTCCCAGAGCTTGTCGCCTTCGACGAGGTGATTGCTCTGCCGCCACAGCCAAACCTGGGCGAGGTCCCGGAAGTACCAGCCATTGCCGACAATGCCGTGCTCGCGCGGCAATCGACCCGTCAGCATGCTGGCCTGAACCGAGCACGTGACCGCGGGCGTGATCGTCGCGAGCGGACGCGACTCCCCGCGCAGCCCCAGCTCGCGCAGACGCGGCGCGTGCTCGCCGAGCAGCGCGGGCGTCAAGCCGACAACGTTGATCACAAGCGTGCGGTGCACCGCTTCAGTCCTCGATCACCGGCGCCTGGCCGCGCAATACCGAGTTGCCTTCCCACAGCTCGCGCTGATCGACGACCGCACGCGTGGCCACCGTGGCGAGATCGAGCCGACCGCTCTGCGCAAAAAACTCAACCGGGTTGTTCCAGCAGACCTGCACGATCGCGTCCTCGGAGATTCCGGCCGCCGCCATCGCGGCCGCGGTCTTTGGCACCTTGAGTGGATCCGAAACGCCCCAATCAGCGGCGCTGTTGACCAGGATCCGCGCCGTTCCGTACTTCTGGACCAGCGCGACCATGCGCCCTTCGTCCATCTTGGTGTTGGGATAGATCGAGTGCCCAGCCCACGCGCCGGCCTCGAGCACGTGCGGCAAGGTCTCCTCGTTGTTGTGATCGATGAGCGCCAGCTCCATCGGAAAGTTATGACGACGGAGCAATTCGAGGGTGTACAGGGTGCCGCGCTTCTTGTCGCGATGGGGCGTGTGCACGAGGATCGGCAGCTCGTGTGCGCGGGCGAGCTCGAGCTGGGCGACGAAAACCCGCGTCTCCGCCTCGGTCTGGTCATCAAAGCCGATCTCGCCCACCGCCACGACGCCGGGCTTCTCGAGGTGCAGGGGCAGCAATGCCAACACGCCCTCGGCCAAGGCGGGGTTGTTGGCTTCCTTGGGGTTGAGCCCGATTGTCGACAGGTGGCGGATGCCGAACTGCTGGGCACGGAAGCGTTCCCAGCCGAGCAGCGAGCCAAAGTAGTCCTCGAAGCTCCC
This sequence comes from uncultured Myxococcales bacterium, assembly GCA_902826865.1. GTDB lineage: Bacteria > Myxococcota_A > Polyangia > Nannocystales > Nannocystaceae > Xiheibacterium. The sequence goes on from CADEGN010000012.1 coordinate 50,741, forward strand.
CACGTGGGTCCGCGGCTGCCCGAGCCAAAACGCCGGCTCGACGATGGCGGCGATCCCGGCGGCGGCCATGGCCTGATAGTCGTCGGTCGTCCGCGACGTCATATGGATGTGGGGATCGAACAGTTTCACGGTCGCTTCTCCATCAGCGCAAGGGTCCACGCCACGTCGCCCGGCACCACGCGGCCGGCGGCACGACGCTCCGCGGCATAGTCCTCGAGCATTCGCGCGAGCTCGGCGTCGACCCGCGGCGCCAGTCCGCGGATCTGGGCCACGGAGACGTCGAGGAAAATTGCCTTGAGTACGAGCTGACGCAGGGCGTCGTCTGGGAGCCAGCGCGCCGGGTAATCGCTGGCGCAGGCCAGCGCCTCGAAGACCGGCACCACGTTGGTCCGCGTGGCCTCCCGCGCGAGATCGACGAACCGCGCGGGTTCGGGCAGGTGCGGGAGCAACCGGAGCATGCTGACCTGCTCGCCCAGCTCACCGCCGTGAAACAGTCGCAGGGCCAAGCCGGCGTGTTCATCGGTGGGCCGACGCGCGAATGCCTCGAGCAGGATGACCCAGCGGGCGACATCGGTGGCCGTCAATCCCGGTGGGGCACTGGCGACGATCGCCTCGCCGAACTTGCGCGCCGCCTGGGCGAAGGTCGTACGGACGCCGATCTCGCTTTCGAAGCCCGTGCCGTCCAGCGCGGCGCGCAACCACGCGACCGCCGGCGCGTTCGTCTCCGCAAGCTGTGTCAACAGCGTCGACATGCCGGTGATCGGCATACCACCGCGGCTGGCCAAGGGACAACCATAGCGAGCCAACCTGCGCCACGGCAGGCGTCTACGGGCAACCGCGGGCAACCCGCGCGAGTTCGCCGAGGTCGACGACCGGACCGCAGTGGCTGCGCGGTGCTGAGTCGTCCGCTCGTGCGTGTCACCCCCTTGGATCGCACGTCGCGTTCTGCAGGGCCCACCCGGTCATATCCGAGTAGGTGTACGCGTCATCCAGGCCGGTCATGACGTCGACTTGCTGTGTCTCGGGATCGATGCGAAAGGCCTGCTCGCTACAGATGGACCACACGTTGCCCGCGAGGTCGATGCTGACACCCTTGCACATGCCAACCGGGGTCTGGCCGTAGGGGATCATCCCCCCGAGCGCCATCGTGTCCACGTCTATCCACGCCACCCCGTCGTTGAGGCCGTCGTGGACCCACATGCGCCCGAACGCGTCTTCTTGGATCCCCGATTGGCCGGCGTCGAAGCCCACGGGTGCGACGTCGAATGTCTCGGTAATGGGATCGAAACGCATCGCGGTTCCGGTATTTGAGCTGTTGTTCGTGATCCACGGCCGCCCGTAGTGATCCACCGTCATCCCGTACGCATAGTGTGGCAGCGTCCACACCTGCGTCTCCAGAGTGACAGCATCAACACGCCCCAACTTGGTGCCAAATTCCTGGATCCAGAAATTGCCGTCGGGGTCGACCGCACCACCGTAGCCTCCGAAGCTCGTGCAGGGCACTCCCGTGACGTCAACCGTCTCGAGCACCACACCCGTATCGCCGTCGAGAAGATGCGCCTGAACGTTCTGATGAACACCCGTTCTGCACCCTGACGTCCACAGACGCTCGTCTTCGTAGGTGCAATCGACCGGGTTGAGCGCGCCAGGCACCCACGCGATCGGGCGCTGAGTTGTGTGGTCAAAATCCGTGTACCAGGCGACGCAGTCATCCTGCCCCCACGCGAGCACGTCGGCGGGGCCGGTCGAGGTCTGCAGTCCGGGAACGCCGTTCGTGTTTTCGTCGCACAAGTCCGACGTCGCCCACACCGCGATCACGCCCCCGTTGCGGTTGTTGAGCGCGGCCTTGCGCCCTGACAGCGCCACCGAGGTTCGCGAAGGGCTACCGTTTGCGTCTGCACGACTGAGATAGCGCCCTTGAGCTTGGCGCTTCAATGGGGCCGCGTCGATGACGACGCGGAAGGTTCATATCCGCCACCAAACTCGGCGGCCCTACCAGAGCTTCAATGGGGCCGCGTCGATGACGACGCGGAAGGATCGTTGAATGCTGAGATCGAGTCGTCGTTCATATTGCTTCAATGGGGCCGCGTCGATGACGACGCGGAAGGCTGCAGGTGCCTGTCCATTGGCTACGGGTGGGTGATCAAGCTTCAATGGGGCCGCGTCGATGACGACGCGGAAGGATGCGCATGGCGGTGGCACCAGCTGTCCGAGCCACGAACGCGCTTCAATGGGGCCGCGTCGATGACGACGCGGAAGGACGTGTAGGAGCCGTGGGGCGTCATGAATAACCTTGCTTCAATGGGGCCGCGTCGATGACGACGCGGAAGGCGCCGCATGCGGCAGCTTGTGGCGCAGGGTGGCAGACCGCTTCAATGGGGCCGCGTCGATGACGACGCGGAAGGGGCTCGACTGTGCAGACCACGATCACCACACCCGACGCGCTTCAATGGGGCCGCGTCGATGACGACGCGGAAGGTTCCGGCCGACTCCTCGACCGCCGCAGCATCGTCGAGCTTCAATGGGGCCGCGTCGATGACGACGCGGAAGGACCGCAATCTTGCGAGCGCACCGCTTCCACAGGTTGTAGCTTCAATGGGGCCGCGTCGATGACGACGCGGAAGGATCCAACCCCACAGGTCGGTCAGAAGGGACACTACCGCTTCAATGGGGCCGCGTCGATGACGACGCGGAAGGCGTCGACGCACTCGCCCGGATCCCCCAGCGGGCCGCGCTTCAATGGGGCCGCGTCGATGACGACGCGGAAGGAATTAGAGCGGCTACAGACAACCAAACAAGAGGCACGCTTCAATGGGGCCGCGTCGATGACGACGCGGAAGGCAACGGCAACGTAACCGTACGGGTTTGGACCTTCGGGTCTTGGCCGACACGGCCGGATCAAGGCGGTCGCCAGCGATGCGGCAGTAGCTCGACGATGCGGTGAGCCGGGTGATCGGGCAGTCGAGCGAGGACGTCGGTGAGGTAGTCGATGGGGTTGGTGC
>CADEGN010000013.1 GCA_902826865.1 uncultured Myxococcales bacterium
GCGCCTCCCCCGACGGATCCTCGATGGTCGGGGCCGATCGCGCGCCCGCGAGCGCGACGGCGAGGACGGTTGCCGCGGTCGACACGGTGACTACGCTACCACTGCGCCGCGGCGTCTCGCCGCGGGAATGCCCGGGCGTCGGACGGGCGTCCAAGATCTGTGACCCGACCGCCCACACACCCGCTGGCGCGTGTCGTCGGACTGTGGCTTCTGCTTGCCGCTGCGTGTCAGAGGTTCACGGCCATCGGCGAGCATGATCTCGACAGTCCGTTGGCGGCGCATGCCCGGGCCGACGGTCCACCCCCAACGCTCGGACCGCTCGACGACGATCGCCGCCACCTGCTCTTCACGTCGCCGACCGATCCCGAACCGCAGCGTCTGGGCGGCGTCACCGAAGCCGAGGTCGGGCGCCACTATGTGACCGGCAACGAGCGCGGCCTGGTCGCGCTTGCCGGGCAGATCCGCAATCGCGGTGGTGGCTACATCGGGGTCGGCAGCGATCAGGCCTATCTGCTCGTGGGCTGGGCGCGCTCGGAGTTCGCATGGCTCATCGACTACGACCCCGTGGTCGTCGAACTGCACGGGGTGTACCGGGCCCTGTTGATCGAGGCCGAGACACCCGAGGAGTTTCTCGCGCTGTGGAGCCGTGAAGGCCGCGCGGCCGCGCACGCGGCGATCGACGCCCACGCCCGCACCGGCCTGCGCACAGGACTGCGCACCCTATACCGACGGCATCGCGCCGCGATCGCCAGCCGGCTGATCGCCACGCGCGATCGCTGTGTGGCGGCAGGGGTCGCGGGCTGGCTCGACGATGACGGGCAATACGCCCACGTCCGCGGCCTGGTTCAGAACGGGCGCACCCGCGCGATGCTGGCGGATCTCGCCGGCGCGCGCGGCCTCGCAGGGATCGCGCGCGCTGCGGCAGCTGCCCACATCGCCATCGAGGTGCTCTACTTGAGCAACGCCGAGGAGTACTGGCGCCTCTACCCCAGCGCGTTTCGTGACAACATCCTCGCGCTCCCGTTCTCGGCCGACGCGGTGATCCTGCGAACGCTGCTCATCTGGCACGTCAACCGCGACTACCGCTACAACGTCCAGCGGGCCGACAAGTTCCGCGCATGGCTCGGTGAGAGCTGGGTAGGCAACGTCTATCACGTCACCTACCAGCGGCCGCCGCCCGATCCCACCGGCGAGAACCTATTCGAAGCGACCGCCTGGCCGAGCGAAGCCCCGACGGCCCTGCGAAACGCCGCGCGGCGGAAGGTCCGCGAACTGCTGGCCGCCGGCGTGGCGCCCGACGCTGGCTGATCCGGCGACAGCTCGGTCGCGCTGCAACCTCCCCACCCTTGCTCCGTCCTTCTGGAGCATGGATCCCGCAGGCCTGCGTTGCGCCCTCGGGTTGGCGCTGCTCACGGCAGCGTGCCAGCCCGGATCTGCGCGCCTCGAGGGCCGCTGGGAACGGGCCGACAACCCCGGGCAAGCGATCGAGTTTCGCGACGGTCGCATGACCCACCACTACCCGCATGGCGGAAAACCGATCGTCGGATCGTACGAAGTGATCGAGGACGGCGGTAGTCATCTGCTCATCGAGCCGATGATCGAGCTCGTCGATGGCCGCACCCTCTCGGCGGACCGCCAGCGCATCGAGTTCGTCGAGCCGGATGCGCTTACGATGAAGAACGCCAAGAACGGCACGGGCGGGACGTACCGCCGGCGCTCGTGACAGCTGTTATCCTCGCGCGCGTGAATCGCCCCACCCGACTGCTCGCGATGCCGGCCGCCACGACGGCTGCGGCCGCGACCCCGATGCCACGGCCCGATGACGGGGCCAGCATGATCCCGTGAGCGGCGACGACGACTTCGATCCGCGCATCGTCGGGGTCGGGCCGCATCCGCCACCTTGGCCCGACGACCCGCGGCTCGATCCGCGGCTTCTCGCCGAAGGCGATCGACGCAACGTGATCGATCGGTACCGATATTGGCGCGAGGAGGCGATCATCGCAGAGCTCGACCGCCGGCGGCGGCCCTTCCACGTCGCGGTGGAGAACTGGACCCGCGACGCGAACATCGGTGCGATCGTCCGAACCGCCAACGCCATGGGCGCTGCTGCCGTCCACATCGTCGGCCGCCGACGATGGAACCGCCGCGGCGCCATGATGACCGAGCGCTACCAGCACCTGCACCATCACGAAGACATCGCGCAGCTGCTTGGATGGGCGCTGGCGGCAGAGCTCGCGGTTGTCGGCGTCGACAACGTCGAAGAATCGGTCCTCTTGCCCCAAGCGGCGATCCCCAAACGGTGCGTGCTCCTGCTCGGCCAAGAGGGTCCAGGCCTGTCGACGACGGCCCGCGCCGCCTGCACGGCTGTGATCGCAATCGCGCAGCGCGGCTCAACCCGATCGATCAACGCGTCCGCGGCGGCTGCCATCGCCATGTATGAGTGGACACGCCAGCACCCCGACGCCGACGACCCCGCGTGAGGCGTCGTGGGCCACCTACGGCAGTTCGGCCGCGTAGATCCCGAGTAAGCACATCTCGTCGCCGGTGCCGAGCCCCGGATAGGTGTCGCGATCTCGCGCCGACGCGTCCCACTCGCAGGTCACCTGCAGCTCGTCGCCAGGCATGACGTTGATCGGTTCGGCATACATGAACGCCTGCTGCCAATTGAAGTCCCAGCGATCGACATAGATCGCGCAACTGCGCTGATCGCCCTGGATGAGCTCGACCTCCATCCGGCGACCGAGCCCATGCATGTGCGGCAGCATTCCTAGCAACTGCACGCCGTTCCACCCGGAGATCCGGTCGTCCCAATCGCCGATGCGCTCGCTCCATGTCCACTGGAACTCCGATTCGCCGGCGGGAATCTTGACGGTCGTGCCATTGAACAGTGTCGCCAAGAAGCGATCGTTGAGGGCATTGACGGCCTCGCGCTCGACCTCGTCCGCCATCGACAGGCGCAAGTCAGTGGCGTCGGCGCCCCCACCCACCGCGAGGTTGTAGTGCATCTGCAGCACGAGCACGTAGCCCGGGTCGACCCGGATACCGGTGCCCACCGGGAAGTTGAACGCCCCGCCTCCGGGCGCCCACGTTACCGGCGTGCCCTCTGGCAAGACGCCATCTCCGGCCGCGCCGTAGCAGTCCCAGCCGGGTTGATCGGGAGACTCGGCGTCGAGCGCCTCCATCCGGGTGCGATTGGTCCCGCCGAGCGGTGTCGAGGCCTCGGGATCCACGAGGAAGCCGATCAGGTGGTGGGTCACCGCAGGATTGCCCGGCACAACCTCGTATCCGACCAGGTAGCGCGCGACGTCGGCGACACCGGGGTCGACGACGAAGCACTGGTAGTCGTCGGCCATGCCGGCTTCGTCGGCCACCGGCTCATAGCCCGCCGGCGTCGTGACCGTAACGATCTCGTCGCCGACAAGCGCGTCGGGGGCCGGCGGTATGGGCCGCGGCGTGGTGGGGTCGCCCTCCGGCGCACCCGCTGCATCCCACGCGGCGAGCAGATCGATCTCCTCGTCGGAGATCCAGCGCGCGTGGGTGAAGCTCCGGCACGCACCGCTGTTGTCCGCGACAAATGGCGGCATCGTCCGCGCGCTCGTGGCGGCCGCAATCGCCGGCGACAACGGTGCGGCGACGGCGTAGTCGGTGATGTCGAACGGAGCGATCCCTCCCGGCTCGTGGCATCCCTGGCAGTGCTGAGCGAACAGCGGCAAGACGTCGCCATGGAACGTGGGGCCCGTCGGCTCAGCCGTGGTCTCGCCCTCGGACGTCGGCGCCGTGCCTTCGCCTTCAGACACGGCGACAGACCCGGACGCGCCGGTATCGGCGGGTGCACCGGTTCCGGTTTCACCATCGGCCGGGGCCGATGGATCGCCCGCACAGGCGATCACGAGCAGCAGCGAAGCGGCGAACACAGCGCGGGACATCGCGATCCTCCGGACGAGGCTCGGAGGATCGCACCCGCGAAGCGAAAATCATACCCGAACCGGCGTGTTGGCCCTCACGGTGAGCGTTCGGCGATTCGTCAGAACCACACCGAAACGCCCGTCAGCACGCCCATGTTGAAAACAAACGCGTTGTAATCCCAGTCGGTCGACGTCGACACATCGTTGACCTTCTGCTTCGACTTGTTGAAGGCGCCGACCAGGTTCATGTTGAGGCCGAGATCGACCGAGAAGTAGTCGACCGGGAAAAAGTGCGCGCCTCCGCCGAAGCCGCCGAACACGTACATGACGTTTTGGACCGTCGTCTGCTCGTTGCCCATGCCGTCGGTATCCTTGGAACCAAGCACGCCGCCGCCGATGCCCAGGCGGGCCTCCACGTAGGGCCGCACCCAGCTCCCAGGCATGAACATCCACTGGAAATACGGCTGGAGCTGACCGCGGAACCACGTCGATTTGCCAGCGCTCTCGCCGAGGTTGGCGCCGTCGACGACCAAGGAGAATCGTCCGCCCAAGATCGGCCGGCCCGCCTTGGTCTCGCGGAACGCGTAGGCGAATCCGATTCCGATGCTGTTGGTCGCGCTGAGCGGTTGGTTGCACGCGCCACCGTCGATGGCAGTTAGACGCCCGATACCAAAGCCCAGGCAGTTGTCCTTGTCCGCGTCGTCGTTCGGGAAATCGCCGTCGCGGTTCAGGTGGGTGAAGCCCATGAGCTCGGTATCGAAGTGCAGGCGAAATCGCTTGCCCTCGGCCCCCTTGGCGGTGGGCGCGGCCTCGGCGATCGAGGCGGTCAATCCCAGGGCAATAGCGAGCACGGACGGGGCAGTGACGCGCAGCGTGCGGTTCATGCCGCGAAGCATGCCACCGCCGGGACGCACAACGCGATTAAACGTCGCGGACGCCGGGGGGACACGGAGACCTAGATCACGGCGACCGGCCCCCAGGTCGGCCAACGAGTGGGTGCGCTCACGCGTTGCGCCGCCGGAGGGGGCCGCAGTGGGGGTCGCGGCCCGTTCTGCCCGACCGAACGGCCCCTACGGGTTCGGTCTCGATCGGGTCGGTGGACCCCGGCGGAATCGACTCGGCCGCTCTCTCGACGGCGGGGCGGGCTCGCGCTGCGACGAAACCGGGTGCGAATCGACATCACCGCGGCGACCGAGAAAATGGCGGCCCCTCGCTCGACATCCCGGGGCTCACCGACGATGCGCGAGCACCCGGTCGACGCCGACATCGACAACGATGGGTCGGCGGAAATCCTCGTCGTCTCATGGCGCGGACAACCAGCCTTGCCGCGATTCCCGACGTCAACGTTAGATGGGGTGTGCAAGTCGACGCCAGCGGGCTGAGCGGGCGCGTGCTACCGTACATGGGTGCAGGTCCGCGCGGTTGCGGCAATCTGGCTCTTGCTCGGCGCCGTAGGTTCGGTGCTCGCGTGCAACGACCGCGGGGTGACGCATTGCGTCGACGCCGACGGTGACGAAACCTGCGCCGCGCGTCACCCGGACGGTGCCCGGCCGTATTGCGTTCGTGCAGGCTGTGTACCCGAGCTCCGCGACGGCTGCTCGGCCACGCGACCCGATCCCTCATGCTATCTGCCCTGTGGTGCACGCGGCTGCGCTGCGTCGAGCTCAAGCCCATCGCCAGGGGAGACATCAAGCGCCGGCGTTGACACCACGGCCGTATCCGCGACCACACAACTGCCGGGGTCCGGGCCAGATACATCCGCCGCCGTTACGTCGAGCACCACCGGCGGCTGCGACGAATGCCCAGCAAACACCCCGATCTGCGAGAGCGGCGCCTGCATCGCCTGTGGCGACGCGGCCCAGCCCAATGCATCGTGCGCTGCGATCGACCCGGACCACGCGCTGTGCAGCGGCGACGCGTGCGTGCAGTGCACGGCGACGAACGCCTCGTACTGCACCGGCACCGTCCCGATCTGCGACGTCGCCAGCGGCGAATGTGTCGGTTGCACCGCCCATGAGCAGTGTCCCGAGAGCGCTTGCTTCATCGGCGAGGGCAGCTGCTTGCCCGCGGCCCAGCTGTGGCACGTCGACGGCGATGCCGTGTGCGCCCTCGCCGACGGCAGCGCCGCGGCTCCGTACTGCACCATCGCCGAGGCGCTCGTCAACATTGGCCCGGCCCAGCGTGGGACCATCCGCGTCGCTGGACTTGGCGGGCCCTACCTCGAGACAGCGCTGATCGATAGCAGCCGCGTGGTTGCGGTTGTCCCGAGCGCTGCGGATCCGGTGGTCGTGACCGGCACGGGCGCGCCGACGTTTACGGTCGACGGCGCCACGCTGCTGCTCGAGCGGATCCGCCTGCAGGGCAACGGCCAGGCGCCCGCCATCGCGTCGAGCTCGGGTGGACTGACGCACGTGCGCCGCGTTGAGATCGTCCTCAACCAAGGCGGGGGAATCTCGCTTATCGGCGCCAGCGAACTTCAGATGGACGACAGCGTCATCGGCGCGGGCGGCACCGGTCTCGCCGATCGCCACGCGCTCTACGCCGAGGGCTCCACGTTCGATCTCGTCTATTCGACGATCGCCGGCAACGACGGCACGGGCGCGGCGTCGATCCGCTGCGAGGCGAGCGTGGGCACGATCCGCAACTCCATCGTGATCGGCCTCGCCCCGCCCTCGATCTCGTGTCTGGGTCTCGTCGTCGACCACAGCGTGATCGACACCAGCGACTTGGGCGGCGCCGCCAACATGGAGTTCGACACGTTCGTCCCAGGATGGTTTCTCGACCCCGCCGGGGGCGACTTCCGGATCGTCGGCGACACGGTGCTCGAGGGCATCGCCACTTGGCAGACCGGCGACCCGCTGCGCGATCTCGAAGGAGCGAGTCGACCCGGGCTTGACGGCGCGACAGACGTGGCCGGCGCGGACTTGCCGTAGGCCATCCCGCGATCGCCCGGCGCGGGCAGCGGCGAGCTCGTGGCCAGGCCCTCTCGTGATTTCCGCGCGGTTACGGCCTGTCCGCGACCCCGTGTCGACCCGGCCTACCGTTCCCGGTGACTCCGGGCAAAAAACGGCCGATATTCGGCCCACAAACATGCATAGGTACCTGATTTCGCCGCTGCTGCTGACCATGGCTCTGTCGCTCGTGCCCGGGCGCGCCGAGGCCTACTCGACGCGCGTCCACATCATGATCGCCAACCGAATCCGAGAGGCGCTCATCGAGGCAAACGACGGCACGATCCCGCTGCAGATGAGCGAGCACGCGGTGGTGTTGTCGACCGCGGACTTCGAAGCGCTGCGCGACAACCCGCTCGAGTTTCGCGCCGGCGCGGTCGGCCCGGACAACATGGTCTTCCCCGGCATGACTGATCCGTCACACGCGGTGGGCCAACGACCCTTCGACCAATGTGAGCTGCTCTACCAGGCGGCGGCTACCCCGCCCGAGCGGGCTTACGCGCTCGGGTGTTTCTTGCACGGGGCCACCGACGCCGTGGCTCACCACTACGTCAACTACATGAGCGGCGAGACGTTTACGCTCAACCCCATTACCGCTGGCCGTGAATTGGACCTGGACAACGTCGCGCGGCACATCGTCGCTGAGTCGGCGATCCAAGACGCTGCATACACCGGCGACCCCATGGGCTTTGGCAGCGGCGATCTCGAGCATCTCATTCCAGATGGATTCGTGCTCCGGACCTACCTCGACCGCGACGCCGAGCTTTGGCAAATGGTGTCCGAGCGCGCGCTCGAGCAATATGAGGCCGCACGAGCCGCCAATCCCGACGCGTCGCTGCCGACCGTGCTGGCGGAGATGAACGTGTCTGCCGCCGATCATCTCGTGCTCTCGCCGGTCTATCTCGACGAGATCGAGAAGATCATCGACGACCAGCGGGCGGCGCTGGAGCAGGCGATCTTGGACATGCAAGACGCCAGTACGCCCATGGGAAGCGAGCTCGGGGTCACGGCGGGTAGGGACGGGATCCTCGGCACCGGCGACGACGAAACCGAGTGCACAGTCACTTGCGCCACCCTTTACGCCACCTACTTCACCTATGTCGGCCTCCTCGCCCCGCGGTTTAGCGCCGGCGGAATGGAGCTACCTCCAGCCTTTGATGAGATCGCCGACGAGCTGCGAGCCGAGCTGCACGAGTTTCTCCCGGCGTACCTCGCGACGGTCGGGAACATCTCGACCAAGCTCAACGAACCGCTCGAGGGGCCCGGCACTGCGATCGACTTCACCCGCGCCGAGATCGAGGGGTTGTTCGCCCCGATGATCGACTGGTCCGATTCGATTGCGACCATCGACTATGACACCCTCGTCCATGCGGTTGCCCCAGAATGGATCGTGGACCTCAACGCGAAGATGCAAGCGCTCGGTATCGGCATCAATGTCATCGCGCTCATCCAGGGGGCGTTCCAGCCCTTCATCCAGCCAGTTCGCGATGGGATCGAGGAGGCCTTCATCGCGCAAGCCCGGAAGCTTCTCGGCGACCTGGCGGACAAGGTCGCAGCGATCGAGAGCGAGGTGGAGACCGAGTACGCCGGCAAGCTTTCCGCCGCCGCGCCGCCCGATCTCGACGGCACGCTGCTCGACCACTTCTACGACAGCGGGCTATTCGCCCACTCATTTAACATCGCGGCCGCGGCCATCGCGAGCCACGCCGCGGTGCTCCCCACGAACGGGGCAGGTCCGGCCTCGTTTGATGCGTCCTATTCGCCCGCGTGGATGCAGGCAGGAATGTGTGAACATCTTGCCCCGGTGATCTTCCCCCTCGGGGTCGAGGTTCGTGGCAGCATGTCGGTACGTATGAACGGAACTGACTTCATCGCTGAGCCTGACTCTGACAGCCCGGTCGAATGCCACGACGGGGCGCTCAATGCATTTGCGGACGCACCGACGATCGACAGTTGCGCGCTTGTCGGCCTGATGGAGCTCCTCGGCGATCCGGTCGGTTCGATTTCTCGCGCTTACCCACCATCGCTCTCGGCCATGCCAGCTGAGTGCGATGGTCTTGAGATCCCCGGCCTTCCGCCGGCCCCTCCCGGTGGTGACGACTCCGGTGACGGGACGGCCGGAGTCGACGGCACGGCGACGGGTTCGGAAGCGACGGTTTCAGGAGACGACGGCTCGGGCACCGCAGCGAGTGCTGGCGCGAGCAACGACGGCGGCGGCTGCGGATGCACCAGCGCCCCGGCGCGCGGGGGGAGTGCAGCGCTGCTCGGGCTACTGGGGCTCGCGGGATTGCGACGACGCCGCAGGTCACGCGCGACGGCGATGGCGGTCGGCGTTGCGCTCGTGGCCACGGCCGCTGCCTGTGGCGATGACGCTCCGCCCGCGTCAGAAACGACGACGGAGGCCAGCACGACGACGGCCGCCGGCGAGGAGACCACCGCCGCGGACGCGACGACCAGCCCCGTCTCCACCAGCTCGGGTCCTGGCTCAAGCGACGACTCGGCGGGCGATTCCACCGACGGTGGTTCTTTGCTTGAGGAGCTCGACGGCACCGTGTGGCATGGCGAGCAGACCCGCGACGGGGTCGCCCGGGCATACGAGCTCGCCTTCGACACCGGCGGACTCCTATGGTCTGAGATCCGCAATCCCTACGGCCCTGCGCGCTTGCGCGAGATGCGGGCGATGGTGCCCGGGGATCCCGGCATGGTCGGGACCACCGTCATCAGTCCCCAGGGCTGGCCCGTGCATCCCGACAACGGCCGCATGGACGATTGGACGCTCGAGCTCGTCGAAGGATCGCCTCGGGTGCTTCGCACCACCCGCAACGGCGTCACTGAGGAGTTCGAGGAGGGTCCGTCTCCCGCACCGTCGGAGGGGCTCACCGCCATCGTGCGCGTCTTCGAGGTGGGTGGCGCGATCGACCAGGCGTTTTGTGGCTCGGGAACCGGCGGCTTCGACTACCCCGCGATCCTTGCCTTCGCCAACGGCGACTCCACCGAGATCGTGGGCTCCGACGTGGTCGCCGGTGTCCCGCTGACTACGTGGACCGACCGAAGCGGAAGCAACAACTTCGCGGTCACCGACGTCGCGGGCTTCGAACGACTGGGCGGCACGGAGTTGTCGGATCAGTTCAACTTCTTCGTCACCTATATCGGTACCGTCGACCATCCCGGCGGGGCGCTAAGCATGCGCGAGGCCGACGACGTGGTCGAGGATGCGGTGTGGGTGTTCTTGGCCGACGCGGTGGGCAGTCAGAACATCAAGGACGTCTTCCTCGAAGTCACGGGATTCGTCTGGCCCGACTCAACGGACGACCAGCCGAGCGTCGAACTACGGGCGGGTGACGTGCCGATCCAGGCGATCGTGGTCCGCTGCACGGAGGCGATCAGCGATGTGGACGTGCAGATCTCGTTGGGCGGCGGCGAGTTCGTGTTGGTCGGTGACGTCGGTACGAAGCCGCTGATCGACGACACGCTGTTTCCGCCGGCGCTGTAACGGCCCGCGCTGGGTTGCGGCGGACGCCGTCTTTGGGCGGCGAGCGGCAGCGGGGGTGCGGTTCCAGCTCCCCCGCGCGCAGCTCTTGCCGGCCGCATGCCCTTGTTCGATCGCTGGCCGTGGCCATTCTTGAACAGGATGCGCCGGCTTCGCCCTCGGCCTGGTCTCGCTGAGGCCGCCTTGCGTCGGCTCGTCGGATCGCTCGGCAAGTACGGCGCCTGGGTACCCTCGCTGTTCCATGGGGATGCGAACGCCGCCCCGTCGATACAGACGTTCCCTGGCCGCGCCAGGCGCCCGGTTGGGCGGCGCAGATCCGTGCGGGTCCTGTCGCTTAACGTCGCCCACGGCCGCGCCGACACCAGCCATCAGCTCCTGCAAAGCTCGCAGCATCGGCGACAAACGCTCCTGCGCATCGCGGAGCTGCTAGAGCGCGAAGGCGCAGACATCGTCGGCCTTCAGGAAGCCGACGGCCCTTCGCTGTGGAGCGGCGGCTTCTGTCACGTTGCATCCCTTGCCCGAGCGGGCCGATTCTCGTTCGCTGCCCACGGGATGCACGTGCAGGGGCCTGGCCTGCGCTATGGCACCGCATTGCTGAGCCACCTGGAACTCGGCGATGCCGTCGCGTGCACGTTCCGCCGCTCGCCGCCGACACCCGCGAAGGGGTTCACTGTCGCGGCGGTTAACATTGATACGCAAACGACGGTCGACGTCGTCTCTGTTCATCTCGATTTCCTCCACGCCGACGTGCGGGCGCGCCAGGTCCGGCAGATGGCTCAAGTGCTCGCGTGTCGTCGCCGGCCCCTGATCGTGATGGGCGACCTCAATGCTGATTGGCGCGACGACAATTCCGCGGTACACCGCCTCGCGGTGACCTTGGGGCTCGTCGCGCATTCTCCCCACGCGGGAGCGCCCACATTTCCGGCGAATGGCGCGCGCCTGGACTGGATCCTCGCGTCCCCAGAGTTCGTGTTCGAGCACCACGCGGTATTGCCCGACGTTGTGTCGGATCATTTTCCGATCGTCGCGGACCTCCGGCTGCGCGGGCCGTGACGCTTCGCGATGTTTGCGTGGATCTTACTCTTCGTCGCGGCCGCACTCGTGGCGGCGTTGATCTCGTCACTGTTTCGGGCGCCCTTTCGTCGCGCAGCCCCTCGCGGGCGGGATCGTGCCGTTCTCCGGGTGCCACGCCTCGAACCGCTGGATCGGCATGTGTTGCTCCTCATGATCGACGGACTCCCAGCGACCGTCTTCGATTCCGCCCTCGCAGCGGGCGAGCTACCGAACCTCGCGCAACTGTTCGCCACCCGTCCCACTGTGCAGATGACTGCCGTGTCGACGTTTCCGTCGGCGACCGCACCTTCGCTGCCTGAAATGCTGGCCGGTCGTTACGTCGGACTTGAAAGTCTACCGGCCGCGGGGGCGGTGCACGCATTCGATCGCGAGCAGCGGCGCGTGGTCCGCTACATCACCGAGCCGGACGCGTGGGCGTGGCCGCTGCCGAACCTCTTCGATACGGTCAGCAACGCGGGACTATCGGCCGTCACCGTGTTCGAAGGACGCTGGGATGGTCCTGACAGCATCCTGACCGCCTCGGCGATCGGCCGCGCGGCGGCGCGCGAGCTGATCGGCGCCGGTGAGTTGGGCAGCGGTGATCGCGGCCCAATCCGCATGCTGTTGCAGCGCATGGCCGGCGAGGGGGTGCCGCGACTGTCGCTGGTGGTGTTCAACGAAGTCGACATGAAGGGCCATTTCCACGGGCCCGAATCGCCTCAGGTCAGGCAGGCTCTGATCGCCACCGATGGGCTTATTGGCGAGATCCTCGAGTCCATCCGAAACGCACGAGCTGACGACGGCGTGTCCGTACTCGACCACACCACGATCATCCTGTTCGGCGATCACGGCATGGTCAGATCGGGAAAGTTCGTCGACCTGGAGGCGTTCTTTCGCGCCCAGAATCTCTCGGTCTATGACGCGTCGACCGTCACGCACGTCGTGCTGCGCGAGCGGTTGGGTCAGGTATGGACGCGTTGGCCAGACGTCATCCTCGTTTCAGGTGGTTCGAACATCACCCAGGTGTATTTGCGCGACGGCGATGGCGCGTGGAGCTCGGCCTCACCGGCCGACAACCGTGAGCGAGCCTCTCACCATCGACCCGACGTTGACGAGCTGGTGCGCGGGCTCGTCGAGCACCAGGGCGTGGGTCAGGTTCTGCGCGCGCGTGTCGATGGTTCCGTCGAGATCGCCGCGAGTGCCGGTCGCAGCGCTCGCATCGTCGGCCATCCGCACGACGGCGATCGTTGGGCCTACACGGTCCCGGACGGCGCCACCGACGATCCCCTCGCCTACCTCGCCGATCCACACATCTTTGATCTCGTGACGTGCGCGAGTCAACTCGACGACGCTTCGTTTCATACGGCGAATGAATGGATGGAGCGCACGCTCCACGCTCGCTACCCGGGTTCTGTGCCCCTCGTGTGCAAGGCGTTCCATCCCCACCGTTTTACCGGCGACCTCATGGTTACATCGCTGCCTGGGTGGTCGTTCTTGCGCTCACAGCAGGGCGATCACGGGAACCTCGAGCGTGAAGCCATACTCACGCCCATGGTCCTGAACGGACCGGGCGTCGAGAACGCTCACGCGCCGCGGCTCGCCCGGCTCGTCGACCTGTTTCCGACCGCCGCGGTACTGCTGGGGGCTACGAGCGATGACCCGGCACTGCGCGGTCTCGACGGACGCCCCATTCCCGGTGTCCGTGGGCCCTCCCCGCTCGGCGACGGCGATTAGTGCCCGGTGTCGGAAGTTCGTGCCGGGTTAGGTGCGGGGCTGCGACCCGAGGGCAAGGCGCGAGCGCCGAAGCTGTACCGGGCGTACTGCGAGCGCCGAGCAACGCTGCCATCGGGTCGCAGAGCCGTGCATAACCCGGCACGAACTTCCGACACCGGGCACTAGGAAGCACGCTCATCCACGGCCGCTGTGCTGAGCCCCCGCGCTCGTTCGGGCGCGAAGGTGGTCACGGGCTCGTTCAGTTCGCGGACGTTGAAATCAGCCCTCACGCAGTTCCGCCCTGCGTCCTTTGCGGCGTATAACGCTCGATCCGCGCTGGCTAGCAACGCGCTCGCCAGCGCCTTCGCGTCCATACGGCGGAGCTCCCCGCAATCCACGGTCGCGACACCAATGCTGGCAGTCACCGAGATCGACGCGTGGGTCGCGTTCTCGATCGCCTGCCGCAACGCCTCCGCCAACTGCATTGCACCTTCCATGGTGGTGGCCGGCAGCACAACCACGAACTCTTCGCCGCCCAAGCGCGCGGCCGAATCGATGCGCCGAATTCTCCGCTTCACGACATCGGCGACGCCGCGCAACACCTTGTCGCCAACGCTGTGCCCGTGGGTGTCATTGACGCGCTTGAAGCGGTCAATGTCGATGACCAAGCATGAAACACAACCAGACGTACGTGCCAGAAGCTCGATGCGGTTTTCGAGCAACTCAAAGAGATAGCGGCGCGAAAAGAGCCCCGTCAGCGGATCGGTCGCCGCCATGTCGAGGAGTCGTTCGTTCGCCGCCTTGAGCCGTCCCGCCATCCAGATCAGCAGCGCGGCGAGGAGTGTGAACAACGAGAGGCGCGCCGCACCCGGAGCATCGTTGAGAATCGGCGAGTGGATCGGGGCAATGAAGAAGTACTTGAGTGCGACAAGAGAAAGCACGGCTGCCGCAAGTCCGGAGCGATAGCCACCCAAGAGTGCACTCACAGCCACGGCCGCGATGAACGGCGGAAGGACCGTGCCCTCCAGATACGGCTCGATGATGAGCGTCAGCCCCAGCGCTGCCGCGACCATGGGGGCGGGCAGCACGTAGCGTAGCCACGGAGGCAACGGGCGCTGGGTCAGGTTCATCGGCCGCGTCAACTGTACCCCCGCGGCCGGGCGGCCGTCCGGCGGTCCGCGTCAGGGGCCCGCAACGGCCCTGAGTTCGGCTACTTCCTAAGTGAAGTGCGCCAGGGCTGGGAGCGCACGCTACCCGGAAAGATCGTGCTTACCATCGCCCGCGACGGGGTCGAGCTGCTCCAAGTGGTGGAGGTGGAGCCGATGCAGCACGCCCAGGTCGGCTATCTGCACGGTGCCCATGACGGCGTCCCGCCGGCGCCGACCGCTGCGCCAACACGGTGGACCATCGTCGCCGATGACGAAGGACGGCTCCCGCTGCAGTGGCCCGCACCGGGTAGCCCGCAATGGATCGCGATCCCAGTTTGGTCGCCATCCGAACGGGACGTCGATCTGCTGCTGCGCTTCTACCTCGGCCTGCGCCTGTGGGTCGACAACACCCAGGCCTACGAAACCGCGACCGTGCCATTTCACTACCGCGGCACAGAGGACTTCGCCAGCTTGGTGCCGGTCACGGTCCACTTGACCGCAGGCCTGCATTGGCTCGTCGCCGACGTCTCGCGAGCGCGGGCCCGCTGGGGCTTCGGCGTGATCGCTACCCAGGCATCGGGGGTGCGCTTCACCACGGCGCCGTAAGGTCACCGAGCCGCGGCGCCGGTGCACGCGGCTCTCATCGTCCGCAGCTCCTCGAGCTCGGCGCCTCCCGGCGTCGCCCGCTGCTCTGCCGCCGCGATGGCCTGATCGAGCGCATCGACCTCGGCCGCATGACCGCCGAGGCGATGATGGGTCTCAGCCGCCTGGCGCCATCCCCATTGCGCAGCATCGGCCGGCGCCTTCGGACCGACGCCGGCGACGGCCGCGAGGTAGGCAGGGATCAGCGCAAGGACTCCGGCGTCGTCCCCCCCATTGCCGTGAATTTCGATACCGGCGGTCAGCGCGTCGAGGGTGGCGACGTGCCCCGATCCGACCAACCGCTGTCGCATCGCGATGGCAAGGTCTACGTTGGTGAAAGCATCGCGTTTGCGCCCGATCTGTGCCGCCAAGATCGCGAGATTGAGGTGCGCCTGGGCCAGAACCTCGTCGTCGCCGCGCTCGGCAAGCATGTCGACGACGAGCTCGTGCTCGCGCACGCTCGCTGCGGTCTCCCCTTGGTCGGCCAAGACCGCAGCGAAGTTGAGGTGCGCGCGGGCGAGGTCGAGGTGTCCCGCCGGCAGCGCTGCCGTGTAGATGGCAATGCTCTCGCGCGCCATCGTTGCCGCTTCGTCGAGCCGGCCAAGCTTGCGCAGAACCGACGCCAGATTGACGTCGAGATCGGCAACGCGCGGGTGCGCGGCTCCGAGAAGCGCGAGCAGCTGGGCGCGCGCGCGTGTCAGGTCGTCGGCTGCCTCGGCCACGCGGCCCATGCGATCGAGGAGATACCCGCGCGAAGCGTAGAGGTGCGCTCGCGTGCCCCGACGGCCTTCCTCAACGCGCGTCTCGAGCGCTTCGATCTGAGCAAGGATCTCCCGCTCCTGATCGAGCGTCGACGCTACCGCCGCTCGCGCCTGGGCGACCTCCGCCCATTGCTCAATCGGCATTCGCCCCTCACGATCGAAGAGTTCGACCATCTTGACCCAGTGCTCGACCCACTGCGCGTCACGAGTCACCACACCGAAGTGCACCACAAGCTGCGCCGCTGCAACCGCGGCAAGGGGATCGCCGAGATCGACGAGCTCGTAAAATGCGGCAAGCAGGTCGGCTCGGGCAGCATCGAACGCCTCGAGATCACGATAGGCGCCGCTACGTTGGATCAGCGCACGGGCCTCGTCGCGACGGCGGCCCGCCTGAGCCGACTGCTCGGCGAGAAGGGTGGCTCCGTCTCGGCAGTCGGCGACTCGAGCGAAACGGCAGGCGATCACGAGTTCGGAAAACCCGCGCTCGAAGGCGGCATCGAGCACGATGTCGTGATCGTGTACGGCATCGGCTTCGCACGCCTGTGGCGAGGGGAGCTGGTCGAGGGCGAACAACGCGGTCTCAGCCACGGCCGCATCCGCCTCGCGCAGCCGCCCGATCAAGCCGGCAACACCGGCATGCTGAGCGTCCAGGCAAACCTCGATCGACGTCGGCGGGCCGAATGGATCGAAATGCCCGCGACAATAGGCCTGATTGGCCGCCGCCAGCTCGTCGACGTGGGTACCGAGCCGCTCCACCGCCAACGCGGCCACCTCATCGGCGTATGGGACCTCGGCCGCCGCGAGTCCAGCCCTGACCCCCGGTGCGTCACGGTCGATCCATGCTGCACGTGCATCATCGGCCCGCCACGCACACCGCTGGGCGTGGACGACGGCACCGCCGCCCGTGGCTGTCGCCGCGAGAACAACCCCCGTGGCGATCGCCACGAGTGGCCGCCGCCGTCTTACCCGCGCGATCGCACGCAACAACGCGTCCATGTCGGGCCAGCGGCACGCCGGATCGCGTTCGAGACCTCGCCGGAGGATCCGCGCGATCGCCCGACCCGATCGCAAGCGCACAGACTGTGCGCCGGCGCGGCGGAGGTCAGTGGATGATTCCGCGCCAAACAGCGCCTCATATGTCACCAGGCAGTAGCTGTACTGGTCGCTGTGGGCTGCAGCTGCGGCCCCGTCGCGCTGCTCGGGCGCCATGTAACGTGGCGTCCCGATCGCGCCCCGAGTCGTTAGACCGGAGCCTTCGAAGACGCGTGCCATGCCGCGAGCGCTTTCGGAATCGTCGACGCGGTCGACCAGACCCGCAACACCGAAGTCGACGACCCGAACGCGGCCACGATCGTCGATCAATACGTTCTCGGGCTTGAAGTCACGATGCACGATCCCGTGGCGATGCGCCTCGGCCAAGGCAGTCCCGGCCTGAACCATGGCCGACAGCACCGCCGTCGGCGTCCGCGGCGTTGAGAGCCAGCTCGTGAGGGTCACGCCCGAGACCAGCTCCATCGCCACAAACGGAGTGCCCTCGTGCTCGCCCGACTCGAACACCTGCACGATGTTGGGGTGCTGCAGCCGCGCCAGCACTTGGCCTTCTCGGCGCATGCGCACGCGGGCCTCACCGAAACCACTCAGATGTCGGTGAAGCAACTTCAGCGCGACACGGCGGTCGAGCTCGGGATCGTGCGCTTCGAAAACCACCCCCATTGCACCGGCGCCGAGTCGCCGGAGCAGCTCAAAGCGACCGAAGTTCAGCGCTTCGTCGCCACCGAGCACCGTGTGCCGAAGCTGAGCGGCGAGGATGTCGTGGCCGAGGCTCGAGTCGCCCGGCTCACGATTGGTTGTTGCATCATCACCCGCCATGATCGGCGGTCCGCGTTTCGCCACTGCGTTGGCGCGCACCCCACTGTCGACGTGTGTCGGCCGCCCACTGCTCGATCTGAGCCTCGCTTGGCCCAGGCTCGGAGGTTCCACCCGCACGTAAGCGTTCCTCCACACTGGCACGCAGCCGTGCAAGACCGTGCTCGAGCGTGCGGTGCACAGATCCCCGGGGAAGTGCCAGCGTCTCGGCGATCTCGCGGGCAGTTAGCTGTTCGAAGAAACGAAGCTCGAGCACGACCTGGTCGGCGAGCGGGAGGTCGCGCAAACCCTCAAGCAGCGCTCGAACTTCGCGCTTCGCCGCAATCACCGACGACGGCCCACGATCTAGATCACGCGCGCATACCTGATCAAAGCAAACGATGTCACGATCACGACGCACGCGCTCTCGCGCGAACTCGCGCAGGACGTTGCGGGCGATGCCATAGACGTACGGCCAGAACTCCCGAGGGGCGCTCGACCGGTCGCGATCAAGCAACCGTGTCATGGTGCGCTGGACCAGGTCAGCTTCGTCGCCCGGGCTGGCCACCTTGTTGCGAAAGAAGCGGGCCAGACGGGGATAGGTCCCGTCGAACAACGCACGTCCAGCATCCCGCTCGCCGCGCAACCAAGCCGCGAGCAGCCCCTCACCATCAAACGAATTCGCCATCTTACCCAATCCAATGCGCGCATCGTACCACGGAACCGGCAGAAGTCACGACCGCCCATGAAAAGGCCGTACGTCGTAGAATCGCAGATGCGCCCTGGGTGGGCGGCTTGCACGCGGCAGAAAGCGCGAGCGCTCCCTAGACCCCGCCGGCACGCGGCGCCACCGAGACGTACTGCGACGGCCAGCCGATCCCCCACCCCTGCTCCGCCGCGGCGTGCAGGGTGAAGTACGGGTCTGAGAGGTGCGGCCGGGCCAGGGCGACGAGATCCGCACGCCCGCTCGCGAGCAGCGTGTTTGCGTGATCCCAGTTGGCGACATTGCCAACCGTGATTGTCGGAATTCCGACCTCGTGGCGGATCAAGTCGCTCCACGGCGCCTGGTACATTCGCCCGTACACCGGCTTTCCGTCCGGCACGGTTTGACCCGTCGAGACGTCGATCACATCAGCGCCGTGCTCCTTCAACGCGCGTGCGATCGCGATCACATCTGCATCATCGATGCCCCCCGGCGCCCAGTCGCAGGCGGAGATCCGCACCGAAATCGGCCGCTCCGCTGGCCACACGCGGCGCACGGCCGCGAAAACCTCGAGGGGAAACCGCGCCCGATGGTGCACGTCCCCGCCGTAGTCATCCGTCCGCCGATTCGTCAGCGGTGACAGGAAGCTGGCCAGCAAATAGCCATGGGCCATGTGGACCTCGAGCAGGTCGAACTCCGCGGCGATCGCCCGCTCGGTCGCCGCGACGTAGTCAGCCACGAGCGCATCCATGTCGGCTCGATCGACGGCCTTCGGCGTCTGGCTTGCGGGGCGATACGGGATCGGCGACGCCGCCAGCAGCGGCCA
Organism: uncultured Myxococcales bacterium; assembly: GCA_902826865.1. Taxonomy (GTDB): domain Bacteria; phylum Myxococcota_A; class Polyangia; order Nannocystales; family Nannocystaceae; genus Xiheibacterium. Next base: position 19,038 of record CADEGN010000013.1, read on the forward strand.
GTTGCCGCTCGCCAGCGGCCGATCTGCGCCCTCCCATATCCGCATGGTCGAGCCCTTGCGCCCGGCGTGGCCGAGCTGAAGTCCGATCTTCGCCGCGCTGTGCCCATGCACGAAGCGCACGACCCGTCGCCAGCCTTCGACGTGTGCGTCGCTGTAGATCCCAGCGCAACCCGGGGTGATCCGTCCCGCGCGCGAGACATCGGTCATTTCGGCCATCACTAGCCCGGCGCCACCGATCGCCCGCGATCCGAGGTGCACGAGGTGCCAATCGTTGGGCATCCCGTCCTCGGACGAGTATTGGCACATCGGAGACACCACGACACGGTTGGCGAGCTCGAGCCCACGCAGCCGAAATGGCGTGAACATCGGTGGAGGCACTGGACGACGGCGGTCGTCCACGCCCCGGGCAAATGCCGCATCCACGCCGTCGACGAACCCGCGATCGCGTAGGCGCAGGTTCGCGTGGGTCACCCGCTTGCTCCTGGTGAGCAGGCTCATCGTGAACTGCCACGGCGGCAATGCCCGATAGCGACCGATGTTCTCAAACCATGCCTGGCTGGTTTCGGCCGTCTTCTGCAGCTTCGCGACGTCAACCCAGCGCGCGTCCTGGTAGGCCCGAAGCGCCGCCGGCACGTCGCTGTGCTCGCGCAAGGCCGCGACCAGCGAGATCGCGTCCTCCATCGCCAGCTTGGTTCCGGAACCGATCGAAAAGTGGGCCGTGTGGGCAGCATCGCCGATCAGGACGATGTTGCGATGGTGCCAGGTCGCGTTCTTGACCCGGCGAAAGTGGATCCACTCGCTCTTGTTAACAAGCAGCCGCGCCCCATCGAGCTCACGCGCGAACAACCGCTCGCAGTAGGCCACGCTCTCGGCCACCGACATCCCATCGAACCCCGCGCGCCGCCACGTTTGCGGATCGGTCTCGATGATGAACGTGCTGCGTTCTTTGTCGAAGGGGTACGCGTGAACCTGCCACATGCCGGCGGCATCGGTGGCGATGAAGAACTTGAAGGCATCGAAGGGTCGGGTCGCGCCGAGCCAGATGAACTTGGCCTTGCCAGGGACGATTTCCGGCTTGAAGTGATCGGCCAAGTCGGTGCGCGTGCGACTGTTGATCCCGTCGGCGGCGATGATCAGATCCGCGTCTGGAAATGCCTCCGGGCCGGGGACTTCGTGCTCGTAACGAACCGTCACGCCGAGTTCGCGGCAACGCCCCTGCAGGATGTCCAGCAGGCGTTGACGCGAGATCCCCGAGAACCCGTGTCCGCCGCTGCGGATCACCTCGCCTCCCACGTGCGTGTCGATGCGATCCCAATGCACGAACTCGGCCGTGATCGCGTCCGCGGTCGCCTCGTCGGCGGCCAAGAAGTTGTCGAGCGTCTCGTCGGAAAACACGACCCCCCAGCCAAAGGTGTCGTCGGCGCGGTTGCGCTCGACCACGTCGATCTCCAGGTGTGGCATCGCCTTGCGCAGCAGGAGCGCGCTGTACAGTCCACCCGGACCTCCACCGATGACTGCGATCTTCACGTCAGACCTCCGCACGCCCGCGGCGTGGACGAGCGACCGTGATGGTAGCCCCGCAGGCTGGCACCTTGCGCCTGCGCCCAACGTGACCGAACCAACCGACGCATGACTTCCGTGAGAACTCCCACGGTGCGGTGAGGTGTATCCTGCGGCTCTCTTGGCCTCCCACGCCGATCGTCCTCTCCTCGTTGCCCTCGTGTGCTCCGGTGGCGCTGCGCTCGGGTACGAAATCGTCTGGACGCGGCTGTGCACTCCGATGCTCGGCAGCGAGACCCTCGGCATACTCGCGACCCTTGCCGGCTTCTTCGGCGGCATGGCGGCGGGCGCGGCCCTCTTCCACCGCCGGGCGGTTGCGGCGACCGATCCGATCGCTTTGTTCGTGCGGCTCGAGCTCATCGCTGCGGTCTTCGCCATCGTCGCCCCACATCTGCTCGTGGCAGCTGCTCAGGTCATCCCGCCGTGGCTTGGTCCCGCGGTGGGTGATGGGGATGGCCTCGCGCTCGCGACTGCGATCGCCGTCGCGGGCGCGCTGATGTTGCCGGGGACCGTTTGCCTCGGCGCAACCTTGGCCGCGGCCGTCGAGGCCCGCCGCCGCGTGTGCGACGGAGACGACGGGCCGGGCGTCGGTTTCATTTACGCGGCCAACACTGCGGGTGCGGTTGTCGGCGTACTCGGCACGGTCTACATCGTGCTGCCGAGTCTGGGGCTCGCGCTGGGAGCGATTGCCCTGGCTGGACTCGGGGTGACCGCCGCCGTGCTCGCACACCGCTGGGGCGCGGCGCACCCCCGGATTCGACAGCCACGCCCTCCCGAGGCGGAGCTGGTGATCGATGCGTCCCGCGATCCAGATCCCGACGCCGGCGAACCCCTACCGCTGTTGGTGCTCCTCTTCGGGGCGGGGATCGCCGGTGTCGGACTCGAGGTGGTGGGCACGCTTGTGCTGTCGCAGCAGTTCGAGAACACGATCTACACGTTTGCGGACGTGCTTGCCGTCTACCTCGCGGGTACGGCGGCCGGGGCGTGGCTCTACGCGCGGATCGGGGCGAAGCACGCGGCGGGACGCCCGGCCACGGCCGCCGCCGCACTGCTCATCGCGCTCGCGCTCGCGACGGTGCTCGCCGCGATTGCGACGGCCAACGCGCCCGAAGTGCTCGCATCCCTCGCGCCGGAGCAGGCGGTGGCGCGGCGACATATCTTCGCCGAGCTCGCGGTCGCCGCGTTGGTGTTCGCATTCCCGACCATCTTGATGGGGGGTCTGTTTAGCCACGTGATCGGGCTGGTGGCCCCGCGCGGGATCGGTCGAGCCTACGCCGTCAATACGCTCGGCGGCGCCATCGCGCCGTTTGTCTTCGGCGTGTGGGCCCCGAGCGCGCTTGGCTATCGCGACGCGTTCATCGCGGTCGCGTATGCCTACTTGCTGGTATTTGGCGCCTTCACCTGGTACCGCCGATTCCGCCCGGCGTATCAACTCGCTGCGATCGGTGCGGTGATCGCCGCCACGACCCTCGGTCCGAAGACCCTCGTGCTAGCGGGTGCCGATCCGGGGTGGACGACGATCGCCCAACACGAAACTCCCCTCGGCCTGGTGCTCGTGAGTGAGCATGCAGCCGGCAGCGACAAGCAACGTCAGGCGGCGCCCGAGCGCCGGCTCCAGATCGGCCGGCACTTTCGTATGGGCGGGCGCGCAGCATTTGGGGAGCGACGCATGGGCCAGATCCCGCTCGTGTTGCGTGGTCATGGCCGGCGCGCGCTGTTTCTCGGGATCGGCACCGGTGCCACGCTCGGGGCCGTGCGCAGCCATCCCGCGCTCGAGACCATCGACGCAGTTGAGCTCGTTGGCGCGGTCGTCGACGAGCTCGGGCAATTCGAGGCGATTAACGCCGGCGTGCGCGACGATCCACGCGTGAGGTTCCACCGCGCGGACGCCCGACGCTTCGTCGCCGCCAGCCGCGACAGTTACGACGTCATCGTCGCAGACCTCTTTCATCCCGGGATCGACGGAGCCGGTTCTCTCTACGCCCGCGAACACTTCGCTGCGATCGACCGCCGCCTCGCGCCGGATGGCTTGTTCGCCCAGTGGCTACCCCTTCATCAGCTCGATGGCGACACGCTTCGTTCGATCGTGTGCGCCTACACCGACGTGTTTCCCCAGGCACACGCATGGCTCGGGCTGTACAACGTCCGGTTGCCCGCGCTGGCGCTGGTCGCCCGCGCCAGCGGAGCGGATCTCGCGATCGACGTCGCTACCCTCAGCGAGACGCTCAAGGCGCCGGTCTATGCCGAAGCCCTCATGAAGGATCCACGCGACCTGCTCGGCGCACGCCTGGTCGGGCCCGAGGGTTTGGCGCGATTTTGCGGCGGCGGCCCGGCGAACTCGGACCTCCACCCTTGGGTGACGCTCTGGGCCCCGAAGGTCGCCTACGAGGGTCTCGCGCACCACGGCGCCGACAACCTCGCCCGCTTGCTGCCCCAACGCGAGCCCCTGCCCGCGGGCGCGCTCGCGGGGGCCGAGGATCCCGCTGCGCTCGCGGCCGAGGTCGCCCAGTTTCAAACCGCGCTCGTCGAGCTGCTCGAAGGGGAGATGGAACGCGATCGCGCCGGCTGGGACGCCCCGATTCCTGCGGCCGCGATCGATCACTATTTGGCCGCGTTCGCGGCCGCACCCGCGTTCGTTCCAGCCCATGGGCAGCTGCTTCAGATCGCAATGCGCTCGGGCGAACAGGCGGAGCGCATCCTGCCGGCGATGCTCGAAGCGGCGCCGAATCGCCTCGACCTCTGGGAGGCATGGCGCGCGCACTTGCGGCGGATCCGCGACGAGCGTCGACTGGCCGAGGTGGATGCGGCCATGCAGGCCCGCTTCGGGGCACAGTAGCGGCGGAGCGCGGCGCGCTCAGCCGAACACGGCGCTCACATCGACGAGCGTCGGCCCGGTCGAGAAGATGGTGAAGGTCACCGTTACCTGCTCGCTGCCCCCGGTACGCACGGCGGTTATCGTCGTCTCGAGATCAGGCATCAGATCGATCACGCGCGAGTCGCCCTGGGGCGAATCGGTAAACAACTGCCCGTGACTCGATTCGGTGATCTCGAGCCCATAGCCGGTGACGTCCACGAGCCCGGTATTTCGCACATCGAACACGAGTTGCGGGTCCATCTGGGTAGCGCCTTGGGCGGCACAAGCCATGGCGGCGAAATCCACCGCGATGGATGCTTGGCCGGCTCCGCGCGGGACCATCTGGAACGCCGACATCGCGGGGTCGCACGGGCCACTCGGCCCGGCGCTGGTGCTCCCATCCACGCCCGTCGTTGCGCCCTCGGTGCTGCTGGCCGCGCCCGTGGTCTGTGCCGCGCTCGTCGCCGCAGCGCTCTCGGCATCGCTGCCCATGGCCGTCCCCATCCACCCCGTCGCGGCGCACGGCATATCCTCAGGGCAAGCACCGCCGTCATCACGAGGGCCATCCCCGCAGCTAGCCATGAGGATCACGATCGCGACCCCCAGCGCCCACGCCCGTCGCTCGACTCTCTCCCGCATCTGCGAGGATCTTCGTCCCCGGGCCGCAACCCGTCAACGGCCAGATCTCTACGGCATCCAGCTGGCGCCGTCGGGGGCGCCGGCCGTCAACCAAGCGATCAAGGTCGCCCGATCGTCGGCATCCATGTGAAGGCCGCCACCGATCGAACAAAACGACGACAGCGGCATGAACTCCGACTCCACGTAGCCGAGCGCGATCGCGTGGTAAGGCATCATGTCGCCCTCGCGCAGGGCTTGAAAGCCCGCCCAGGTTGTCATGTCGAAGGGACCGATCGCTGGGTAATCCGGCGTCATCGGCACGACATCGTCGGAGAGGTGGCAGCCGCAGTTCGCGGCCTGGATCGCGGCGATGTCCGGTGGGATCTGCATGGCGCCCGTGCCCGACTGGATCGGGTTCATCGCGCCGGGTGCGAGTTCGGCGAGCCCGCATCCTTGCAGATCGTCGCCGGTGCTCGATCCCGTGCTGGTATCGGCGCCCTCCGAGGTCCCCGAGATGTCCTGCCCGCCGTCGGTCGAGCTCCCGGCTGCGCCGGTGGACCCCGAGTCGATCGTCGAGGATGACCCGGCGTCGGAGCTTCCGCCTCCGCCCTCGGTCGAACACGCCGTCAGTAGGACAAGGACGAGACACGCGCGCGCGAACATTTGGGTGCCGCGATCATACGGTGGATCGAGCCGGCCGGATCGGTTGGGCATCGAGCGGCCGGAGCGCGGCGCCGACCGCCCATCGCGCGGCAAATCCAAACGCAAGGCCGCGCGATGGGAGGGCGCCGGCGCCCCAGCCGGGGACCGCCCAGGCGCCACCGGCGGAGCATCCGCCCACGCGCCACCGGTCGGGCGAGTCTGCTCCCCCGCCGTCACTCGCCCGACGCGCGAAGGCCAGCGTCCGCGCAACCGCGAACGCTGGCCTCGTCTTGCCGCACGTGCGTTAGAGACAAACGTGGTAGGGCGAAACGTAGGTGCTGCCCGGGAAGGTGGTCATCCCGTCGAAGCACTCCGGGAGGTCCGAGCTACCCCAGCCCTCGAACTCAGCCACGATCTCACCCATCGACATGATCGTCATCGACAGATACTCAGGATCGGTCTGCAGCGAGCCAGGAGGGATCTGCGACCACGTGCCGCCGTAGCCGGGATCGATGGGAAACGAGAGTTCCTGGTTCGCGACGAAATCAACGTCGAAGCTTTGCAACGAGCTTGGGAACAGCGTGCACTCGTAGAACGAGGTGAGAGCAGTACCGGTGCAAAGCTCGACGACGGCCGAATCCCCTTCGGCGACCGGGATCGCGTAGTTCAGCAGCGGGGGGATCGACACCGCCGAGTTGTTCGACAGCGAGTTCTCGGCCGAAGTCGATGTCGCGGATGCGTTGATCGCGAGCGTCTTGTCGGCCTGCGGGAGAGCCATGTCAAACGACACCGTCGTACTGCTGTTGCGCGCGATCGAGCTTAGGGCGCAGGTGACGGTCGCACCAGAGCGGCTGCAGCGCGAGTCGAGGCCGGACACCACGCCCATTACGTGGATGGGCGTGGTGTTGGTGGTCGGCAGCTGGATCGTCAGGACTACGCCGTCGGCGCGCTTGTTTCCGATGTTGGCAACGACCACGTCGATCGCGCTGGGGTCGTTCACGTGGACCGCGGCCGGCTGCGGGATCGTGACGCGCACATCGGCTGCAGCGTAGGCGGTTGAGGCGAGGAGGAAGGTCGTGATTGCGGGAAGAACGGAGCGGATGAGCATGACAACTTCAGCGTAGCGAGCAACGGCTCGATCGGATCCTTTCCGATCTCTTACAACCGCGATCGATTACCCGCGGCATCGGACGACGCTGCCAGCAACTCAGACACGCTCTTACCCCAGTCGCGTTCGATCTCGACGAGCAGTTCCGCAGCGGGACGCTCGAGCGTCGCGAGCGACCACTGTCGTAGTTCACCGTCCCAGCTCCCGCTCGCCAGCCAGAGACCCGTTTGATCGAACGCCAAGCTCGCAACCCGTCCTCGATGACCGTGGAGAACCGCAAGCGGCTCAAGTGTTGCCGCCACGAGAACCTCGACTTCGCCGCTCGAAAATGCCACCCCGATCATGCGCCCATCCGGCGACAGCGCCACATCCACAGCGATGCCCGCGATGGGGGCTTCGCCCACGGGATCACCGCGGTCGAGGAGCTCGAGCACATGCTCGCGAAGGACTGCGACGGTATCGCCGCGCCCCGCCACAGCCACCACATCGGGCCGCCAGGCGACCGGGTGTACGCGGAGCTGCGCGTCCAAGCGCACGATATCACCGGTATCCGCGAGCATCGTGAGCGCCGTGCGGTCGGGATCGCTTTCCATGTCCGCGATCCGCCCGAGCGACGCAAGCCGCTCCGGCACGGCCCTGCCGTCCCGCCAAACCGCGAGTCCATTGCCGTACGGCGCCATCACGAGCAGATCCTCGACCAGCCAGGCCAAGCGAGCCCCGGGAGCCGCGGGCAGGATCACCGGCGAGGGCAACTCGTCGAGCGCGAAGATCCGAAGGGCGTCGTCCTGCGCGTTGATCGTGGCGAGGCGCCGCCCGTCTGGCGAAAACTCGACATCTTTGGCGACGCTCCAATGCAGGGGCACAACCGCCAGGGGATCGATCGCGTCGACCTGGCCCACGCGGAGGCGCCCGTCACCATGCACACTCGCGAGGTGTGAGCCATCCGGCGAGAGGGCAAGCGCAGCGATGCCCGATCCGTCCTGCTGCACGTGCGTGCGCACGCGCGACGACGGGAGTGAAAAATCCCTGACTTCTCCGCCGATGAGCCGCAGGAGCGCGTCTTCGCGCTGCCAACGCAACTGCGTGGCACCACCGTTCATCCGCACAATCAGCGCTCCCGTCGCTAGCTCCCACACGTCGACGCGCCCGGCATCGTCGACGATCGCCAACCGGTTGTGTCCCATCGCCACACTCGCGGACGAACCGACTTGATCTAGGAACGAACGCAAGAGCCGCCGGGCATCGACGTCGATCACAACCGCACCGCCCTTGGCCATGGCCAGCGCGATGACGCCGTCACGATCCGGCGCAAAGTCCATCACCACCGGTCCACCCAGCGACGCCGGCAGGCGTAGAATCTCGTGGGCGTGCGCGTTGGGCCCTTTGGCGGCGAACACACCTCCGTCTTGGCACGCAACCAAGACGGAGCCATCGCTTCGCCGCCCGATCGCTCCGGGCGCGCTGTTGCCCAGATCGGCGCAGATCTGCGTTCGCTCCACCTGGGCGGTCAGGGTGTCCGACCACAACTCACCGCTGCCGCTCACCCAGCTCACCCAGCGATCGCTGACATGAAATCGTTGAGGGGCGCTGCCCGAGCCGAGCAAGGTAATCGGCTCAACGCCAGGACGTCGCTCGACCAACAAGACCCTGCCCTCCCGTTCGCGCACGATCACGCGCGGTTCGGGTCCGACCAGCGCAACTGCGGTGCCGCCCCCGGCGATGCTCCAGGCGGTGCGCCAGCCTCCGTTCGTTGTCCCGACGAGGATTCGATCCTCGAGACTGCACGCGATCGTGGCCCCGTCGCGCGATGCGATGGCGTGTTCGCAGCCCGGCAGCGAAGTGGTGTCGACCAGACGGGGTCGTGAAGCGGCGTCGAATCGCGCGAGGACGCCGCGCGCCCGCGCGGAGGGTGCATGTGTCAGGGCGCCCGCCGCGAACAACTCGGCTTCGCGCCACGCCGACTGGGACATGGCGGTCAGCGCCTGAGCGATCTCCGCCTGGACCAGGGCGTCCTCGGCGCGCCCACGCGCCGCCACAGCCGACTGCTCCGACTCGACCGCGCGCGCTCGTTCGTTGGCGGTTCTCACGTACCCGACCGCGATCGCCGTCACGATGCCGATCAGTCCGACGAGGCCGGCGACCAGTGCGACGCGATGGGTCGCCCACGCCCGCGCCACCAACTCACCCAAACGGTAGCGATAGGCGGCGACCCGGCGCCCCTCGAACCATGCCGCGAGATCCTCGGCCAGCGCCTGCGCGTTGGCGTAGCGGTCCGCGGGATCGGGCGCGCACGCCCGTGCGACGATCGCCATCAACTCGGGAGAGTCGTCGCAATTGGGCTTCGAAACCGGGCTCCCGGTCACAAGCTCGCGCAGCGAAACACCCAGCGCCCACACATCGCTGCGCGCATCGAGCGATTCGCCGCGCGCCTGCTCGGGCGCCATGTAACCAGGGGTCCCCACCACACCCGGCGGACGCTGTCCGGCTGGACCCGCGAGGCCCCAATCGACCACTAGCGTCTCACCGAAACGGCCGACCAGGATGTTCGCAGGCTTCAGATCGCGATGTACAAGTCCCTCGGCATGGGCGTATGCCACCGCGTTGCATGCGTCGAGAAAATGCCGGACAAGGCGCAGTCGCGTGGGGTGCGGCTCGTCGGCGATGGCCTGGGCGAGGGATTGTCCCTCAATGATCGGCATGGTGTAGAAAGGTCTGCCATCGGGCAAAACGCCGGCGTCTAGCACCGTCACGATGCCGGGGTGACCGAGCTTCGCGGTCACCCGCGCTTCGTCGACGAACTGCCGCCACATCCCGGGGTGAGCCAGAAGGGGCGTCTTTATCGCCACCGCGCGATCGAGCCGAGTGTCGAATACAACTCGGATCTCGCCCATCCCGCCGCGGCCCAGCATGCCGCCGTCGATGTAGCGCGCAGCGCTCGCGATCTCGAAGCCGCCGTGGCCGGGCGCCGCGTCGGTCGCCAATCCGAGCGAAGCGCCGCTCACGGCGCGCAGCGCGGGGCGAGGCGGCGTCGACTCAGGTGCGGTCATCGAGGTGATCGTGGGGGTAGAGCAACAGCTCGACTTGCCCCGCGCCGTCGGTATGAACCAGGTCGGTGCGCACCCGGGACTCCTTGAGTTTGCGGCGCAATCGCGAGAGCGCGACGTCAAAGCGGGAGCGCATCACATCAGGGTCTTCCTCACCCGGCCACAGCAACTCGGCGAGGACCTTCCACGGCGCGGGCCCACCAAGTGCCACGAGTTCCGAGAGCAGCCGTGCGTGCACGCCACCGAGCACCAGCGCCGGGGCTCCCTCGCGATGGACATGGACGGTATCGAAGTGAGCGGCGATGCGCAGCGGCGCCGCCACGCCCCCGGCGCGCGTAGGCGTCTGCCCAGCGGTGCCCAGCGGGACCGCGACCGCACGCAACACTACGCCCCCGACGGTGAACTCGCTGCCAGGTTCGAGCGGCGCGCTACGACCATCGGCAGTGCGCATTCGCCACGACGTGCCAGTGCACCACACGTGGGCGTCGGCACCTTCGACATGGCCCGCGACGATCCGAAGTGGCTCCTGCACAACCGAGGCAACCGGCGGTATCACGCGCGGTGGCAACCCAGGGCCCTCGATGCCCAAGACGACCGTAGGCAGATGGACACGCTCGACCTCGATCGCCACGCCGCGCGCTAACGTGATCTCCTGACCCGCAAACAGCGCGATCTCAGCGAGTGGTTTGCCTTCAACCGCGAGCCCGCCCCGCAACGCGATCATGCGCAGCTCGCCTTCGCGCAGGCTGATCATGGCGTGCGCCTCGCTGATCCGAGCGTCATCGAGCGGCATTGCAGCCGTACTAAGTCGCCCGATCAGGTCGCCGTGAACGAGTTCATAGCGGGTGCCGTCCGGCGCGCGGAGGCTTGCGTAGGCCTGCATCGGTGCAACACGCCGGAGAGACGGCGAGCATTTCCTTGGTACGGCGCGCGGAGCCGCGCGTCAAGCGTGCGCCGTTTCGAAGGCCCGCACGACGCCCGCGCGTGGGCGACGGTTGTGCCGGCGAGCGGCCCGCGGTTGATGGCCCGCGCCGCCGTTCACACGCCACCTGCTGCCTTCGCGCACATGCCCGCCGCTCGCACCACCCCGCCTACCCGACAGGTTCCATCATCGTCACCAATTCCTCCGCGATCGTGGGGTGGATGGCCAAGGTCGCATCGAACTGAGCTTTGGTCGCACCGGCATGCACGGCAACCGCGAAGCCCTGGACGATCTCCGGCGCGTCCGTCCCCACGATGTGAACGCCCAATACGACGTCGGTGATCGCATCCACCACGAGCTTTACCATCACCTGGGTGTTGCGCGAGACGAACGCGTGCCGCATCGGGCGAAACTGGCTGCGAAACACGCGGACCGGCCCGCGTGCACGCGCCTCGCCTTCGGTGAGGCCGACGGTGCCCACCGGCGGTTGAGAGAACACAGCCGTCGCGACGTGCGCGTGGATATTGGTACGCGGGCGCCCGCCGAACACACTATCGGCAAACGCGCGGCCGTCGGCGATCGCCATGGGTGTGAGGTTCGGGCGCGCGGTGCAATCTCCGATCGCGTAGATGCTCGGCAGCGCGGTCATCGACGCCTCGTCGACTTCGATGGCCCCAGCGGAATCGACCCCCACGCCGACCTCGAGGAGTCCGATTCCCTCGGTGTTGGGCACACGACCGGTCGCGGTGAGGACGGCGTCGCTCGCGATCGCAGCGCCGCTGCCGGTGATGACCCGCAGGCTCGAACCGTGGCGCTCGACCGCCTCGATGGTCTCGTGCAACCGCACGTCGATCCCGGCCGCGCGCAGCTCGTCGAGCAGCACGGTCCGGATGTCCTGGTCGAAGCCACGCAGCACGCCGTCACCCCGCACCAGCAGCGTCACGTCCGCCCCGGCGCTGGCGAAGATCCCCGCGAATTCGACGGCGATGTAACCCGCGCCGACGATCGTCACATGCCGCGGAAGGGCGGGCAACGAGAGGGCCTCATCGGAAGAGATCGTCAGTTCGGCGCCGACGATGCCCGGCTTGTACGGTCGACCGCCGGTCGCCACCAGGATCGTCTGGGCGGTGACCTGCCGTTCGCCGACCTCCACGGTGTGAGGATCGACGATGCGCGCATGGCCGCGCAGCGTGGTGACGGCGGCGGTCTCGAGCATCCGTTCATACACGCCCTCGAGCCGCGCAATCTCGCGGTTCTTGGCCGCGATAAGAGCGCCCCAATCCAGGCATACGCCGGCGATGTCCCAGCCGAACGCCGCGGCATCCGCGAACAGCGGCCGAAGCTCCGAGGCATAGACCAACAACTTCTTTGGTACGCAGCCGCGCAAGACGCACGTCCCACCCACCGCTCGGCTCTCGCAGATCGCCACCTTGGCACCATGGCGCGCGGCCCGGCGTGAGGCCGCTACACCACCCGAACCGGCACCGATCGTCACGAGATCGAAATCAAAACTCATGGTCTGCCTCCGGCCGCAGCGCTGCCAATGCCGAGGCGGGCGGCCGCCGCCTCGCGCCATGCCGCCCATGGTCGATCCCACCGCGGCGAATCGTTGGTCCGCCACGCGCGCAGCGGCAACTGATCGAGGCGCGCGAGCTCGCGGTGCAGGGCCCACTCGCACTCGGGTTCGCGCGAAAACGGAAACGGATTGCGAGCGACGTCATCCGGCAAGGGTGGATAGTCGCGGTCATCGCCGCGGGCGACGAGCACCGCGAGCTCGCGTCCGCGCGCCGACATCGCCCGCAAAAACATCGGATCGAACGGACCCATGGCGGCGCGCTCCAGCGGCGCGCGGCCGACCCACTTGACCCAGTCGTAGCCGTAGTTGAAGTCGTGGGCGTAGCGGAAGTGCAGCGGCCCCGGGTGGCCGAACACGCGCTGCAGTTCGACCGCGAGGCCAAACAACTCGGCGCATCGAGCCGCCGGCCGCTCGCCGCCACGCGCGAGCGCGAGCCAGCTCGCCGCCGGCAGATCGAGATCCCAGAAGAGATTGCCGGGAAACGCCGTGCGGATCGCCTCGGCGAAGTCGGTCAGGCCACCGACGAAGGCGGTCATCAGCGCGGGATCGTCCTCGGGCATGAGGACAGCGTCGGCGATCTCCTCGAGCGTATGGGCGCGGGCGCGAGCGGGCGCGAGCGATCCCCACGCAACGGTACCCTGGCCGAAGCGCCGATCCGCGGCGACTAGTCGCTCGCGCAGGACGTCGTCGAGCGCCGGAACCATCACCCGGCTTGGGCCCCCACGAGCAGCGTGCGCAACACCAGCGAGGTTCCCAACATGGCTGCCGACCACCAAATACAGCCGTGAACAGCGGCCTTGTAACGGGACAGGCCCTCGGGCTCGTCGATGTCGAGACTCTGCGACGCCTTCGCGACATCGCGATAACACCAGGCCAGAAGCGTCACGGCCGGCAACGCCAACCCCCAATCGGCGATCGCGGGCGCGAGCTTGGGCATCATCGCCCAGACCAACATGGTTGCGACCAGCATGCCTTCCACCGCGGCTCGCACCGCCGGCTTGCCGAACATGGTGGTGAAGGTGCGTTTGCCGCCCAGACGATCGCTCTCTTCATCGGACAATCCGCTGGCGAGGGCGCTGGCCAACGCGAGCAAGGCGAAGCCGGGCAGCCACGCCAACTCACGCGGCGCGGCCAGCCCCGATTGCACGTACACGTTCCACCACGGCAGGGCGAAGCCGACGCCGAGCATTTCGAGCAGCTCGCCGCCCCCACGGTAGTTGAGTTTCACCGGCGGAAGGGTGTACGCCACGAAAAGGCTGAGGCAGACCAGCGCGCCGGAGCACGCCCCGGGGCGGGATCGCAAAATCTCCACCGTTACAGCCGTGCCGACCGCGAAGGCCGCGGCGCCTAGCCCCAGCTCCAGCACCGAGCGCGCGGCGAGCAGCCGGTCGGGGATCGTCTTGCGACCGCCCACGTCGGGGAACATCCGCCGCTTGAGCGCGTCGACGTCCCGATCACCCCAATCGTTGAGGAGGACGAGAAACGCCAGGTCGAAGGCCGTGAAGGCGAAACCAAGGAGGGCGGCGACCAGGTCGAAGGAACCGGCCGCAGCCACGCCCACGGCCTGCCCCAACCAGGCTGCGACGAGCAGCTTTGGCCAACTGCGCGGCTTGAGCGCGTACACCAGGCGACGCGCGAGCGGTGCTGCCGGATCCACGACGGACGCGAGCATAGCAGGGCCTTGCGCTTGGTGCGGCTCGCGACGTACGGTGCGGCCATGCGCGTCGCGCCCTCGGCCACCGGAGCTCGCGGCCGCCCACGCTGGCTGCGGACAATCGCATTGTCGCTCGGCCTACTCACCGGCTGCGCGTCAGCGCCTCGCACCGAGCCCACGCGAGCGCGCACGCCCGCACCGACCTCCAGCGCGGCGAAGCAGACGGCGCACGGCGACGACGCTGGTCCGGTCCTCGTGCTCCGAGGCGCGCGCGTGATGACAGCCACCGGCGTGATCTACGACGCCGCGGACGTGGTCATCCGTGGCAAGAGCATCGCCGCGGTGGGTGTGGGGCTGCCCGTGCCCACGGGTGCGGCCGTCCTCGAGCTGAAGGGGCGAACGATCACGCCTGGGCTCGTCGACACGCACTCACATCTCGGCGTCTACCCGGCGCCATCGTGGGAGGGCAACTCGGACGGCAACGAAGCCGTCGCACCGACCACCGCGCAGGTACGAGCCGCCGACGCATACTGGCCACAGGATCCGCAGATCGATCGCGCCCGCGCCGGCGGCGTTACGACGATGCAGATCCTGCCGGGCTCGGCCAACCTCATCGGTGGTCGCGCGGTTACGGTCAAGACGTATCTCGACGTGCGCGGGATCGAGGACGCCCGCTTCCGCGGCGCGCCCGAGGGCCTCAAGATGGCATGCGGCGAGAACCCCAAGCGCGTCTATGGCGAGAAGGGTGGTCCATCGACGCGAATGGGCAACGTCGCTGGATACCGCACGGCGTTTCAGAAGGCGCGCGAATATCGGCGCAGCTGGGAGAGCTACCGCGACAAGATCGCCAAGTGGACGACCAAGCGCGCCGCCGGCACGGTGGACGACGAGGCTCGGGGCAAGGACGACGGCCCGCCCGATCCGCCGGCGCGCGACCTCGCGGCCGAGACGCTCGCCTCCGTCCTCGAGGGTGACATCCTCGTCCATAACCACTGCTACCGGGCCGACGAGATGCTCGGCATGCTCGCGCTCGCGGACGAGTTCGGCTTTCAGATCCGGAGCTTCCATCACGCGGTCGAGGCCTACAAGATCGCCGATCACCTCGCGTCCGCGGGCGTGGCCGCGAGTGTGTGGGCCGACTGGTGGGGCTTCAAAGCCGAGGCCCTCGACGGAATCCGCGAAAACGCGGCGATGGTGGCGGCGGCCGGTGGTCGGGCGATCATCCACTCGGACTCAGCCTTGGGGATCCAGCGCCTGGCCCAGGAGGCGTCCAAGGCGATGTGGGCCGGCCGACGTGTTGGTTTGGGCATCACCGACGACGAAGCGCTGCGGTGGATCACCGCCAACCCGGCGTGGGCCCTCGGCGTCGAAGACCGCATCGGTACGATCGCGCCCGGCAAACACGCCGATCTCGCGATCTGGGACGGTGATCCATTCAGCGTCTACAGCAGGGTCGTCCACGTCTTCATCGAAGGTCGCCTGGTCTACGACCACGCGGAGCCGATTCCCGGCACGGATTTCGAGCTCGGCTATGTGGAGGGCAGCCGATGAACTTGCTTGGGATTGGTTTGTGGACGCTCACAGCACTCGCGCCGCCGCCCACGGGCGGCCTGACGGGATCGAAGCTCGCCTTCGATCGCGACGGCGAGCCGGTTGTGCTCGTCGGCGGAGACATCCGCACGGGAGTGGGGACGCGGATCGCCGGCGGCATCATCGAGATCCGCGGGTCCCGTATCACCCGGGTCGCCCCGGCCGGCGCCCCGATTCCTGCCGGCGCGCGCCGCATCGATCTCGCGGGCAAGATCGTCACCCCGGGGCTCATCGCCGTCGACTCCGCCATGGGCCTCGTGGAGATCGAGGCCGAGATCAGCACGCACGACGACTCGGCGAGCGAAGGCGACTCGGTTCGGGCCGCGTTCGATGCGGCCACCGCCGTCAACGCCGACAGCGCGCTGTTACCGGTCAACGCAATGGAGGGGATTACCTCCGCGGCGGTAACGCCCCAAGGTGGGCTGATTTCTGGACAGGTCGCGTGGATCGACCTCGTCGCCGGTGACCACCGCGATATCGTCGCTGGCCGCGGAGTGGCGATGCGCGCTCATCTTGGCGCCGTGGTGGGCTCGCGGGCGCTGGCGTTGGCGCAGCTACGAGAGGTCTTCGACGACGCGGTGTTCTTTCGTCGCAATCGCGGCGCGTATGATCGCAACCAATCCCGGGCGCTGGGGGCCCATCGCCTCGACCTCGAAGCGCTCGCGCCGGTCGTGGATGGCCGGATGCCCCTGGTCGTTTCCGCCGATCGCGCGAGCGATCTGTTGGCCCTGGCCGAGCTCGCCGCATCCTCCAAGTTGCGCGTGGTTGCGATCGGCGGCGCCCAGGCCTGGAAGGTCGCGGCATCTCTGGCCCGCGCCGACGTCACAGTCGTCGTTCAGCCGTCGCAGAACCTGCCGTCGTCCCTCGACGAGATGGGTGCGCGCCTGGACAACGCGGCGTTGCTCGTTCAGGCCGGGGTGCACGTGGGGATTGCGGTCCTCGGCGACGCCCACAACGCACGCAACGTCACCCAAGAAGCCGGCATTGCGGTCGCCAACGGCATGCCAGCGGACGCCGCCCTCGCAGCATTAACCTCCGAGCTCGCCCGCGCCTACGGCGTGGATGCGCACTACGGATCGATCAGTGCGGGGAAAGTCGCCAACTTGGTCGTGTGGGACGGCGATCCATTCGAGCTGTCCCAGCGCCCGAGCCAGGTATGGATCCGCGGCCGGTCGATTGCGCTGCGCTCCCGCCAAACCGAGCTGCGAGATCGCTACCTTCGACGGATCGGCAAGCGCCCGCGAAGCGGCCTGAGACCATGAGCAGCCTCGAACCCGACCGCGCTACGCTCGAGCAGTGGGTGCACGTGTTCGCAGGCGCGGGACTGTCGAGCATTGACGCGCTCGCCACCACGCCAGCCTGCGGCCCGTTGGGGCACGAGGCCGATGCGATCGCCGATGCTCTTCACATCTCGATCGCGGACGATCCGTTTGCCGGCGGCCCCGAGGAGCTCGCACGCCGCATCACGGCCGCGGCAGCCGCATCGCTGACGACGACCTCGCCCGGCTACCTGGCGTACGTCCCCGGTGGTGGCCTGCCATCGGCCGCGATCGCCGAAATGCTGGCCGCAATGCTCAACCGGTACACCGGCCTGGCCGCCGCGGCACCTGCCTTGTGCCGCCTGGAGGCAGACGTGATCGCCTGGCTCGCTGCGGAACTCGGACTGCCCGGTTCCGCGCGTGGCCTGCTGACCTCGGGCGGCTCGTTGGCCAACCTCGCGGCCATCGTCGCCGCCCGCCACCACCTCCTCGGCGACGATGGCGATCTGCGGCGCGCCACCATGTATGGCTCGAGTCAGATCCACCACAGCGTCGCCAAGGCAGCGCGGGTCGCCGGGGTTCCCCTCGCCAACCTGCGCGAGGTCGCGGTCGATGCTACGTGGCGCCTCGCACCCGACGGGCTCGCCGCTGCGATCGCCCGCGATCGAGCGGCAGGGATGCGACCCTTCTTGGTGGTGTCGGCGGCGGGCACCACCAACACCGGCGCGGTTGATCCGCTGGCCGCGATCGCCGATCTGTGCGCGGACGAAGGGCTCTGGCACCACGTCGACGGTGCCTACGGCGGCGCATTCGCCCTGTGCGCCCCCGGCCGCCAGATCCTCGCCGGCCTCGAGCGCGCCGATTCGATCACCCTCGATCCACACAAGGGACTGTTCCTACCCTACGGCACGGGCTGTCTCCTCGTCCGCGACGGTGAGCGCCTTCGCGCGGCCCATCACGTGGAGGCGAACTACCTCCAGGATCTCGGCCATGGTGGCCTGCCCTCACCCACCGAGTACGGCCCAGAACTCAGTCGCGATTTCCGTGGTTTGCGGTTGTGGCTTCCACTCATGCTCCACGGCGCCGGGGCGTTTCGCCGCGCGCTCGAGGAGAAGCTCCAGCTCGCAAGTGAGCTGCACGACGCCCTCGCGAAGCTCGCCGCTGCCGGGGCGCCGATCGAGATCGTCGCACCTCCGCAACTGTCGGCCCTGGCATGGCGGCTGCGTCCGCATCCCGGCGATGACGCCGCCACCGAGAACCGACGCAATGCGCAGTGGCTCGCGGCGACCAACGCCCGCGGGCGCGTTCACCTCTCCAGCACAACCCTAGACACCCTCGCAGGACCGCGCTTCACCCTGCGGGCGTGCGTGTTGAGCTTCCGCACCCACCGCGCGCACGTCGACGCGTGTGTAGATGACCTGGCCGCCACGATTCCCCGCGATGCGTGAGACGGTCCGCGGCGCGTCCACCCCCGCCAACATGCCGAAGTAGTGACGGATGCCCCTCTTCCGCGCTAAGGTCACAAGGGTACCCATGAGCTCCCGTCCTGACCCCCGAGACCTCGAGCATGGTCCGGTGTTCTCCTGGCAGCGCACCCACGATGGTTGGATCCACACCTCGGGTCATGCAGCGGTGGACGTTGACGATCTTTCCGTCGCCCGCGGGGACTTCGCGTTCGAAGCCCGGATGACCCTCGAGAACCTGCGCCGGACCCTCGAGCGGGCCGGCTCGAGCATGGAAAAGGTCGTCAAGGTGACCGCGTATTTCACCGACATGAACGACTTTCCGTCGTTCAATCGGATCTACGCGGAGTTTTTTCCGGGCGCCGCTCCTCCGGCACGTACGTGCGTCGAGGTCCGGCGACTGCCCTATAACTTCAAGGTCGAGATCGAGGCGATCGCGCACCGGTGATCGGGGGCGAGGTGCGGCGCGCACGGCCTTCCGCCCACGGCACGCTGGCCCGGGCCGCGCTGGCCATGGTGCTCGGTGCCTGCGCCGGACGATCGCGCGGCCTGGCGGCGCCATATCCGGAGCATCCCTTACCCCCGTCGACGCGCGTGTTGCTGGTCGCCGGCGGCGACGACGTCGCTAACTTCGCGGCTGAAGTGATCGCGCAGAGGCGAATGTGGCGGGCGGCGGGGCTGAGCTCCGACGCGATTGCGTGCTACTGGGCCAAGCCCCAGGGCCGCGCATGGGCCCGCGATCGGGCCCAGTACCGACGGCTGGCGCCGGCGCTCGTCGAATGCCGCCAAGCATCACCCGCACGCCTGCAGGCCGACCTGGCCCAGCTGGCTGCACAACGTCCGGCGTGGCTTTATCTCTACGTGACGGCCCACGGCGTCCCATCCCTCGCGTCGCCCAAATCGAGCTCACATCTTCCGCCCGACGAACGGGCCCTCCTGCGCAGCCCGGCACTCGCCCTTGATGGTGCGACGGCGACACGCGTGCAGCACGTCGATGCGATCCTCGCAGCGCGCCGTGGCGGCGCCCCAGACGACGACCTTGTCTTCACGCCTCGAAGCCTGCGACTGGCACTCGATCGTTTGCCCGCATCGAGCGACAAGATCGTCGTGCTGCAGGGCTGTTTTTCGGGGGCGTTTCTCACCGGCGACGATGGCCTCAACCGACTCGACAACACCGTCGTGCTCACTGCCGCGGCCGCCGACCGCCCCAGTTTCGGCTGCGGTTCGGGGACAAGGATGACATTTTGGGGCGGCGCACTCATGCGCGAGCTAAGGCGCCGCGTGCGTCCGGGCGTGACTCCCACGTCGCTTCCCTGGCAGGCGATCCACCACGACGTCGCCCGCCGCGTCGGCAAGCTCGAACGCGCGCTGGGTCAGCTACCGTCACGCCCACAGTTTGCCGGACCAGGGCCGTAGCTGCGACCCCTACTGGATCCGCAAATGCGCCTCGAGATGGATGTGATCGCCGTGGTCGTGGGGATCGTTGGCCGGCGTCAGCGGCGTGCGAAACCGTGGGCTCGTGGCGAACACCGCGGCAAATGCCGGCATGACATCGGCGCTGGCCCACGCGTGCTCGACCTCAACGATCCGACCGTCGTCGAGCTCGAGGCCGAAAACGTCGACGGCGAGCCCGATCGCATGACGGCTGAGGATCCGGGTCTTACGGCCCTTTTTCCGCACCGTCCGGTACTTGTGCAGGGTGCGGAAGCGAATCGCTCGGATCCCCAGCGCGCGCAGGCTCGGGCCCAGCTCCGCGATCCCAGCGGCGAGCTCACAGTCCATCGGGTACGGGCCTCCACCACCGAGCGGCGTCAACATGAGCTCGCCGATCGCGAGACCAGGCAAGACGATCGCCGTGGAGATCTTCGGGATCGCCTTGGCCTTGCGAAACTCGATCCCCGCCGCATCTAGCCTGGCCAGACACTCACCTCCGACTCGCTTCATCGCCGCGTTGGGCGGCCAACTCCATCCGCGCGGCATGTTAGCTACCTTGCGCGGCGCAGACGCGGCCACCCAGACGGCGAAGAGCGTGACCCACATCGGACCCGGCGATCGTGACGGCGAACGGTTGCCGGCGCAACCGCGAAAGACCGTGCGTTGCACTACGCCGTTGGCGCGCTGGCCCTTCGGCGCACCGGCCGGTCCGCAACCGCGCGCATCCACCACTCCGCACCGTATCGATAGTCGACGCGCGCCCACGCCCGCGAGGCGAAAACCGCGACGGCGGTGAATCCCGCGATCACGACCATCGTCGGGCCTGGCCCCAGCGCACTCCAGATCCCAACCGGGCGACTGAGCTCGCGGAACAGCGGCGCATGGATGATGAACACCGTGAGAGAGATGCGGCCAAGCGTGACGAGCGGATGGTCGTCCGCCAAGTTCCAACGCGGCTGAAGTTTTGCTGCACCCGCCAAGATCGCGAGCCCAGGTCCGAGAAGCAGCGCGACGATCGCAACCGATGGCGGGAACCACCCAACGTGCAGGCGAAAACCCAGCCACAACAGAGACGGTTCCGCCGCATCCGTTACGATCAGGGCGAGGAACCCGATCGCACCGACAAGAAAGACCGCGCATCCCATCTGCACGATCGGCCGCAGGCGCCCGGCCAAGATCTCGCGCCCGCTCCAAAAGCCGAGCAAGAAGGTCGACATCCACGGCACGATCGAGTACTGGCTACCGACGATCGCCAGCCGCAGTGCACCCCCGGGCAACGACGTGTCGCGCATCTCCTCGTTGCTCAGCTCGGCTGGAGTCTCGAGCCACAGCTGCAGCAGGGGCAAGGCCACGAGGCAAGCGGCGGCAGCCGCCCACAGCCAGCCGTCCGAGAGCCGTCGCCACAGCGGCGCGAGGGCGATGCCCGTGCCCATGAGATGCAAAGCAAAAAACGACCCCCACGAGAACCAGCTCGGTGTGGCCAGATTCACCGCGATCCCAAACGCGTAGAGCACCAGCCCACGCCGCACGAGCTGACCGTCGAGCCCGGACCGATCGGCCCGCCGGCACATCATCGCCGCCCCGACCCCCGAGAGTGCGAAAAGCACCGGCAGCAGAAACACCACGAATGCGTTGAACGCGACCAAGAACGGGTAATCGAACCGCGTCTGTCCTGGGTCCGGCCCGCGCCACAACCAGACCCCCACGTGCTGGTGAATCATCCCGAACACAGCGAGTCCGCGCAGCGCATCGAGCAGCGTGAGCCTCGACGTCGGCGGCACGGCAGCGACTGCGCGAGACGACATCGAGGCCGCTACTCCCGCGTGAGATACGGATAGCCCTGCAGTAGCCCCAGGGCCCACGACTCTCCCAGCGTCGTCTCGGCGCCGATGTGGCGATTGCGGATCTCGTGCAGCATGCACTCGACGTCGAACCCCATCGCCGCGAGTGCGTCTTCGTTGGTCGCACCGATCTTCACGTCGAGCAGCACGTCGCCAAAGGGGATCCGCTGCACACCAGCGACCGCCGGCGGTGGTTCGGCCCCGCGGACGACGATCTCGTGGGTGCGCGAGAAGAGATTGTGATCGTTGGCCAGGCTGTCCTGATAGGCGCCGACCATGAAGAACCCGAGATAGTAGCGCTCGGCCTTGTCTGTGCGTTCGTGCAGGGGCAAATAGCGCAGGTTCTCATCCGGGTGCGCGAACGTGTTGACGCAGCCATCGCTGTCGCACGTGATATCGACGATCTGTGTCTGCAGGGTCGGGCGCTCGCCGTGGCGCGAAAGCGGCGCAGCGGGAAATACGTGATCGATGGACCAGGTATCGGGCAGCGACTGGAAGATCGAAAAATTGGCCAGGTACTTGTGAAACGCCGTCGTCAGGTACTCGCTGATTTCCTCCGACGGACGTGAGATGCTCTCTATAAGCTTGGCCGTCTTGATTCGCACACGCTGAAACAAGCCCTCGGCGCTGGCGCGGTCTTCGATGGTGAGATACCCGGTCGAAAACAACTCGAGCGCCTCGTCGCGGAAATCGATGGCGTCGTGAAAATACTCCTCGTAGTTCTTCGCGTTGATGTGCTCAAGCGTATCGCGCAACGCCTCGATCAGGCGGTGCTCATCCTCATGCTTGTCCGGGATCGGCAATAGCTCGCCCTGCACCTCGCGAAGATCAGCGATGGTGACTGCATGGTTGGCGGTGAGCGCACGGCCGCTCTCGGTCACAATCGTCGGCGGCTTGGCTTCCGTCTCTTCGATGACCCCGGCGACCTCGAACACAACCTGCGAGGCGTACTCCTCGATGGTATAGTTGGCCGACGACGGATACGAGGTGCGGCTGCCGTCGTAGTCGACGCCGAGACCGCCGCCAAGGTCGAGGTAGCGCATATTCGGCGCGTACTGCTGAAGCGCCGAGTAGAGCCGCGCCCCCTCGCGCACCGCCTGCTTGATCCGCTTGATCCGCGTGACCTGCGAGCCAATGTGAAAATGTAGTAGCACCAACTGGTCGGCCAACCCGGCCTCGTCGAGCTGGCGCACGACCGCGAGAATCTCGTTGGTTGTGAGGCCAAACTTCGCGGTCTCGCCGCCCGAACCCTGCCAGCGACCGGAGCCCTTGGTATAGAGCTTCGCCCGAACACCGAGCTTGGGTCGAACCTTCCACGGGTGCTCGCGACCGACCTCAATGAAGCGGATAACCTCGCGGATCGACTCGATGATGACGATGACCTGATGCCCGATCTCGGCGGCATGATAGGCCATGCGCATGAACTCGCGGTCTTTGAACCCGTTGATGAGCAACGGGCAACCGTCCATCGGCTCGCGCGACATCACCATGAGAAGCTCGGGCTTACTGCCGGCCTCGAGCCCATAGCGAAACTTCCGGCGCGCATCGCTGACCGCGTCGATCACCGCGCGTTGCTGGTTGACCTTCACCGGGAACACCCCGGTGTAGTCGCCGACAAACGCGTTTTCTTTGATCGCGGCGTCGAACGCCCGCCGCAGTCGCCCCATTTGGCCTTCGATCATCGTCGGAAACCGGACAATGAACGGTGACCGAATCCCGCGTTGCTCGAGGAACATCGCGAGCTCGTGCAGATCCACCGCCGCGCAACCGGGCGCCTTGAAAACCAAATGCCCGGCGTCGTTGACCCCGAGGAACTCCGCGCCCCATCGCTCCACGCCGTAGCGCTTGAGCGAGTTCTCCATGGCGTAAGCGGTTGCGGACGGCGTATCCATGTCGACGGCCGTGGTACCCGGGTGGGCCGTTGCGCGCAAGCGATTTTGCGCCGCGGCCGGCACGCGGCTTGCTCCGCAGATGCGGGATGACGCGCGCGATCCTGGCGCTTGTGCTCGTGGGTGCCGGCGGTGGCCAGAAAGTCCCGATCGAACCGACTGGCACGAGCACCGCGGCGGTGCCCCACGACTCGCACGCGCCGACAGCGGCCGGCCGTACCGGCGCGAGCGGAGGCGCGAGCGGAGGCGCCAGCGGAGGCGCCAGCGCGAGCGTCCGCGCCAGCGCCGAAGCACCCGGCCCGACCGCGGCCGTGCCCCACCGCCCACGGGTCCTCGAGCGCATCGCCCCCGTCGACCCGCGCGAAGCTCCCGTCCTGCGGCTCTTGCGTCGCGGCAAGCACCGCGACGTTGCGCTATTCGACGAGGCCGGCCGCCTGCGCCATGACGCGCTCGGCGAGCTACGTGCCCTGATGACCGATCCAAGGAGTGGAATCGACCACCCGACCCACTGGCGCCTCGCCACGCTCCTCGCGGCGATCGCCGCGCACTGGCCCGGGGCCACCATCGAGATCGTCTCGGGTTACCGTCACGTCTCCCGGCATACCGAGCGGAGCAACCACACCCGTGGCCGCGCCGTCGATTTGCGGGTCCACGGCGTGCCGAACCGGCGCCTGTTCGAGCTCCTGCGGGCGTCGTTTGGCGAGATCGGCGTGGGCTACTACCCAAACGGAACGTTCGTGCACCTCGACGTCCGCGACCGAGCGACGTTCTGGGTCGACTACTCCGGTTCCGATCAGACGCCGTGCTACAGCCGCACGCCGGCCGCGGATCTGGCCGACGGCACGGCGGAACGAACGAGCTATGCAGCGGCCATCGCCAACGGCTGCCGCAAAGCATAGGATCGCCACCAGTGGCTGCAATTGGTCGGCAGAGGTCCGTCAGCGCGATGGCGCTGGCGTTGGCGTGGTTGGTGGTCGGTGGCCCGGCGCGGGCCGGTGGGGGCGGCTCGACCGGCGCGTCCAGCGGTTCGAGCGGAGCCACCGAGACAGGCTCGAGCGACGCCGGCGGCCAGGCGAGCGATGGATCCACCGACGGGAGCTCCACCGGTGCAGGCTCCGCCGGCGCAAGCTCCACGGACGCCACCGGCAATGACGCCACCGGCAATGACGCCACCTCAACCTCCACCGGCGCGGCATCCAGCGCCGACATGACGGCGGGATGCGACCTTTGCTCGCCAAATGCGGGCCGGGTGACGATCGTCAGCCCACAGGACGGCGATCAGGTGACATCCCCGCTTGTGGTCGTGGTCGACGTTGGAGACGGTTGCACGTGCGATGGCTGCACGTGCTCGGCCGAAGCGGCCATGTACACGCAGGTGTTTCTCAACGCGCTGGCCGTGGACGGACCGTGCTACACCTCGCATTGCGAGTTCAACGTGTTTCCGACGCGCGGCACCCACAATATCTACGTGGCCGCCACGTTCACGGATACAACGAATTTCACCGACATCAACGTCCACGTCACCGCGGTCGACGACAGCACAACGGAGGGCGGCGGCATCGATCCGACGACGGCCTCCGACGCCTCGAGCACCACCGGGCCGGCCGAAGAAGCCGGCACCGGAGGCTGCGGCTGTGACACCACCCCGCGCGGCGGCGTGTTGCCCTTGTTCGTCCTGGGCTTGCTGGCGCTCGGGCCCCGTCGCCGCCCGAGCGGTTGAAGCTGCACGAGCAGGCTGCTCGTAGCCGGCGATCCGCCCCGCAGCGCTGGGACGCGTTGCGAGGTTTCACCGCGGGCTGCTAAGGTTCGTGCCCCCGCGCGTGCGGGAGCGCGAGCCATGGCGTCGTACCAATACATCTACACGATGAAGGATCTCGGCAAGGCCTACCCAGGCGGCAAGGAGGTCCTCAAGGGCATCTTCCTGCAGTTTTTTCCGGGGGCGAAGATCGGAGTTCTCGGCGGCAACGGAGCCGGCAAGAGCACGCTCATGCGCATCATGGCCGGGCTCGACAAAGAATTCCGCGGCGAGGCGTGGGCGGCCGAGGGCGCGCGGGTCGGGCATCTCCCGCAAGAGCCGCAGCTTGATCCAAACAAGGACGTCAAGGGCAACATCATGGAAGCGGTCGCCGACATGGTCGGCACGCTCGCTCGCTTCGAAGAAGTGAGCATGAAACTCGGCGAGGTCATCTCCGACGATGAGATGAACAAGCTGCTCGCGGAGCAGGGCAAGTTGCAGGACAAGATCGACGCCGGCAACGGCTGGGAACTCGACCGATCGATAGAGATCGCGATGGACGCCCTGCGCACGCCGCCCGGCGACGCCGACGTGACCAAGCTATCGGGCGGTGAGCGGCGGCGGGTCGCGCTGTGCCGCCTACTCCTGTCGCGCCCGGATCTCTTACTCCTCGACGAGCCCACCAATCACCTCGACGCAGAAAGCGTCGCGTGGTTGGAGCGTCACCTCCACGACTATCCAGGCACGATCGTCGCGATCACCCACGACCGCTATTTCCTCGACAATGTGGCGCAGTGGATCCTCGAGCTCGACCGCGGCAAGGGCATCCCGTGGAAGGGCAACTACTCGAGCTGGCTCGATCAGAAGAAGAAGCGACTCGAGCAGGAGGAGAAGTCGGCCCAGGCCCGCCAGCGCACATTGGCCCGCGAGCTCGAGTGGATCAGCATGAGCCCGCGCGCTCGTCAAGCCAAGAGCAAGGCGCGCATCGCTGCCTACGACCAGCTGCTCAAAGAAGAGCAAGACCGCAAGGTCGACACCACCGACATCAAGATCCCCTTCTCTCGCCGACTCGGCAACAAGGTGGTCGAGTTCAAAGGCGTCCGAAAGGCCTTCGGCGACAACCTCCTGTACGACAACCTCTCGTTCACGCTCCCGCCCGGCGGCATCGTCGGCGTCATCGGTCCCAACGGCGCCGGCAAGACGACGATCTTTCGCATGCTCGTCGGCCAGGAGAAACCTGACGCTGGCACCATCACGGTTGGCGACACCGTCGACGTCGCGTACGTCGACCAAAGCCGCGACACGCTCGATGGGACCAAGACCATCTACGAGGAGATCTCTGAGGGTCAGGAGACCTTCGCGATGGGCGGCATCGAGACCAACGCGCGCGCCTATGTCGGGAAGTTCAACTTCACCGGCTCGGATCAACAGAAGAAGGTGGGCGAGCTATCGGGCGGTGAACGCAACCGCGTGCACCTGGCCAAATTGATCAAGAAGGGCGGCAACCTCCTACTCCTCGACGAGCCCACCAACGACCTCGATGTCGATACGTTGCGTCATCTTGAGGAGGCGTTGCTCGCGTTCCCGGGGTGCGCGGTGATCATCAGCCACGATCGGTGGTTTCTCGACCGCGTGGCCACCCACATTTTGGCCTTCGAGAACGACAGCCAGGTGTCTTGGTTTGAGGGCAACTTCGCCGACTACGAGGCGGACCGAAAAGCCCGCCTCGGCGAGGACGCGCTGGTACCCAAGCGCGTGAAGTACCGCAAGCTAACGCGCGCCTAGTACCTAGTACAACCTCGGCGATCGGACGCGTCTATGCTCACCGACCGCGGATCGATCGGCATGTCGATGCACGCGCGAATCACTTTTTCGCGAACGGATCGCGCCCGGCCGAGAACGTCACGGCGAATGAGCCGGTCCCAGAGTTGCTGCCCGGGAGAATGAACTTCCAATTTCCGGTGACGGTGTAGTTGCCCGCGGGAACGTTCCAGGCGTGGATCGGGTTATCCTTGGCATCCGCCACCGAAGGGACCTCGGGGGGTAGTTTGACGAGGTCGGCCAGCTCTTCGAGCGGAACGCCGTTGGGTCCGGTGATCTGGAAAATCCGGTTGCGATCGCCCGGCGAGATGCGGAGGTAATGCTCGTCTTCCGCAAGGCTCACTTCCATCTGAAGGTCGCAGACAGCCGCGTCCTTGCCCTCACGCTTGTCCAAGATACACCCAGGATTGGCCTCGATAGCCGCACGCATATTGGCGCGGTGCTGCGCCAAGCCGTCCTTATCACCATTCCAAACCGGCCAGCTCCACGAGATCGTGGACTTAGCGGCTGCGACGGCCTCGAGTCGACCGAACAATTCCGGCAGCAGGAGCTCGCCATCGACGCCAACGGGCGCGCGTTGAAACTGCAGCTCGTGGAATCGACACTCGACCTGCGTGCGGGGCGTATCGCGGGCATCAAGTGCACGGTCTGGGCCGCACCTGTTGCTGTCGTCGAAACCTTCGAAGAACACGTGCGTCACGAAGTACGGTACCAACCGCATGACTCCAGGGCCAGCCTCGTCGGGCTGGACCACCACGGCGGCGACATCATGCGAAGTCACCGGCAGGTAGTTGTTGTCTTCGTCCACCTGCACGACGTCACCAGCGCCGCCGTTCTGGAAGTAGACGGACCAACTCATCTGCGTCTCCCGGCCTCGGCGGCTCGGGGGCATCACGGTCGGAGTACCCTTGCGGTCCGCAATGCAGGCGGTCGCGAAGAGCGGACCGATGGCGCCGCTTCCGCGAAGGGCTGCGGCCGCCAAGAACTCCGCGAAAAAGTAGTCGATGCCGTTTTCAGCCTTCCAGTCGGCGTTGTCGAGCTCGGGGTCGCCCTTCGCCGGGACGCGAAATTCGAGGCTCAAGCCGTCCGCAGCCGATTGCTCGACCAGCCGCAGGGAAACGTCCGTGCCCTCGGACGTGGCCGAGATCTGAAACAGCGGGCAAGCGCTGACGTCGTTGGGTGCGGCGCTCCTTCCGCCGCCCTCCATCGCGGAGTCGGCGGGCGAGTCCGCGGCGTCGCACGCAGAAATTGCACAAATCGCCATCGTGCTTACCAGGATGGTCGTCGTCCGGAGCTGGAGTGGTGGTGTCGTCATGGCGGCAGGCTCGGTGATGCGTTGTCTGGGCTTCACAGGCTTGGTCTGTGATCGCCGTGTCGGTGCTCTTGTGCCCGAAGCGCCGGATGTGTGACAACCAGGGGGCGAAAAAAGTGGTCGAATGCTCAGGCGTTTTCTCGGTGGGGAGCCTCACTCGAGCGCCTCGCCCGTGCGGCCCGACGCCCGTCCGTCCGCACAGCCGGCGACCGGTCAAAAACCCGACGCCACGATCGCGCGAAAGACGTTGCTGCCGAGGGCCTTGTCGAAGCCATGGGCGTACTGCAACCCCAACGTGATGCTCTCGAGGTAACCCACGCGAAACGAGAAAAACACGGCCGCGCCGGCGCTCCAGAGAAAGTCTGCGAGTTTGGGCGGCCCACTCCACGCGTTGCCCCAGTCGACAAATGGGATCATCCCGACGCGTGTAAAGAAGATCGGCAACGTCCCGAGCCCGCGATCAACATCCACGAGAGGCAGCCGGTACGAAAGCGATGCCACCGAAAAGTACCGACCCGCGATCAGACCCCGGCCCTCCGGGTTGTTCGGCCCGGGATACCCGCGGAGCAGACTGCAGCCGCCGGCGCCGGTGCCGACGCGGGAGAGGAGCGATCGGAACACATCCGTGCCGTAGGTGTAGTCGCCGACGCAGAAACCGCCGCGTCGGCCAACCCCACCCGCACCAGCGCCGCCGCGCAGGGTCAGCACCAGCGATTGATGACCACGCCACGGCATGCGGAATGCTTCCCGATAGGAAAACGCCGCCTGCAGATCATCGAAGTCGCCGCCGAGGTCTCGCTCGAGGATCGAAACGGATACCGCCGCGCTGCGCCCCTGCTCAGCGCCGTACGAAAATCGGTTCGACCCGTCGGATTCATTCGAGTAGCTAAGGCGCATGTTCACCGACGCGAAATCGCCTACCTCGGGTCGGCTCGTCACCGGCGCGTTCGGGTCGATCGTTGCCTTGTCCGCATCGAGGTTGGTCGCACGGGTCCAGGAGTATCCGAACGAGGCGTCGGCGCTATGCCTCGGGTGGCGCAGCACGGGCAGGTCCATATCCACGGCCACACGCGTCTGCCGCTCGCGATAGCCCGACACTCGATAGGACGGGGCGCCCTCGCCGAGATGATCGTAGACGTACCGCGTGAACGAACCTCGCCGCGCGAACGAGCGCGAGAATGAAACCGCAAACGTCGGAAACAGGCGCCGAAATGCGTATACAACTCCCCCAGTCGGCACTCGTTCGGGTAACAGGTAGTTGAAGTTCCCGACCAGGCTGTGGTGCCCGAGAACATCCGCCACGCCGGTCTCCAGGCCGAGCGCGCTGCCAGCACCCGTGGTGGCCACGTCGAGGGCACTGGGCGCAAGCGTGCGGGGGAACATCGTCTTGATCGGCATGTAGCGGCGCGACTTCAGGAATGGCGGTCGGCCTTTGCTGCCGGGTAGCGGCGTCTTCGGGTCCTCCACGACTCCCAGCGGCGAAATCGGCGACAGCGCCGCAAGCCAGTCCTGAGGATCGAACGGCATCACCCAGAGGTCGTGGCCGTACGCGGAGTATCCGACGTACGCGATCTGCTTGCCGTCGTGGCTGACCATCGGCTCAAACGCTCCACCGAGGACGTTGCTCACCTGGCGCAGCTCATGGGTCCGAACGTCGTATGCGTGGATGTTGAAGACCCCGTCGCGGTCGCTCGAAAAAAGAATGTAGCGCCCGTCCGGCGACCAGGCCGGAGACGTATCCATATAGCGATCGGCGGTGACTCGATCGTGGGTCCCGCTGGCGACATCGTACACGTAGATGTCGCGGTAGCCGCCCTCGCGCCAGCCAGAAAACACGACGGTGCGGCCATCGGGCGAAAAACGCGGCGTGAACACCTGGCTGATCTTGCCGAGGGGCGCGACCTCCTGAACGTCGCCGCTTGCAAGGTCGAGAAACGCGAGGCGTGACTGCGCGACGTCGTTGCGCCGAAACGCGACCGTGCGCCCGTCGGGTGACACATGGGGTTCGGTCGCCCGTAGACCAAACGTGAGCTGCTCGGCGTCCTTGGGGTCACCACCGTTATAGCGGTAGAGGTCGTTGTAGCGATATCGGTAGTCGTAGACACCAACCATGTCGAACACGATATCGTCGGTGGCACCGATGAACGAAGCCTCGGCGCTGTCTTCGATGTCGATGACGTGTTCTACGTCCACGTCCACACCCGCGCGGCCGATGCCCCTGCCCTCGCGAATGCGCCCTCCTGCGGCCGAGATGCGCTTGAGCCCCTCCTCGCGATGCCCATCGGCCTTGTAAAAGTAAATGTAGCGATCATCGGCGGACCACAGCGGGTAGCGCGTTGTCTCGCCGGAGTACGTCAGCCGGCGACCCTGCCGAAGTCCGCGTCCCCGGATCCGCCGGATCTGGGCCTGAAATCGCCGCGTCGTGTCAGCCTTGAACTCGGCGTATAGCTCTTGAAAGTCTACGCCCAGAACTTTTTCGACCGCCCGATTGATCCCAAACGGTATGAATTGTCCGCCATAGACATGGCTGAGCTCCTTGAGCTTGTCGTGGCCGTAGCGCGCACTGATGTAGTGCATGAAGTGCAGGCCATAGAGATACACATTGCTGATGTGGGCCCAAATGCGCGAGCCGCTCGAGATCTGATCGATATGCTGAAATAGGCCGTCGGCAACCGCCATCCGCATGAACGCGTCGAACTGTGCCGAGTAGCGTCGCCCCTGGCTGCTATGGGTCGACTCCTCCATGGTGGCGACGCCCTCGACGATCCAACGCGGCTGAAGCAGATTGGGCGAGGTAATCTTGCCAAGCACACCGAATCCCAAGATCGCGTTGGCGATCCGTGACACACCGTGCACCGTGTCGAGGTGCACCACGTGGGTCAGCTCATGGGTGATGAGAATGTCTAACCAGTCGTCGAACGCATCGAGCACGCTCAACGCCTCCGGCGCGGTGGCGAAAGCGCGGATCTGCGGAAACGGGACGGCCGTGGCGCTGCCATTGGCCGTGTCTTGGTTGTCGCTCAGTGTGACGTGGATCTTGAGAAAGACTGGATGCCCCCAGCCAAGGGTCAGCTCCTCGTATGCCTTCTCGGCAACCATCGCCACGCGTTCGGCAGCTTCCTCTTCGGTGGCGTAGTAGTGGATGTAGAAGTGCTCGGTCTCAAGCGTGCGCCAGCGCAGATCGGGGTTGCCGGCCTGCGCAGCGCCTACCCATCCTAGCCACACCAGCCAACAGGTCACCAGCCAAAGGGCCGGCCTGGGCACTTGCCACTCATTGCGCGGCAACTTCGCCCTCCGCGTCGAGCCATTCGCGGGCGAGCGCCACCAGGCGGTCGGGGCACTCCTCGGCGACGGCGTGCCCGCAGCCCTCGACGATGGAGAGCCGCGCGTGTGGCAGCAATGCAGCCGAACGCTCGGCATGCTCGACCGTGACCCATGCGTCGCGGTCCCCCCAAACGAAAAGGACCGGCTGCGGGATCGC
>CADEGN010000014.1:0-30321 GCA_902826865.1 uncultured Myxococcales bacterium
CAATCCGAAGCTGTACCGGCACACCATCGAGGGGCCGGACGACATGCCGGCCCATCTGCGCACCGTGCTGACCGCCGTGCAGCTGGCGATCCCGGTGGTCGCCGGCCGGCTCGATCTCGGCCGCTGGCAGGGCGTCTATCTGTGCGAGCACCGGGCGCAGCGCCATGAGCGGCAGCTGAGCCTGCATCTGCTGGGTGCGTGAGCGGCCGCGCGCGCGAAGGGCTGGACCGGGCTGGCCCAAGCCTTGTAGATAGCGCAACCATGGCGTGGGCGAGCGGGCCAGGCAGGTTGCCGGCCGGCCGGTCGTCGCGGCGCCGCGCAGCAAGGCTGGCCACAATGCAGACAGAGGCGGCCATCACCGCCGATTGGTTGATCCAGCAGCTCGGCATGCAGGCCCATCCGGAAGGCGGCCACTATGTCGAGACCTTCCGCCAGCGCCCGGCCGCCGGCGGCCGGGGCGCGGTCACCTGCATCTATTTCCTGCTGCAGGCCGGCGAGCGCGGGGCCTGGCACCGGTGCGGCGCGCCCGAGATCTGGCCCCATGCCCGCGGCGCGCCCCTGGAGGACAGCGGGACCGTTGTGCGGCGCGGCGATCGGAGCGTCGAGCAAGGCGAGTAGATCGCCGCGCAGCTTGCGGCTCACCGACAGTAGGCGGTGGCGATCGGGCAGCTGCGCAGGATCATGCGCCTCGAACGTCTCGGTCAACTCCAGGCGCATGCCGTCTTCTGCCTGCGCCTGCGCCTCGATCAGGATCCTCAGGCGGGCGGCACCTGTTTGCACCCGCGTGCCTTCGGAGTTGACGAGATAATGATTGTCGACTTCGGCCGCGAGCGAAACGTCGCTGCGCAGGATCCGTGGGTCAGCACCGAGCTCGGCGGACGCAGCCTGCACAAGCGGCCGCATCCGCTCCGCGACAGCGGCGAAGTCGAGGCCGACTTCGGGCTGGAGAAACACCGTGGGTTTCTCTTTGGAAAAGTCAGGATGCTCGCGGCCTTCACTACGGAGTTGCTCGCTGCTCTCGACCTCGCGCAACGCGGAAACCGCGGCGTGGTACTGATGCTCGGTCTCGAGCCACAAGCTCTGCGCAAGCGACAATTCGTCGTCCTCGA
This sequence comes from uncultured Myxococcales bacterium, assembly GCA_902826865.1. Classification (GTDB taxonomy): domain Bacteria; phylum Myxococcota_A; class Polyangia; order Nannocystales; family Nannocystaceae; genus Xiheibacterium. The sequence continues at coordinate 1,110 of CADEGN010000014.1, forward strand.
GTGAAACGGACGAGCCGGAGCCGAGTCCATTGCCCGCGCTGTACTCACCGTCGACGCTGTGGCTGTTGTCGAGCCTGCGCGACCCAACGCGGATGTCGACATCGACGCTCCGGTTGTCATCGAACTCATCGCGCACCAGTACACCGTCTTCGGCTTCGATGCGCAGCTGCTCGCTGGCAACCATGTCGTAGCCAAGGTAGTAGATCGGTTGATCGACACCCGAACCCGACAACTGCGCCATGTTGGTGGCGAGTTCTCGGGCGAGGATCTCCAGCACGGGTGCGGCCTCACCTCGTTTGGCGGGCTCGCGCTCGACCTTTAGCCGACTACCGCTGATCCGACCGTTCCCGCGCTTGCTCGGATCGAGGGTGCCCCGCGGCTCACAGGCCAACGCGGCGACTAACGAAACCAGCGCCACAGTCGCACCACCGAGGTGGGATCGATGCACAAGACGCAGCGTAGCGGTTCGCGGGTCGGCCGTCTCGCGAACGCCCGCGCCTCCCGCCAGACCACCAGTACCGGGAGGCTCTACCCATCATTCGAGCGGCCGCGAGCACCCTTCGGAGTGCTCGCGCGCCGGCAGCCGGGGACCGCGCGAGGCCCCTCGGGGATGCCCCCCGCCTCAGAACCCGAACTTGCCCGAGACGATGAAACCCATGACGAAGGTGAAGATCACGAGGGACTCGATGAACGCGAGGCCCAGGAGCATCGGCGTGAACACCTTGTCAGCCGAATTGGGGTTGCGGCAGATGCCTTCGAGGGCGGCACCGGCAGCCTTGCCCTGGCCGAGACCGCAGCCGAGGGCGGCAAGACCCACGCCCACGACCATCGCGATCGCGTAGGTGCCATCGTGCGGCCCGCTCTGTTGAGCGGCACCGGCGGCCGCGGGCGCAGCAGCTGCGAGCGCCGGCGCGAGGAAGACAGCCACGAATGCTGTGAGCTTCGAGACGTAGGACATGCGGGCTTGCTTGGTGGTCATTGTGGTGCGTCCTTGCCGACGAGGGGCGTCGGGCAGAAAACTCAGTGCTCTTCGGCGTGCTCGATGGCCATGCCGATATAGATAATCGAGAGCAGGGTGAAAATCAGGGTTTGGACGATCGCGACCATCACCCCGAGGAGCAAAAACGGCACAGGCAGCAACACCGCGACCAGGCCGCTAATGGCGATCACGACCTTGTGGTCGGCGAGGATGTTGCCGAGGAGCCGGAGTGAAAGCGAGACCGGACGGGCAAGGTGGCTCGCGATCTCGACGAGCAAGAACAGCGGAAACAGCCAGGGGAAGCCGCCGATCTTAGGGCCGAGGAAGTGGGCAAGGTAGTGCGTGCCGTTGCGAAGGATGCCCGAGACGTTGTAGACGATGAAGACGATCAGCGACAACGCCAGGTTGGTCTTGAGCGTATCGGTGGCGGGAAGCAGGCCGGGCACCAGACCCTGGATGTTGCAGCAGAAGATGAACAGCGCGAGCGTGCCGACAAGCGGCAGGTACTTGGCTGCGTCCTTCTCGCCCATCACGTCGCTCGCGAGTTTGAACACCGCGCCGACGAAGCCATCGATCATCGCGCCGAGGGTAAAGCGCCGCTCGGGCACGATCCCACCGTCGCCGTGGGCGAGGCTGCTGCGGTAGCGGAGCGCGGCGACCAGGATGAGCACGCACGCGATCAACGCCGCCATCACGTGGATCAGCGTGAAGCTGGTGTCCTGGAACATCAGGGCCCGCCAGTCGCGGCGCAGACCCGCCTCGAACGCGTGCTCGATCTCGTGCCAGGCCGGCAGAAGGGTGTACCAGGTGTCGTGATCGCCCATGGAGCGCCGCTGCGGTCACGGGGGCGGAGCCATAGGCGCGGGGCGCTGGATCGCTGCAATCGAAGCCGCAGCGAGGGCGATCACGACGCCGAGGGCAACCCCCTCCGCACGCGCGGGTAGGTACCAAAGGATGCCCCACAGCGCAAGGAGGATCAGGGGCCATTTCACCAGCAGCATGCCCGGCAGCGCCCACCTTCGACCGGGCGCTGGGCGGTGTTGGGCCGCACTCTTCACAACGTTGTCGAGGGCCCGCGCCGCGAACCACAGGTTGGCGAGGCCGAGCAGTGCGCCCGCCGCGATCCCAATCGCCATCGGCCAGCCCCATACCCAGCCCAGCACCACCGCCCACAGGACCCCGAGCGCGAGGGTCCACGCTGCCGTGCGCTTCAGGTGCAGGCGGCGGCCTTGGCCTGTGGGCGTCGGCTGGCCGAGATCCGGCTCCTGCTCATCCGCCGACATCGTGACGATCCTCCGAATCATCGTCGCGGTGGTCGGCCGGGTGCGCGACCGCTGCCTGCCGCTGCGCGTCCTCGGCCAATGCCCGGCGATACGTCCGCGCCGCGCGAAACACGGCCTTGCCGGCCGCACCGATACCCGCGAGCAGAAAAAGGAGCGACGTCCAGGGTGCCCAGTGAGTCACATTACGCTCGACCCACATGCCGCCGAAGGCGCAGATCGTGATGGCGACGACGATCTCGATCCCCACCGAGGACGCATCGGTGGCACGAAACCACGCCGCGCGTGTCGGGGGTTGCCGACGGCCGTGGCTCGTGTCGTCACGCACCGGGTGAACCTAGCAGGCGGCTGAATCCTCGCAATATCCGTCATGGGCACGGGGGCGTGCGCGGGTTCGCGTCGGTTGCAACGCGCGCGGGGGCACGCACACACTGGTCGCGCCATGCGATGCACATCGCTCGTACGAGCCCTCACCTTCGTGGCCCTGGCGGCGGCGTGCGCTCCGGAAGGCGAGCTCGTCGTGGACTCTGCGACGGACGCGACACCGGGAGTCAAGTGTGGCGACGGACAGCAGGGCATGGGGGAGGCCTGCGACGATGACAACGACGACCCCCGCGATGGGTGCACCAACGAGTGTACCTTGCCCGCGTGCGGCGACGGCGTCATTCAGAACGACGAAACGTGTGACGACGGCAACGATGTGGAGGACGACGCGTGCACGGCGAGCTGCAGCGCTGGACCCGCGGCCGTCGCTTCGTTTGCGACCGGCGGATCCCACACGTGTGCGAGCTCGACGGCCGGCGCGGTGCGCTGCTGGGGAGCGCCGGGAGACGGCCGACTCGGCCAACCGGGGTACGACGACACCATCGGCGACGACGAGCCTCCCTCTGATTGGGATCCGCTCGAGCTCGGGCCGGACGTCGAAGCGGTCTACGCCGGCTCGGGCCACAGCTGCGTGCGTCGTGCGAACGGGGCCATCCTGTGCTGGGGCAACAACGACAATGGCCAGCTCGGTTACGGGCACAACATGGACGTCGGCGACGACGAGCCTCCCAACGAATTTGGCGATCTACCGCTGACCAACGTGGTCGACATCGCGATCGGGACGAGCCATACCTGCGCACTCAACGACGCCGGCGAAATCCGGTGCTGGGGCTACAACAACGCCGGGCAACTCGGGTACGGCGACACGATGCTGCGCGGGGACGACGAAACCATCGCGGCCTTGCCCGCGGTGGCGTTGCCCCAACCAGCGGTGGAAGTCGTCGCCGGCGAAAACCACACCTGTGCGCGTCTGCAGTCGGGTGAGGCCGTCTGCTGGGGCCGCGCCGACGGCGGTCAGCTCGGCTACGGCAACCTTGATGGGATCGGCGACGACGAACCGGCGGACGCCGCGGGGCCGGTTCCTGTCGGTGGCAAGGTGATCGACATCGACACCCACTACAATCACACCTGCGCCGTGCTCGAGGGCGGCACGGTTCGCTGCTGGGGCGCCAACAACAGCGGCCAGCTCGGCACCGGCGACACCAAGGCCGTCGGCGAGCGCAAGACTCCGGCAGAGGTCGGCGACATCGCCCTTGACGACGAGGCGATCGCGGTCGAAGTCGGCAACTCGCACACCTGCGTGTTGACCTCGACCGGCAAGGTTCGCTGCTGGGGGTACTATCTCGTCCACGGCGTGCCCGGTACCTCGTCGTACGACGACATCTATATGCCAGGCGCGGCCGTTCACATCGCGCCGGTGCAGCGGATCTCCAGCGGGAGCCACTTCATGTGTGCCGTGCTCGACACCGGCGGACTGCAGTGCTGGGGCGGCAACGACGGATCGGTGCTCGGGTACCCGGGGTCGAGCTCTGTGGACGATCCGGATGCCGCCGGCGACGTCGACGTATTTTGACCGTGGGTCGGGGCCGGGTCCCGACGCCGCAAGCTCACCATGTAATTTCAGGCACTTGGCAGGTTGGCGGCACTCGCCCGTCTCAACTTAAACAACTCGGGAGAGCCACCATGAAAATCGTTCGCATCGACTACACCGTTCGTGACGACGTCGACCTCGATCAGGTGAAGGCGGCCATCGCCAAGTTCATCGCCGGGATCCGCGCCCACGACGCGTCGCACCAGTACACCTCGTTCGTCCACGTCGCCTCGCCGCGGCAGTTCACGCATCTGGGCATCATCGCCGCCGATCGGCTCGCGGATCTCCAAGCCCAGCCATTTTTCGGCGACTTCGCCGGATTCCTGCGCGCGCATTGCGTGCGTGGCCCGGAAGTGACTTGGCTCGACCAAGTGGCGTCGACGCGATGACTTCGGCAACACGGCCGCGTTCCGAGCAGCAGCTGATCGAGCTCGCGCAGCACGGCGACCGCGCGGCGTTCGACGAGCTGATGACGCCACTCTTGGCGGGGCTACGCCAGTTGCTGCGCCGCATGGTCGGCGATCCGCACGACGCCGACGATCTCCTTCAGGACGTGCTCATCCGCGCCCACACACGATTGGGGACGTTTCGCGGCGAGGCCAAGCTGACCACCTGGCTCTACACGATCGCGACGCGGCTCGCGATCGACCACCTCGGGTCGCGACGGCTTCGCGCCGACGCGCAACTGCGGCTGCGCGATCACGTGCATGCCGATCCACGTCACAGCGCGGAGCTCGAGCGGATGCTCGGCTCCGAGACCGCGCGCTTCGACGCGCGTGAGCACATCGCGTTCTGCTTCAGCTGCGTCGCGCGCAGCCTCTCGCCGGAGGAGCAGGCCGCGTTGGTGCTACGCGATGTACTCGAGCTCAGCAACGACGAAGCCGCGCGAGCGTTGGAGCTATCGACATCGGTGCTGCGTCATCGACTCTCGGCGGCCCGCACCACCATGCAAGAACGCTACGATGACCTCTGTCGCCTCGTGTCGAAGACCGGCGTGTGCTACCAGTGCGAGGGCCTACGCGCGTCGTTCCCCGTCGCCGGTCGCGGACCGGAGGTGCCGGTGCTGCGCCAGGCCGACGACGATCCAGAGCACGCGTACCGCCGACGACTCACCGTCGTCCGCTCAACCGATCCGGACCAGGGCGTGGCGCACCACTTCCACGACTTCCTCTGGCGCGCACTTGCGACGCTCGACACGACGCTCGACACGACGCTCGACGGGACGTGATCCCGCCGAGCGTTTTCCTCGCGATCCCGTGATCACATCACGGAACGACCTTGGCGTCGTCTGGGCGGTTCGGATCCGCGAAATTGCGGACCTGCAACACCCCGACCGGAACGTTCTTGGCACCGATCGCGAAGCGCTCCACGAGAAGGTTCGTGTCTCGACACGCGTCATCGCGGCAGAAGCTACCCGGCAACGGGGAGTCGAACGCTGCCACGACGGGTACCGCGCTTTCTTCAGCGAGGCTGTCCGTCAACGACTTCACCTGCTCGACGACCTGAGGCGAACCCATGGCGTCGCGCAACGCCGTCAGCTGATCCGTCATCGAGTCGGAAAACACGTTGAGCGAGATCGGCGACGCGATGGTGTTCATGCCCACAGGCGGCGGGGCGTCAGTGTCGAGCCGGACCTCGTTCGGACGATCAGGGTCGGCGAAGTCGCGGATCACCAACAGCCCGACAGCCTCGTTGTCTTGCCCGATGCGGAAGGCCTCCAGTGTCAGGTACGTCTCACGGCAAGTGTTGGCTTTGCAGAAGGTATCGGGCAGGGGGCTCGCGAACGCGGAGACCACGATCGCTGCTTGGTCTTCGAGTGCGTCCGCTTGGAGGGCCTCGACGATCTTCGTCGCCTCGGCCGTCGCGAGCCCTGCTGCTAGCGTGCCCACCTGGTCTTCCAGGGACGCGACGATCACGTCCAAGGAAATCGGCGAGTGCATTCGGAAGGCCGGTCTGTCATCCGCGGGAACCGGAGCTTCGCACCACTGGGCCTTGTCCTCGCAGCAATCCCCGAAGGCGACACACTCGTCGTCGCAGAAGCAACCGCCCTTCGACGCTTCCCCGCACGCACCTTCGCAGCTCCCTGCCAGATCAGCCTTGCCTACGCTGCCGCGCGGCGGTCCGTCGGGCCCGTCGGAGGACACGCTACACGCACCGAAGAGCGCTGGGATCCAAAGCCACTTCAGTGATTTCCGCATCGGTCTCTCCTCCGCCCAGAATGTAGGTGTTCTCGGTACCCCATCCTACTGGAGGTTCCGCCGGCCGCGGGCGCGAGTCAAGCGGCGCAAACCGCTGTAATTTCGCCACCTCCGCCAGGAGGCAGGGGATGCCCAGCCGCAGCCCGCGAACGGTGGTCCACGGGCCGATGGCGGCACTTCCCTTCCCTCAACGGTCCGTCACCCGCCTGCGTTCGATCTCCCCAAGTAGCTGGCGGCTCTCGGAGATCCGGTGGTGATCCGGTGCGAACGATGCTGCGTCGATGCGCAGGGCCTCGCGAGCCGACTGCTCCGCTCGATCGAGCTGCCCAAGGTCGCGGTGTGCCTGGGCGAGGACACGCTCAGCTAGCCCGACCTCGGCGTGATCTGGACCGAGCAGCGGGATACGGATCGCCCGCGCTTGCGTCGCGAGTTCAATCGCTCGCTCAAACTCACCGCGCGTGTGAGCGATGGTGGCGAGGTTGTGCAACAGATCTGCCACGAGCGTATGCGATTCACCGTAGGCCTTGCGCGCGAGCGCAAGGGCGCGGTTGCTGACGGCCTCCGCGCGGTCAAACTCGCCGAGATCCTCGTAGACCGTGCTGAGCAATCCAAGGGTACCCGCCAGATCCGGGTGGTCCGGAACGAGCGCGCGCTCGCGTCGCGCCAACACATCCTCGAGAATCGCCCGCGCCTCGGCATGGTTCCCTCGCGATTGCTCGAGAGAGCCGCGGTTGTGCAGCGATCCCAGCACATTGGGATGCTCCGGACCAAGGGAGGCCTCGTACACCTGCGTAGCCTCGCCCAGCAACGTGCCCGCGCTCTCGAGATCCCCGCGGCGCTGGGCCACCGCGGCAAGACCGAGCAGGATGTCGCCCGTTCCAGGGTGTTGTCGGCCGTAGACGCGCTCGGCCATCTCAAGCGCGGTGGCAAACGCGCGAGCGCTGTCGTCGAGATCGCCGGCACGCAGATCGAGAAATCCGAGGGAGGCATGAGCGTCTGCGATCGAGTCGTCACGGCCTAGCTGCTCGAACGCCGCGATCGCCGACAGCACGCGCGCGCGGGCACCTGGTAGATCGTTCGCCACGCGGAGCAAGTCGGCTTCGCGGAGGTCGAGACTCGCGCTGCGGTCGAGGTCGTCCGGGTAGGCAGCCAGCAGTGCCCGAGCATGCTTGGCCCACGTACGGCCGCGTTGGATCCCGTCCGCGTCACCGCTCACGGCTGTGACCAACGGAGTCGCAGCATCGACTGCGGCGAGCGTATCCTTGGCCGCCACCGCGGTGAAAAACGCGTGCTCCAACTGCGCGATCGCAGCCGCCTCGTCGCCCAAGACACTCGCGGCCACTCCGTGTTGGATCGCCGCCTCCGCAATCACCGGCATGTAGCCAGTGGCCTGCGCCCGCTCGTATGCACGTCGCGTCCCATCGCGCAGGCCCTCGTGCTCACCGACACGGCGCCGCGCCGCGGCATCGGCAAGCTCACTGCGGACTGCCGTGACCTCCGCTTCAAGAACCGCGTCTTCGGGGGGAGCGACGTCCGCCAGCAAACGGGCACGATCGAGGCACTGCTGGGGAGCAGGCAGCGCCATGATCAAATCGAGCGCTTTGCTCCGACGCGCGAGATCGACGCGCGAGATCGCCGACAACGCGGCCGCCAGCGTCGTCAGACGCCCATCAAGACAACTTCCGGCCCGATCTACCAATTCGGCCGACCATTGATCACGCGCCGCGCAGGCGTCCTCGAACGCCCCGGCCCAATTCTGCGTCCAGGCATCGATCCGCCCCACCAACCGAGATTCGAGCTCTTCTGCTCCACTCTCCTGCGCGCCAGTCAGCGCGACGTGGACACCGGTACGCGAGTCATCGTTCCAAACCCGCGCAACCGCATCGCCCGGATCGCACGACGCCGAGGTCGCGCCCCGAGTGCTGATCCACAGCGCGGCCGCGACCGCCGGCATGGCCACGAACGCGGCATTGCGCGCGCGATGACGTGGGACGATCGCGCGATCGAGCATCTCGACGAGCTCGGCCATGTCGGCAAAGCGGCGCTCTGGCCGGAGATCCAGCCCACGCAGCACCGCGCGCCGGACCGTACTCGGCACCCCGCGCATCTCGGGTGGCTGGAAGACGCGGCCATCATCTAGGTTTCGCACCAGCTCAGACAAGCTGCTGCCCGAGAACGGCCGCTGACCCCATAGGCCTTCAAAGAGCGACACGCAAAACGCAAACTGATCCGTGCGTTCACTGGCCGGCATACCGCTGAACAACTCCGGCGCCATGTATGCCGGCGTTCCGCCCACACCGGCGTCGTGGGTCACCTCGTCGCCGACGTGCTGCATGGCCGTGCGATCGAGCGGCATCCGACGCCCGCTCCCCTCGCGCGCCAGACCGAAGTCCATCACGACCACGCGCTCGTGTTCATCGGCGATCATCGCGTTGTCCGGTTTGAAGTCACGATGGATCAGTCCCGCTGCGTGGACGGCCGCAAGCCCGCGCCCCGCATCCACGTACGCTGCGACGATCCGCCGCCAATCCGGCGCGCGACGCTCGACCCATTGGCGCAGGGTGAGGCCGGCGATGAACTGCATCGCCACGAAGACCACGGGCGTTTTGCCACTCTCTTCGTGGACCCCAACTTCGTAGACGGTCACCACGTTTGGGTGCGAGAGCTTGGCCATCGCCCGCGCCTCGGCGAGAAGCCGGCGCGCATTTGTATCGGTGTCGATATCGCCGCTGGCGTGCGGGTCGAGCAGCTTGACGGCAACACGGCGGTCGAGCTCGGGATCGTACGCGGCATATACGGTGCCCATGCCGCCCGAGCCCACGCGCTCGAGCAGGGTAAATCTCGAGATCTTGCGCACCACCTCCGCAGCGCCAAACAGGCGCATGCGCGTGGCCTCGCGGGCGACGTCACGCTCGAGCTCGACCAGCGCACCCGCGTCCGCGATGTCCCGGGTGTCTAGGGCGTCGCCCATCGGCCGCGAGCATACCCGGTTGGGGCGGATGGCTGCGGCCCAGCGGGCAGGAGCAGCGTAGGTTTCTCGTTTCCGCGGAACTTCACAGGACGACCAGTAACCCCTGTGAAACCAGATCGTCGATGAGCTCGTCGGCCTCCTCGGGCGTTGCCCCGAGCCGCGCGGCCTCGGTCCGCACCGCCGCCCGTGGTTTCCCGCGCTCGGCGAAGACGAGCAGTCGGACGAGTGCTTCGGACGCGGTGCCGACATCCACCGATCCATCGGGCCGGCTCTCCACCAGCACATACTCAGCGCCGCGATCCGGAACCCGCGGCAACGCGAAGCCATGGCCTTTGGCCAGCAGCGCAGCGAGATCCAGCCGCGCAACGAGGTCGGGCCCCAGCCGACCCCGCGCATCCGCGTGATAGGCAAGCGTGCCGCTCGCCAGGATCCGCGTGCGCACGTTCGCTGCGCACGCGATCACATCGACACCCGCGCTCAGCAAGTGCGGCCGCCTCACCTCTGCCAGCGCGTGTTCGAGCGGCCCGATTCCCCCGGCCCGCTTGCCCACCCAACGGCCAAACGCGATCGCCATGCTTCCGCGCGCGTTCACGATCGCGCGAAACTCCGCGCTCGCGAAGAACGGCTCTGCCCCCGCCACGCCGATCAGCGCAATGGTGACTGGGTACTCGTCGAGCAGCGCCGTAACGGCCCGCGCGCGGCGATACGGGTCCGCCGTCAACGCCCGCGGATCCACGCCTGCCAACATCGCGCGCTCTCGCGCCGACAACCCCGCGCCCTCGCGGCCGTCACGCACGCGCGCGGCGTACCCCGGATCGAACATCATCGCCACCAGCGTCGCTTGAACGCGCCGCGGGTTGCAGGCGTCGACGCTCACGCGGCCCCCCAGATCGACCGCACACGCTCGAGCAGCGGTACGGCCTGGGCGATCGGATTGCGCTCGCACTCGACGACCACTGCTCTCAGATTTCGTGCACGCGCGACGACGGCCTCGAACAAAAGCCAAGTATCCGCAAGCACCTCGGGCCCGTGGTCGTCTTCGACGAAGGCAAAGCCGTCGCACTCGTGCTCACTGCCGCCGGCAACATGGACCTCGACCACCCGATCCCACGGCACGGCGTCAAAGCCATCGAGCAGCGCGTGGCCCCGCGCGCGCTGAAACATGGCGAGATGGGCGCAATCGAGGAGCAGTCCGGTGTCGGCGCGATCGGCCAGCGCGGCGAAGAACTCGAGGATGTGCAGGCGGCCGACGAACGCCGGTCCCGGCGGGTTTTCCGGCAACACCTCGAGGCCGGTGGCCTCGCGCAGGGCAATCACACCCGCCGCCATCGGCGCGACAGCTTCGGGCTCGAGCACCGGGGGTAACAGCAGCATCTGCCCGCGATCGCGGGCACCGAAGTGCCACAGCCCCGCATCACCGCACAACCAACGCGGCGCAAGCACGTCGATCGTCGCGCGCATTTGCGCAAGAAAGGCCGCGTCGAGATCCTCGTGCTCGTCGAGGTTGATGTCGAGAAAGTGGTACGTGGTCGCATGGCCAGCTCGGCACCACGCCAACGTGTTGGCGTCGAGGCCCTTGGCCAGCTCGACGCCGACCTCCATGAACGCCGCAAGCGAGGGTTCGCAACGGCGCAGCTCAAGCGGATCGAGTGCGGCGGGTCCCTCGCGTGCGCCGTACTCGGTGCTCACCCCGATGCCGAGTCGCGGCAGGCTGGCGAGCCGCTCGTCGAAGTCCGCCATGGCAGCGATCACCGGGCGGCTGCAACCGCGGCCATCGCCCGATCGGCGGCGTCGAGCGTAGACGCAATCGCCGCATCATCGTGGGCGATGGACAAGAATCCCGCTTCGAACTGCGATGGTGCGAGGTAGATCCCGGCGGCGAGCATCTCGCGAAAATAGGCGCCGAAGAGCCGCGTGTCGCTCCGCTTCGCATCCTCGTAGTTCCACACTTCGCCGTGCTGGAAAAATCCGGTGAACATCGAGCCGACACGGGTGCCGGTCCACGGCAGCGCGTGCTTGCTCGCCCGCTCGGCCAATCCGTCGCACAATCGCTGGGCGCGGCGATCGAGCTCAGGCCATGGACGCTCGCGCTCGAGGATCCGCAAGGTTGCAAGCCCCGCCGCGACCGCGACCGGATTCCCGCTCAAGGTTCCCGCTTGGTAGACGTTTCCGACCGGAGCGACGCGCTCCATGATGTCGCGTCGTCCGCCGTATGCGCCCACGGGCATGCCTCCGCCGATGATCTTGCCCAGCGTCGTTAGGTCGGGCGTGATCCCGTAGAGCTCCTGCGCCCCGCCACGTGCCAGGCGAAAACCGGTCATCACTTCGTCGAAGATGAGCACGATCCCCGCCCGCTCGGTCAGCTCGCGCAGGGCCTGGAGATACCCGGGGCGCGGCGGAACGCAGCCCATGTTGCCAACCACCGGCTCGATGATGATCGCCGCGATCGCCTCGCCTTGCTGCTCGATCAGAGCCTGGACGGCACCAATGTCGTTCCATGCCGCGACCAAGGTGTCGACCACCACGAGCTCCGGCACACCTGCCGAGCCGGGGATTCCTAGGGTCGCGGCGCCCGACCCGGGGGCCACAAGGAGCACATCGGCGTGGCCGTGGTAGGCCCCATCCATCTTGATGATCTTGTCGCGACCGGTGAAGCCGCGCGCAACGCGGAGCGCGCTCATCGTCGCCTCGGTCCCCGAGTTGCACAACCGCACCATCCCGCCGCGCAAGCTCGGCACCATCTCGCACAGGAGTTCGGCGATCTCGACCTCCGCCGCCGTGGGTGCGCCGAAGCTCAAACCATCTCGCGCCGCGCGTTGCACCGCTTCGACGACCTCGGGATGGGCATGACCGAGGATCGCGGGCCCCCACGTCCCGACGTAGTCGATCAGCTCAGCACCATCTTCGGTCCAGATCCGGCAGCCGTTGGCGCGGCGCACAAACGGCGGATCGCCACCGACAGATTTGAACGCGCGCACGGGGGAGTTCACACCCCCCGGAATCACCTTGGAGGCAGCGGCAAATAGTTCGCGGCTGCGCGTGCCGGCGCGGCCGTCGTGGTGATGATCGGGCTTGCTCATGGTCGCGGTTCCTCGAAAAGACGTTCAGGGCTCGGCCGAGAGTCCGAGGGCGGTGAGCTCGCGGAGGAAATCGGCATGCACGCGTGGGTGTGCGCAGAGGATGCCGTAGTTGGCCGCGAGCCCGGGCGGGCTCGAAAAATCGATGGGCTTGCCGGCGAGATCGGTCACGATTACCCCGGTGCGGGTGGCGAGCGCGACACCGGCGGCGTGATCCCAGACGGTCTCGACGCGGTCCGGGCGGGTCGGGATGCGCATGTACGCGTGGGCGATGCCTTGGGCGACAAGCGCGTACTTGGCTTGGGAGTCGCACGGGATCGCCCGCACCGGTCGGCCTAGGCGCTCGGCGATGACGTGCACGCGATCGATGCGCGTGTGCTCGGCCTCGACCGAGTGGGTGATGGCGACGATGCCCGGCTCGTCGGCGAATGCGACTTCGGCAAGCGGAGCACTGTGCTCGATGCCGCCGCGCCACACCGGACCGACGGCTCCGCAGACCAGGACGCTGCCTTGGCCGACCACACTCACAGCCCCCGGAACGAGGTCGTGCGCGAGGTTTGGACAGGCCAGGGCTGCGACGGTCGGCGTGTCGCCGTCGACACGCGCGAGGCAGACGGCGTATTGCTCGCGGCGCAGAAAGCCTTTGGTGCCATCGATGGGATCGAGCGTCCAGTAGCTCCGATCCGAGGTCGATCGCCGGGCGCCGGCATCGATCGCGGCCAAGACAGCTTCGCGATCAGCATCGCGCCAGACGACACGCGTCGCCGCGAGCACGCCGGCACACAACTCATCGTCGGAGCGTAGCAGCTCGGCCGACTCCTCCCCGACGACCACGGCGTCAGGGAACTCCTCGGTGAGCACGTGCACGACCACGGCCTGGGCGGCATAGTCGGCGATCGTTACGGGACTCTGATCCGACTTCGTGATTGCCCGGATTGCGCCCGCCGACACCGCGCGACAGACCTGTGCAGCGTCGCGAACGGCGCGCAGTGCCACCGCGGTAGGAAGCTCGAGTGCGGCCATCGATGGTGGCCACGGTAGACCGAACCGCTGCGGGAATCCACGGCCGTGACCCGGTTGTGCGTTCGCAAGCGAAGCCGACCCAAGAGCGTTGCGCGCGGCGACGTACTCGTGCCAGCCTCCCGCCGGCGCTCCAGCATGTCCGGGTTCACGGCAGCGATCATTCTGACGGGCACATTGCTCGAACCGGTGCCGGTGCAGCGCCCGCGTGGACTAGCGCCGAGCGCCGCTCGGCCACCCACGATCACGGCGCCGACGACAACCGAACCGACGGCCGACCCAACCGCGCCCGAACCCGCCGCGGATGAGACCGCGCCTGCGCCGACCGACGCGACACAAGTCCCGACGGGCGACGACGAGAATACGGACACCGATGATGCCGCGGCGAGCGAGGTCGACCCGGACGCGGGCGAGGAGCAACCAGCCGCGTTGAGTCCACCTGAGCCGAAGGCCGCGGCACCCGTGTCGGTGCCGGCGCGCAAGCGAGTGTGGGACGAGGAGTGGGATCCATCCGCGACCAAGCCGAAGCGTTGGCCGGATCCGCTGCGCAAGGGCATCCTCTTGCAGGGAGGGATCGGCTTCGCCCGGTGCGGCCAGGATCAATGCAAGTCTCTGAAGGCTGCCGCATGGTTCGATTTCACCGGTGGCTACCGGTTTGGTCGCTTTGTCCCGGTGTTGCGCGTGGCCGGCGGTCGCGGCCCGCTGACCGTTTCCGACGTCGCCACCGAACCGGGCGACGTCCAGCTCGAGCAATCCACCGCAAGCCTTGGCTTCCTTTATGTCGGCGCAGGTACCCTGCTCCACCTGGTGATGCGCTCGCGCTTCGATCCGTACGTCGGGCTCACCCTGGGGTATTTCCAGTCGCGCTACCACGTGAGCGGCAACGGTTCGATCGACGGGGATCCGCCGCAGGCCGTGCGTCTCGACTACACGGCGACGGCGCGACGGGGTGCGATCGGCGTGGTACTCGGGCTTGGGTTTCTCCTCGGCAAGCGCTGGACCCTCGGCCCCCGCTTCGAGGCGATCGTCCCCTTCGCTGGCGATCTGTGCACCCGCAACTTCTCCGCCAAACCCACGTGCGACAAGCTCAGCAAGACCGAGTTTGACGTCGCACAGTTCTTCCCGCGCCCGTGGACCTTCTCGGCCCAGCTGGGCGTGCTGATCTGATCCGGCTGTTGTCGTGTCGCGCCCGGGAGCACTTCTCCCACCCACGCGACGATGGGCTCAGGCTTGGCGGGCACGTTCGAGGGCGAGCTCGGCGGCCCGCTTGCTGATCGCGTCGGTCTCGCGACCAACCGCGGCCTCCAAGCGCCCCACCAACACGGCCCGATGCTCGGCCCCAATCGCGCCCGCGTTGGACAGCCAGACGTAGACCTGCAGCCGCACGGCCGGCCGTTCGTCGGCGAGCGCCCCGATGGCGGCAGGCAACGCGGCGGCGGCATAGCTCGCGAGCCAAGGCATCTCTCGGCGGATCGTCACCCGCGACAGCTCCTCGGCCATGCTGTCGTGGACCATGCGCGCGCGCGCCTTGACCTTGGCCTTGCTCTCACCGGCGACGAGTTTCGCGAGCAGTTCGACGGCTTCGTTGGCATGCCCACCCAGACCGTCGATCCCGATCGCGTAGACGAGGTTGCACGCCAGGGCCCGAACATCGGCCTCGGCGTGCTGCAACGCCACCAGGACCTCGCGCACGGCAGCCTCGCCAACGCCGTCGAGGCGCTCCGTCCAGTCCTCGTCGGTGTCCATATGCTGCTTCCATTGCTCGGGGGTAAACCCGGCGATGGAAACCGCCACTGTCGTGCTCTGCTTGGCATTCGCCATGGAAGGCCCATCTTAGGCGGGCCTCAGGTCCCGAGCAACGGCGCAAGTTGGCCGAGCATGCCGTCGTAAAAACCCGAGAAGGTGGGATCGCAGATCGAGTACAGCTGGCTGCCGAGGCTCGGGAGCGGGAACTGCTCGATCACCTCGAGCTGGCGCACCGGTGGGAGCGCGCCGCCGTTGCTGCTCTCGCAGCCATAGCCGATGCCGAAGTCGGCCTGGCGCCCGGGATCGCTGGACGGGGCGTAGGGGATCGGAACGGCGGGGTATCCGGTGGGCACGCCTACGAGGCCGAACATGAAGACCGAGGTGCCATGGGCCGCGAGCTTCTCCTGGCGGATCGCGTCGAAGAACTCGACGTAGCGCGAGGGTGGCCGCAGCACAGCCTGTTCGTCGGGCACGTCGGTGTTGCCATCGATGTCACGGTTGACCGCGTGGCACTCGTCGTAACCGGCTGGATTGCCGGTGCAGGCCACTCCGGCGTTCCAGCAGACGGCCGAGGTCGGTTGCGGCGCCGTCGGATCGGTCCAGAAGATCGGGTTACCTCCGCTCGCTTCCGGCAGGAAGATGCTCTTGTACTCGTTGTTGTGCGAGCAGTCGGTCTCGTCGGTCACGAACACAAGGACCATGTGCGCGTCGGGGCGGAAGAAGGCGAACTGCTGCTCCGCAGCGGACTGACTCCGCAGCACGGCCTTGTACGCCGACTCGAGCGGCGATTCGAACCCACAGCCTGCGATGCCCTGGGGCATCACGCAGCGCAACGCCTCGCCGAGGCTTACGCCGGAGATGTTCGTCCCCCCGGCCCCGCCTTCGATCCACGGGCGCGCCCTCGGCACGTCGTCGCCCTCGACGACGGTGGGGATCACGGAGATATCGCTGTCCTGGTGGGTGCAGATATCCGTGCAGGTCGCGGCCGCGTCGGCGGGTGGGTTGCCGTTGAAGATGAACTGGCTCGAACGTCCGAGACAACTCGACAGCTGCAACCCCCCGGCCTCGGGCGAGGTGCTGTTGCCGCACACGGGATTGCCGTTGTCGGTGGTGGTGATGCCGATGCGATAGTTGACCCCATCGATCAGGTCGAGGCCGTCAACCAACGAATCGATCGCGTCGGCCAGTCCTTTCTGCTCCTCGCCCATCGATCCCGAGTTGTCGATCACGAACAGGATGTCGACCCCGGTCGCGCGGCCCGGCAGGTGCGCGCCGGTTTCGCTGCTTCCGTCCATGGAGAACGTCCCGCCCACGCTGGCCTCACCGCCACCCGTCTCGGCACCACTACTGCTGCCGTCGGTATCGAGATCGCCCAGCGGACTCGGCAGCACGCAGGCCGCCGGCATCGCACACATCATCCCCACCAGGCCGCATCGGGCCGAGATCGTCACGTTCGTCATCGGAACACTCCCATCGTTACACGTCAACATGCCTTCGGTGGCAGACGCGCACCCACCACGGGTGCGCCGCCCTAGAACCAACCTCTACAAATCGAAACGCCCGGCCCGTTTACTTGAGCGGGTCGGCACAGGCGGCGCGCACGCGTACGGCGTGTACCGACCGGGGCCAGCGGCGCAGGAACTCGTTGCGCGCCGCCTTCGCGCTCGCATCGCCCCCGCGACAACGGACGATCACCGCCAGCGCCTCGCGGTCCTCGGCCATGATCCCGCGCGGGAATCGGCGTGCGTGCGCGGCGAGCTTGGCCGCGGCGGTCTTGCCATCGCCGCGCTTCAGCGCGGCCTGGGCCGAAGCGATCAGCGCCGACTCGCGATCGAGCGAACTCGGCGTCTGCACCGCGACGGTGCCACCGGCCGCCGGCGCGGGCGTGGGTCGGGCGCGCGCGGGCCGACTCGCGAATGGCTCGGGCTGGACCTGGTGAACGATTGGCTCTGCGCCCACGGCAATCGCCGCACTGCGTGTCGCGATCGCAGCGGGCTCAACCCAATGCGCGGGGACGATCGCTGCCTCGGGCGCGGCGATGAGCTCGGCCTTCTCCACCACAACCGCCGCCGGTGCGTCGCGCCGCTGCAGCACTTCGGTCGCGAGCGCACCGGCGGAGGTGATCGTCCCTGCCACAGCCGCGGAGGCGATCGTCTTACCCACCCACGTCGATCCCACCCATACCGTCCAGGATGTAGAGGCCGCCTTGCCGACCGCCGCGGCCTTGGCCACGCCGACGGCGTTGCCGGCCGCAGATTCGATCACGCCCGGGGGCAGATCGATGCCCGTCAGCGGCAGCCCCGCGGCCAGGCTGCCGCGAAGGCGCTGCCATCCGGCGGCCGTCCGACCCGCGGCCGGTACCGGGGGGCTGCGCCGCTCGGCAGCGATCAAATCAGCGAGGACGTCGTGCTCGCTCATCGTCCACCTCGCTTGGTCTGCTCGTGTGCGGTGCGGCGTCGGACCTCGCGCGCGAGCTGCTCGCGCGCGAGTCGCAACCGCGAGTACACGGTCGCTTGCTTCGCGCCCACCACCACCGCGATCTCCGGCGCGGTCATCCCTTCGAGCTCGGCCATCACGAACACCGCACGTTTGTCGTCGTCGAGACAGTCGAGCAACGCGCGCAAGGTGCGACTGGCGTCTGCATCCTCGTGCGGGACGTGGGCGGGCACCGGCTCGGCGGCGAGCCGCGCCTCGTTGCGCACCCGCCGAGCCGCGTCGCGCCGGATCGATTGCGCTACGCGCATGGTGATCGCGAACAACCAGCTCCGTATGGTGGCGCGGCCCTCGAACTCATGCAGTCGCCGCGCGACCACGATGAAGACGTCGTGCACGCCGTCCTCGAGGCGGGCATCGCCGACCCCAAGGCGCACCAGCGACCGCCACACAAAATCGTGGTGCTCGCCATAGATCGCCGCGAGGGCGCGCTCCTCAACCCGCGCCGCGACCTCGACGGTCCGCGTCCGCCGACCGGTGTCGGTCGGGGGGTCGAGGGCGAGAGCGGGGGGCATCACGGTCATTGGTTCCGCGCGCCCCCCGATCCCATCACGATTTTCTGAGGCCCCGGCGATCGGGCGCCAGGCGGCGGTTCGTTGCCCCGCGACCCGATCCGCGCCGAGGACGCCGCGCGCGGACCGAACCCTTGGCCGCCCCTCACGGCAACCGGAGCTCGAACGCCAAACTGGCCGATCCGACCACCGGCGAAGTTCGGTGCAGCGACGCTCCGGGGGAGAACGCGTACGAGTGGCGCCGGAGCGGGGCCACGAGATCGAGCCCAAGCCGCACGCCGAACCGGCGCGTGGGCACGAAAATCACGGCCGCGCCGATCGCCGCTGCGACCCACAGATTGCTGTCGCGCGTGTTCGTAATCGCCGGCCGAACCCGCACCCGCGTCTCGCCGACGTCGAGGCCCGTGCACGGCAACACCTCAAGCCAGCTTCGCGGCGCGAACGTCAGGCATCCACGCGGCGACACGTTCCATCGCCACAGATCCACCCGCTGATCACCGCTGCGTAGCGGAGGTGATCCGCCAACGCCGCCACCGAGCTCCACGCGCCAGTTTGGCTTGACGAGCGCCACGTAGACACGTCCGTGACCGCCGAGCGTCGGCAGATCGCCGACCGACGCCGCGGCACCGGCCCCGATCGCCACCCGCGCTGGCACACGTCGCCGCACCGGCTGCAGGCGCGCCGGCTCGGCGCCGCCCGGCCGCTCGTCATCGGTCGCCTGCGTCGGTTGCACGGGTACGGGCTCGGGCGCGGGTTCGGAATCGGGCTCAGGCCCGGGCTCGGGCACACGGAGTTGCAGTTCCGGATCGATCGCGATCGCGATCACTAGCGCGGCGGCCTCGACCGCGCCGGCGCAATCGCTCGCCCCATCGAGCTCGCGATGCGCAGCGTCCTCAGGTCGCCTCAGGTCGAGCACCACCGTGAACCGACCATCGTCGTCCTTGTTTGCGCGTGCCTCGACCATCACGCCGTCGCCCAGCGGATGCGCGATCGCGCGGCCGAGCCGAGCCTCGATCGCGGCGCGCATCGCATCGTGCTGCGGACACTCAGGCGGTGCGAACCACTGCAGCGCGAACGGATCGCTCTGCACCGGTGCGGTCACACCGGCGGTCGCGGGCACCTCGACCTCGGCCGCTGCCGGCCCGGCAAGGCGCAGCGCGACGAGGACGACAGCCGCCAACGGCATCGGCGACTCACTCCGGGCCGGGGTCCGGGGGCGGCGTCTCCCCGGCGGCGGCCGGCGGGGTCTCATCGGCCTCGCCGTCGTCCGCATCGGCGAGCCGCGCGACCGCAACGACGCGCTCGCCGTCGTCGATACGAATGATCCGCACCCCTTGGGTATTGCGCCCGAGCACGCTGATCTCGTCGACCCGAGTACGGATGACCTTGCCCGCACTGGTCACCACCATGAGTTGATCGGTCGCAGTCACCGGCAGCACACCGACAACCTTGCCGTTGCGCTCGGTGACCTTGATCGTGATGAGCCCGAGACCGGCACGGCTCTGCGAACGGTAATCGCTGACCGGCGTGCGCTTGCCGTATCCGTTCTCGCACACAGTGAGTAGATCCACCGTGGCATCCGGCGCGACCGCGTCCATCGCAACGACGGTGTCACCCTCACGCAAGCCCATCCCCCGCACACCGCGGGCCTGCCGTCCCATCGGACGGGCCTCGTTCTCATCAAACCGAATCGCCATGCCGTCGGCGCTGCTCATGATCACATGCTGCTTGCCGTCGGTCAGCCGAACTGCGATGAGCTGGTCGTCGTCGTCGATCACAACGGCGTTCAGGCCGGTGGTCCGAATATTCTCGTACTCGCCGAGCGCCGTGCGCTTGATGTAGCCGTTCTTGGTGACCGTAACGATGTGGTGATCATCAGTGATCTCGCCCTCACGATAGGCAAGCATCTCGATCACCTTCTCGCCCTCGCGAAGTTCGAGGAAGTTCACGAGGGCCTTGCCCGCGCTGTCGCGCCGGCCAAGTGGAAGCTCGTAGACCCGCTTGCGGAACACGCGGCCGGTGTTGGTGAAAAGCAGCACGTTGGCGTGGGCCCCGGCCTCGAACACCTCGGTGACGAAGTCGTCGTCGTCGCGTCCACCTCCGCTTTTCACACCCTTGCCGCCGCGGCCCTGAACCCGGTACTCCTCGATCGACAAGCGCTTGATATAGCCGTTGCGCGTCAGCATCACGACCATCGACTCGTCGGCGACGAGATCGATGGGATCAATTTCGTCCTCTCCCTCGATGATCTGCGTCCGGCGCGACCCCTTGCTCTCGGGCGATCCATCCCCGGCGGTCTGTCCCTCGGGATCGCCATATTCATGGCGGATCGCGACGAGCTCGTCGCGAATGACCTTCATTAGCAGGGTGCTGTCAGCCAGGATCGCCTCAAGCCGGGCGATCTCGACGCAGAGCTCCTTGTACTCGCCCTCGATCTTCTCGCGCTCGAGCCCGGTGAGTCGTTGCAATCGCATGTCGAGGATTGCACGGGCCTGGCGCTCACTGAGCCGATACGGGCCCCTGCGCGCGGCCTCGACTTCTTCGGCCGGCCGCTCACAGCGCTGGAGGAACGAGCCGAAGCCCTCGAGCGGCTCGGACATCAGCGCTTCCTTGGCGGCGTCGGGATCGCTGGCACCGCGAATGATCGCGATCACACGATCGATCGCGTCGACGGCCACCCCAAGGCCCTCGACGACCTCGCGCCGCTCCATCGCCTTTCGCAGCTCGAATCGGGTCCGCCGCGTGACCACCGAGCGACGGTGATCGATGAAGGTAACGAGCGCTTCGCGCAGGTTCAACAAGATCGGTCGACCGTGAACGATCGCGATCATGTTGACGCCGAACGACGTCTGCAAATCCGTGAGCTTGTACAGGTTGTTGAGGACGACCTGCCCCGCCGAATCCCGCTTGATCTGGATCCAGATCCGCATACCGGTGCGGTCGCTATAGTCCTGGACGTCGGAAATCCCCTCGATCCGCTTCTCGCGAACCAGCTCGGCGATGCGCTCGATGAGCCGGACCTTGTTGACTTGGTAGGGGATCTCCGTGACGACGATGGCCTCGCGACCCTTCTCGTCCTCCTCAATCTCGCAGCGCGCGCGCACAGTGATGCTTCCGCGCCCACCCGCGTACGCCTGCATGATTCCGCCGCGACCGATGATGAGCCCGCCGGTGGGGAAGTCCGGCCCGCGCACGTACTGGAGGAGCCCGCGAATGTCTGTGTCCGGGCGATCGATAAGTGCGAGCGTGGCGTCGATGAGCTCGGTGAGATTGTGCGGCGGGATGTTCGTCGCCATCCCGACCGCGATGCCAACCGCGCCATTGAGCAGCAGGTTGGGCACGCGAGCCGGCATCACGCTCGGCTCGAGCTCCTTGTCGTCGTAGTTCGGGACCCAGTCGACGGTTTCTTTGTCGATGTCGGCGAGCATTTCGCTCGCCAGCTTCTGCATGCGTACCTCGGTGTAACGCATGGCCGCCGGGGCGTCGCCATCGATCGATCCGAAGTTTCCCTGGCCGTCGACCAGGGGGTAGCGCATCGCGAAGTCCTGCGCCAAGCGGACGAGCGCGTCGTAGACAGACTGATCGCCGTGGGGATGGTACTTGCCGATCACATCGCCGACGACACGCGCCGATTTCTTGTAGGGCTGCGCATGCGTGTTGCGCAGCTCGTTCATCGCGTAGAGCACGCGACGATGGACCGGCTTGAGACCGTCGCGCGCATCGGGCAGCGCGCGCGAGATGATGACGCTCATCGCGTAGTCGAGGAACGAACTACGCATCTCGTCTTCGATGTTGAGCGCTGACTTGTTCTCGGTCGCCATCTACGTGAAAACCCCGATCGCCCCCGGTCGGGCGGCGTGGGAGGATACCCCGTCGCCCCCGCCCGCGAAACCGCGACGGATGGGCCGCAAGCCCCCGTCTATCGCCTGCTTTCGCGCGGCCTAGGCTTGGCGCTCGCTCGGCGTTGGCCTACTCGACCTGGCTCGGGTCCCACGCCGTTCGCAGGCCGCGATCGAGTTTGTCGAGTCGGGCGAGTCGCGTGCCGCCGAGCGCGACGCGCGTGGCCGCGAGGTTCCCAGCCATGCGCCGAGGATCGGTCGTCTTCGGCAAGACCACGTGCCCGTGGGCGAGGCCCCAAGCGATCATCACTTGCGCTGCGGTGGCGCCGAGCTCCTTGGCGACAGCTTGGACGACCGGATCGCCAAGCATGCGACCCTTGGTCAGGGGCGAGTAGGCTGCGGTCTGGATCTTCTCGACTCGACACCGCTCGACCAACGCGGTTTGAACCAGAAACGGATGAAGCTCGATCTGATTTACGTGCGGGACCACCTGCGCGCCCGCAAGCAACTCGTCGAGGTGTTTGATCGTAAAATTGCTGACACCGATCGCGCGGCAGCGCCCCTCGGCGAACACACGCTCGAGCGCACGCCAGCTGTCGTTGCGCTTACCCGGCACCGGCCAGTGCAGCAAGAACAGATCGATGACACCTAAACCGAGTGACGCTTCGCTGGAATCGAATGCGTGCAGGGCGCGATCGTAGCCCTGGTCTTCGTTCCACAGCTTGGTCGTGATGAAGACATCCGCGCGAACGTGGCCGGTCTCATCACACCACTGCCGCACAGCGCGTCCGACCTCGACTTCGTTGCGGTAGATCGCAGCCGTATCGATGTGGCGGTAACCGGCGCGCAGCGCATCCAACACCGCTATGCGGGCGGCACCGCCAGGGCCGATCCGAAACACACCGAGGCCAAGTCGTGGCAACTCGACTCCGTTGGCAAGGACGACGGTTCCGCCCATGGGCGACACAGAGGGCTCGTCGGCACAGCGGGCACCGTCGTGATCGATGTCCATGGAGTGGCCTCAGCCTGCCGCGTTCAGGCAGGCCAGGCCAGTGCCACCCCGTTTAGGCGCGTCCAGCCGCAAAATTGCTGGCCGCAGGCGCCCCAACCGGGACGCCGGGTTGGTCAAAGTGCGTCGCGGATCTGCTCGGAAACGGGACCCGTTGGATGCGCGGCGAGGTAGCTGGCGGCCCGTCCTCGTGCCGACGCGTCAGCGTCGCGACGCAACCGCGCCAGTACCCGCAACCCGTCGCGCTCGACCCCGAGCACGCCGCTCGGGAACTCGCCGTCGCCCCGGTCGCAGGTCGCGATCGCCCCGGCGAAGTCGCCCGATGCCAGGCGTCGACGGGCCTCCTTGACGTTGGCGGCCTCGCGAACAACCGAGTCATCGATCGTCGGTGCCACATCGCCGGGAGTCTCCACGGCGGGGGCCGCGTCACGTCGGCTCGCTGCCGGACTGGCCGCGCGCTTGGCCCTCGGCGTGGAAACCTCGCCGACGGTCGCGGCCGCCTTGGCCACCGGCGCGTCGGCGATGACCACATCGGGCTTCGCCATAAGCGTCGTGCCACCGGGCACCGGCACTGTCGTCGCGATCGAGGCCGCCGAAGGCACCACGGGTTGGGTCACCGCGACCACCGTCGGCGGGCCCACCGTCGCTGACGGCGAGGACAATGGTTGACTCGCCGCAAGCCACGCGGTGGTGAGACCAGCGACGACGACCCCACCACCCATCGCCCACCACCCGCGTCGGGTCGCGGCAGCGATGGGTGCGGTGATTGGGACGGTCTGAACCAAGTGGAGGTGACGCGCGAGGCCTGCTTCGACATCGTACTCGACTTCGAGGCCGGCGCCGTGTTCGAGCAGCCGTGCAAGCGGATCACGCTCGCTGCTACGCAGTGGTCTTAGCTCATCCATAACGTGCCTCCGTTGGGGCGATGTCTTTGGCGTCGTGGGCCTCGCGCGCGATCGCCTCGCGCAAGCGTCGACGCGCGACGTGCAAGCGCGAGTGAATCGTGCCGACGGGCACTTCCATGGCGGCAGCGATGGAGGCGCACGATTCGCCCTCTAGCTCGAATAGGATGAAGGTCGTGCGATGCTCAGGTGGCAATTGCTGCAGCGCGCGGTGAAGCTGCTGCATGCGTGCATCGATGTCGCACCGGACCTCGGGCGTTGGGACGTCGCTCGCGCGGTCGTCGACGTCGCCGCCGGTGTGCGCGTGACGTCGCAAGCGAACCTTGCGGCGGTGCGTAGTGGCGAGCCGCATGGCAATGGCGCCCAACCAGCTCGTCGGCTTCGCCGGTCCCGGGTGGTAGCCGCCGTGGGCATGGGCGACCAGGAACACGTCCTGGATCAGATCCTCGACGCTGCTTTGGTCCGCCCCGTAGCGAACGAGGAACCGCGCGACGAACCGAGCGTGCTGCCGGAACAGCTCGGCCGTGGGAATCGCGACGTCCGTGGCCACACACCATCTATGCACGGGCCGGCAGTCCCTTCACCCCCTGGGGGAAAATTCTCCCACGACGGCCAGCCCTATGGGCGAGATCGAGCGGGGCGTGGGGTTCCCCACCGAACTCTGACCTCGAGCAAGCCACGCCACCCCACCCGCGGGGTCGGAAGCTCCACCCGCGTGCCAACGCTTTGCTGGGTGGCCACGATGCTCGGGCGGACAATCCCGATATTCGCGTCGCTGACGAGCACAAGGGACCAGCGGCGATCGAGGGCCAGCGACAGCTCGGCGCGGGGGAACACCGACAGCCAGGGGCTCGTCGCGCTGGCCGGTCGGGCGATCCCGCGCGACCGGGCCCAGATGGCGCCGGCGGCGGCGGCCCCGCAGAGCCCGATGCCGAGCCGTTCGACCCCGACGGCCACACACACGCCCGCGGCGGCCGCGAACCGAGCGATATCCACCGTCCCGTTCGCCAGCGGCGCGCGTGCCCGGCCCGAGGTCTCACCCGCCACGAACACGCTGAACCTCGGCCAGTGCACGCGAAAGGCGAGGGCCGACTCAAAGGCCGGCGTGGGGACGACGCCGACCGAGCCGCCGAGGCCGAGACCCAACGAGAACGTCGACTTGCGCGGCTCCACGGTGGCAGGTGGTTTTGGTGGCGGGCTCAGGGCTGGCGGCGGCTCGTCATCTTGCTCGGGCGACGCGGGCACCAGCGCCGGGGGCTGGGTCGGCGGTGGCGTCAGCGGCGTCGACGTGGCGTCGAGCGCGAGCGAGACCGCGACCACGGCCACGAGTTCCGCATCGTTGCAATTCGCTGGGGGCGGCGCAAATGCACGCTCCATCGCTCTGCCATCGGCGCGCGCGATACGAACGTGCAAGCGCGCTGCGGTGTGGTCCACCGAGATGATCGCGTCATCGGGAAGCGAGCTCGACTCGGACCATTGCTGCACGCGCGCCAGAAGGGCCGCCCCATCGATGCACCCGGCGTCGCCAGAGACCGCCACGCCAGGCGCAGCTGCGAACAGGAGCCCGGCGAGAACAGGCGACAACTGCACAAGGATCCACAACAGCGCGCCAACTGTCGAGGGATGACACGCGCGGCGCGAACGCGCCGAGCTCGTGTCAGCTCCTCGGGCCTTCCGCGCGTCGCTTCGGGTGCCTCACCGTGGCCTCGACCGGTCCAGATCCGCGCATCTTGGGGTTTGCCCCGCAGGAGACAACCATGCCGGGCGATGCTCCCCCTGGCCGGGACGATGCGAGCACAAGGTCGGATTCCACGGGGTCACGGCGCGGCTACTTTTTCACCGCGATGACGTGCAACATCTTGAACGGCTCCCCGTTGGCTGTGATTTTTGCGACCGGCACAGCGGACCAACTTAGATCCGCATGAATAGGAATCGATCGCCACGGTCCGGTGGGACGATCCGCGGCGCGTCCTGCCGCACGCAATTGATAGCCAGCGCGAGCCAGCCGACCGAGCGCGTCTGCGAGCGGCCGACCAGAAACCATATGGAATTCGATCGCCCATGCCTGCACACCGGGCATGGCGGGCACCGCCGCGTCGAGGACTTCGTACTCGTGGCCCTCGATATCGATCTTGACGACGGTCGCGTCTGGGACTTGGTCGGCCAACGCTCGGCAGGCGACCTGCCGCGACGCGGCCGAGCGACGCTCGGCCGCCACCACCATGGAGTTGCGCCCGAACTCATCGTCGAACACGTGGACCGTGAGCTGGCCGGCGCGGGACGACGTCGCTTCGTTGAGCACAGCCCAGCGCCCTGCCCCGACGGCTGCGATTCGGGCTGAGATCGTCTCGGCGTGCTCAACAAGCGGTTCGATCGAAACGACACGACCACTCGGACCAGCGGCCCGCCAAAATCCTTCTGAGAGGCGCCCCACGTTTGCCCCGACGTCCGCCACAACACCGCCGTGCAACGGTAGTTCGCTGGCATACCACTCGAGCTGCAGATCACCTGCAAGGTCGCGCATGGTCCATGAGTCTGCCCTCCATCTCGCGTTTCGGCGACTCCCATCGGTTCCCGCGGCCGCGAAGCGCACACGTTGCCGGAAACCCTCGGCGCGCAGACGAAATTGCGACGATACTCCGCGCATGTCGACACGCGGAGTCATCCACGGGGCGAGCGGCCTCGACGATGGGGAACGTACCCATTGGTCATGGGTGAGTTTCGACCTCGACCAGCGGGTTGCGCTGCCTGCGATTCCGCTCACGTTTTTCGCCCACGGATTGGCCGTCGATCCTCGTGCTCCGCAGCGCGCAGCGGTGTTCGAGAAACACGGACCAGGTGCGTGCCTCGTCGATCTGGCGGCGCGGCAGGTCATCGCGCCGATCACCACCGCGGTCTCGCGCCAGTTCTACGGACACGGCGTATTCGTGAACGGCGGCGCGGCCGTGCTCGCAACCGAGACGGAAGTGGAACGCGATCGAGCTGGAGTCATCGTGATCCGCGACGGCGACGATCTCCGCGTGATCGGCGAGTTCCCATCGTTTGGCCGTGCACCCCACGATTGCGTGGTTGTCGATGGCGGCTCCACTTTGGTCGTCACCAACGGAGGCGGCGCCCGCGGTGAGCCCGATCCGCCCTGCGTGACGTGGATCGACATCAAGAGCGGGAAACTTCGCGATCGAATGCTCATCCCCGACGAGCGCTTCGACGCAGGGCATCTCGCCGTGACGAGCGCTGGCGACCTCGCCGTCGTGTCAGCTCCGCGCTTCGGGACGCCCTCGCCTCTCACGTCGCGCGGTGGGTTCACGCTGCGACCGCACGGTGGCAGCGCAACAACCGTTGATGCTCCGGCCGAGGTTGTCGCCAACATGATCGGTGAGACCCTGAGCGTTGCGATATCCGAACAAGCCGGCGTCGTCGCGGTCACGAACCCTTCTGGTCATCAGCTCGCGTTCTGGCGCCTCAGCGATGGCGGCTGCCTGGGCGCACTGCGAGTCCCGGCCCCGCGGGGGGTGACACTTAGTCAGGACCAACGAGAATTCGTGGTGGCGTTCGGGATAACGGGGAAGATCTCGTGCGTCGACGTTCGATCCCTGAGACCAACCGACGATCCGGGCAACCGCGATGGCGTCCAAGTCGGGACGACGGGATCGCATCTATTCCGCCACGGCACGGCGGTGGGGGGTCGATTCTGCGTCGAGTCCAAGGCGAGCGTGGGCGCCCACCACTAGCGACCGCGACGAAAGCGCTCGGCGCTCATCGTGATTCCTGTAGCCGGCCCATCGTTCTCGGCAGGCAGCCGGCGCCCGACGGGAGCGTCGCCGCCTGTCGTCCGCGGCTGCGACGTGTCATAGTTTCACCTCGGGGTTCAGGGGGCACGCCGGCGCACCGGGCAACCGGGGCCAGGAGTGACCTCATGTCGACGCGTAGAAACCAAACCATCGTGTTGACCTCGCTTACCGCCGTCGCGTGTTCGCCCGGCACGCGAGGTGATAGTCCCTTCGGCGAAGCGGCTGGCGATGGGATCACGGTGACCGCCGACGGCGATAGCGGCGCTGCGGCGGGCGGCGAAGACAACGGGGCTACGGCTGGGGGATCCGGGCCCGGCGGCGACGACGGCAACACCTCCAATGACCTCGAATACGACATCGGTGGCGCCATCGATACCGATGGCGCGGGCGAAGGTGGCTCCTCGGGCGAGGGCTGCAAGTACCTCGACATGCTCTTCGTCGTCGACATCTCGGGATCGATGGAGGAAGAGAAGGACAACCTGAACGCAAACTTCCCCGACTTCGTTCAGGTCCTGGATGACTACATTGCGAATCCCGAAAAGGGGGCGCTCGGCTACCGCATCGGCGTGACAAACTCGAGCTTCGTGCGCGACGGATCAAGCGCGGGTCTTGACGGCGCGCTGGTCGATCACAACTTCGGTGGTAGCTCCGATTGTGGCACCGGCGCCGATCCGTGGCTCGAGGGGCCCGCCGCCGACATGGCGGAGAACTTCACATGCTTGGCGCAAGAACCCATGGGATGCACCAACGTGTGTTCCGATCAAGGCAAAGAACGGCCACTCGATAGCATCGTCGCCTTCGCCGACAAGCATGCCGCTGGAGGCCCCAACGAGGGCTTTTACCGCGGCGAAGCCTCGTTGCTCGTGATCGTGACGCTCACCGATGAAGACGACCAATCGATGGTCTCACCCGCCGGCGCGAAGGCACGTCTCGACGAGTTTGCACAGGGAGAAGAACGCTACGTAGTCGTCACCGTGGCGGGTCAAGAGAACGGAGGTTGCGTGTCTGCGTTCGGCGATGCCGCCCCGGCTCCCCGACTTCATCAGTTCACCAACTCGGTGCCCAACGGCCTGATGGGGGACATCTGCCAAGGTGATCTTACGCAGGCCCTCGAGGCCGCACTCGAGCTCATCACATTCTCCTGCGACACACTTCCCCCGCCGGTGGGATAGGCGTCAGCGGTTTTCTCGCCTAGCAGCCATGCCGCAACCGAGCTCGGTCGTCGACGACCACACGATCTGCGTGTAGTGCCCGCAGGTGGTGCCCGAGCACGAATTCGACGGGTGATCGTAGGTGGCCTTCTCAGCGGCCCACTGCGCGACGACTTCGCTAGAGCTAGTGTTAGTGCTAGTGCTAGTACGGCGATTGCCCGGAGACGTTGCCCTGCGGGGCATAGTTGCAGACCCACACCTCGGCGGTGCCGCAAGCAGCCATGCCGCAACCGAGCTCGGTCGTCGACGACCACACGATCTGCGTGTAG